>UQYE01000045.1:0-18902 GCA_900545145.1 uncultured Collinsella sp. | reverse complement strand
TCCCGTGCCATTTGGGCGGTGATGCCGCTGTTGGTGTCGGTAACGATGGCTGTTTTCACGGTGCTCTCCCCTTCCGCGCGGCATTCCCGCAGCAGATGTCATGCGCTTTGGTCATTTTTTAGCATATCATATCCACCCCAAATTAGCAAGAGATGTTTGCGTCCGGCGCGGTCGGTTTGTGCAATGGGGAGAAACCCAATTGGAGTTGCACGAACACGTGCAACTTCCCCCCTGTCCCATGCCCAACGGATAAAGGGAGAAAGGAGGGAAACCACCATGGAGCTGACCTGGCAAAGCATCCTCACCGCCGGCGGGGTGCTCTCGGCGCTGCTGTTGCTGCTGACCACCTACAACCGAGTGTACCGCTGGACCCTGCGCCAAAAGGAGCAGGACGAAGAACTGAAGGCCATCCGCAAGGAGAACACGCTGCTGACCTACGGCGTGCTGGCCTGCCTCAAGGGCATGGCCGAGCAGGGCTGCAACGGCCCGGTGCGGGAGGCCATCGACAAGATCGAAAAAAGCTTCGGCGCACGCGTCCTCTTTAGCAGCGCGTCCTTCCAGATCAACCCCAGCGAGCGCTTCGCGCTCGTGGGCCCCAACGGCGCCGGCAAAACCACCATGCTCAAAATCATCATGGGCATCGACAGCCCCGACGCCGGCCAGGTCCAGTACGCCAAGGACTGCCAGGTGGGCTACCTAGAGCAGGAAACTAATCTGGAGCACAAGGACACCACCATCCTTGCCGAGGTCATGGCCGCCGCCAAGGAAATCCGCCGCATGGGCGAGCGTGCCAACGAGCTGCAGGCCCAGATCACCGAGCTCTCCGAGCAGGGCAAGGACGTCGACGCACTCCTTAACGAGTACGGCCAGGTCCAGGACCGCTTTGAGCACCTGGGCGGCTACGAGCTCGAGAGCAACGCCCGCAAAATCCTTTCCGGCCTGGGCTTTAAGGTCACCGACTTTGAGCGCCCATGCTCCGAGTTCTCGGGCGGCTGGCAGATGCGCATCGCGCTCGCCAAGCTCTTCCTGCGCCACCCCGACCTGCTGCTGCTGGACGAGCCCACCAACCACCTGGACCTCGAAAGCGTCCAGTGGCTGCGCGGCTTTATCGCCAACTACGACGGCGCCGTCCTCATCGTCAGCCACGACCGCGCCTTCATGGACGCCTGCGTCGACCACGTCGCCGCCCTCGAGAACCGCCGCGTGACCACCTACACCGGCAACTACAGTAGCTACCTCAAGCAGCGCGAGGACAACCTGGAGCAGATGCGCGCCAAGCGCGCCGCCCAGGAGCGCGACATCGCCCACATGCAGGTCTTCGTCGACAAGTTCCGCTACAAGCCCACCAAGGCAGCCCAGGCCCAGGAGCGCATCCGCAAGATCGAGCAGATCAAAAAGGAGCTTGTCATCCTAACCGAGGGCCACAAGCACATCGACTTTAAGTTCCCCGACCCACCGCGCTCCGGCGACATGGTCGTGGGCCTGGAGGGCGTCTCCAAGTCCTACGGCAACAAACACATCTACAGCGATATCGACCTCAAGCTCTACCGCGGCGAGCACGTGGCGCTCGTCGGCCCCAACGGCGCCGGCAAGTCCACGCTCATGAAGATCATCGCCGGACTGGAGCCGCCCACCACCGGCACCCGCGACCTGGGCACCAACGTGGGCGTGGCCTATTACGCCCAGCACGCGCTCGAGGGCATGACCGAGTCCAACACCGTCCTGCAAGAGATCGACACCGTCACGCCCAAGTGGACCGTGCCACAGCAGCGCAGCCTACTGGGCGCCTTCCTGTTTAGCGACAACGATTCCATCGAGAAGCAGGTTCGCGTCCTCTCCGGCGGCGAAAAAGCGCGTCTGGCCCTGGCCAAGATGCTCGTGGCCCCCGAGGCGCTCCTGTGCCTGGACGAGCCCACCAACCACCTAGACATCGACTCGGTGGACATGCTCGAGAACGCCCTGCAAAACTTCCCCGGCACCATCGTGCTGATCAGCCACGACGAACACCTGGTGCGCGCCGTGGCCAACCGCGTGATCGACATCCGCGATGGCAAGGTCACGGTCTATGACGGCGACTACGACTACTACCTCTACAAGCGCGAGGACCTCGCAGCCCGTGCCGCCGCCGAGACGGCAGGGGAGAGTGCGCCGGCCACGGCCAAGTCCACCAAAGCCAGCGCCGCCCAGGCCGACACCCCCGCAGCTGCCCCCAAACCCGCCGAGGGCAAAAAGACCAAGGAGCAAAAGCGCGCCGAGGCCCAAGCCCGCGCAGCGCTCAATAAAAAGCTCAAGGGCGTGCGTAACCAGCTCAAGAAGATCGAGACGGAGCTCGACAAAAAGCGCGCCCGCTATGACGAGCTTATGGAATTGATGGCAAGCGAAGAGCTTTATGCCGATCAAGACAAGTTCAACGCCGCGCTGGGGGAATATAACGGCCTTAAGCAAGAGCTGCCCAAGCTCGAGGACGAATGGCTGGAGCTTTCCACCCAGATCGAAGAGGAGACCGCGCGTGAACTCTCGTAAGGCCGCTGCCGTGGCGATGAGCATCATCGCCGTCGCCTGTCGCATCTGCGGCATCTTTATGAGCGCGATGACCGTGCTGCTGTGTTTTAGCGGCCTCACCGCCAAGCTGCAGATCGTAGGCTTTGTCGTTGAGCTTTCGCGCGCACTGCCGAGCGCCATCGCCGGCTATGGCGTCATCACGTCGCCCTTTGGCGGCGTGTTCCGCCTGGATTACGCCATCGTCACCGTGATCCTGTTTGTGATCGACTACCTGCTCACGCGCGCCTCGCGCCGCGTCCGCTAGGGGAGCGCTATGTCCAGCAGCTACCTCATGAACCTGCTCGCCAGCGCCGTCGCCGTCATCGTGGGCATCGTGATCCACGAGAGCGCACACGCCGCCGCGGCCTGGGCGCTCGGCGACAAGACGGCCCGTTCGCGCGGCCGCGTGTCACTCAACCCGCTTAACCATATCGACCCGTTTGGCACCATCATCCTGCCGCTGCTCATGCTCGCGGCCGGCGGCCCGGTGTTCGCCTTCGCCAAACCCGTGCCCGTCTACCTCAACAACCTCAAGCACCCCAAGCGCGACGAGGTCCTGGTGAGCGCGGCCGGCCCCGCGTCGAACATCGCACTCGCGTGCCTTGCCGCGGCACTCATGCACGTGGCGTACGGCAACCTCTACACCGGCATCTCCTTTGCCCTGGCGTCACAGATCATGAACTTCGGCGCCACGTTTATCGTGGTTAACCTGTCACTCGCATTCTTCAACCTCATCCCGATCCCGCCGCTCGATGGCTCGTCGATCATCGTGCCGTTCCTCAAAGGCAAGGCGCTCAACAACTACTACCACCTGCAGCAATACGCCATGCCCATCCTCATCCTAGTGCTGTACCTGCTGCCCATGTGGACCGGCATCGATGTAATCGGCCGGTATTTCGACGTTACCGTGTATCCGCTTGCTGAGCAGCTGCTCAACTTCGCAATCGCCGGCATCTAAGGTAAACTTACAGGTCGACCGCGCAAAACGGTCGCAACATGCACCCAAACCGCGCCGCGAAGGCGCCGTCAAAGGAGGTCGAAGATGTCGTATCGCGTGTCGACGCAGGTCTACAGCGGACCGTTCGACCTGCTGCTGCAGCTGGTTACTCGCCAAAAAGTAGATATCGGCGCTATCTCGATCAGCGAGGTGGCCGAGCAGTACCTTGCCGAGGCCGAGCGCATCGAGGCGCTGGACCTAGACGTGGCGAGCGACTTTTTGCTGGTTGCGGCAACCCTTTTGGACATCAAGGCCGCCTCGCTGGTGCCGCATGAGGCCCCGCGCAAAGTCGATGACGACGATGACGAGTTCGATGAAGACCTCGAGGAACTCAGCGCGCTCGACGGCGACGCCTTGCGCGAGGTCCTGATCCAGCGCCTGATTGCCTACAAGCAGTTTAAGGGCGCGGCGGCGGCCCTCGGTGCCCGCATGCAGGCCGAAAGCCGCATGCACCCGCGTGTGGCCGGTCCCGACCCGGAGTTTTTGGGCCTGATGCCCGACTATCTGGCCGGCATCACCCTGCGCGGCCTCGCCGTCATCTGTGCCGACCTGGACGGCAAGCGCCAGACCTTCCTGCTGGAGGCCGAGCATGTGGCGCCGCATCGCGTACCGCTCGACCTGACCGTGGCCTCAGTCGACCGCTTTACCATGGCACACCAAACCTGCACCTTCCGCGAGCTGTTAGACGGCGATGCTACCACCGAGCAGCTCGTCGTCACCTTCCTAGCCATGCTTGAGCTCGCCAAGCGCGGCTCGCTCACGCTGAGCCAGGACGAGATCTTTGGAACCATCCGCATCAACCGCGTCGAGGGCGCCGAGGCCTACGTGCCCGGCGAGGGCCCCGAGCTCACCGAATAGGAGCCGCAATCATGTCAACCCTTTCCACACTGGATGCAAACAGCCTCAAAGGCGCTCTCGAGGCGCTGCTGCTGGTGTCGAGCGACCCGGTGAGTGCGCCCGCGCTGGCCGGCGCACTGGATATCGCCCCGGGCGAGTGCGCGTCGCTGCTCGCCGAGCTCAAGGTTGAGTACGAGGAGGCCAACCGCGGCTTTCAGTTGCGCGAGGTCGCCGGCGGCTGGCGCCTGTTTACGCACCCCGCTTACCACGACGTGGTCGAAGCCTACGTGCTGAGCTGGGACACGCAAAAGCTATCGCAGGCGGCGCTCGAAACCCTGGCCGTCATCGCCTACCACCAGCCCGTCACGCGCGAGGTGGTCAAGGGCATCCGCGGCGTCAATTCCGACGGCGTCATCGCGTCGCTCGTGGACAAGGGTCTGGTGCGCGAGCTCGGCCGCGATCCCCAGCGCGGTCAAGCCATCATCTACGGCACGACCAACGCCTTCTTGGAAAAGTTCGGTCTGCGCTCCACCCACGACCTGCCCGACTTGGAGCAGTTTGCCCCCGACGAGCAGTCGCGCCAGTTTATCCGCGAGCGTCTAAGCGGCCGCAGTATTCAGTCCACACTGGAGGAGCAGGCAGAGGACTTGGACGAAGAGCGCGAACTGCTCGATACCGATGTTGAAGATGTTGATGCAGTCGAGGACTTGGAGGCCCTGGTCGTCGACGAGACCTCGAAGGATTTGTATGACGAGGACTAACGAAGTAGGGGAGACGCGCGCCACGGACAGCACAGCGCCCGCGACCGACGCCCAGTCCGTCTACCCGCACACCATGCGCCTGCAGCGCTTTTTGGCGCGCGCGGGCGTGGCGAGCCGCCGCGGGTCGGAAGACCTGATGACTGCCGGCCGCGTGACCGTCAACGGCCAGGTCGCAACTGAGCTGGGCACCAAGGTCGACGTCGACCATGATCACATTGAGGTCGACGGCATGCCCGTCAAGCTCAACCAGGGTGCCGTGTACTTGATGCTCTACAAGCCGACCGGCTACCTCACCACCATGAGCGACCCGCAGGAGCGCCCTTGCGTGGCCGACCTGGTCCCCCGCGACCGCTTTCCGGGACTTTTCCCGGTGGGTCGCCTGGACCGCGACACCACAGGCCTTTTGCTCTTTACCACCGACGGCGACCTGTCGCAGGACCTGCTGCATCCCAGCAAGCACGTCTACAAGACCTACCAGGCACTCGTGGACGGGCAGCTGACCGACCGCGATCTAGAACCGCTACGCCGTGGCATCGAGCTCGACGACGGCCTGTGCCAGCCGGCGATCTGCCGCGTCATCAACGCGCGCGAGGCAGAGGCTGTGGCACCGCAAGGCGTCAAGCCCGGTACCACCGCCGTGGAGGTCATCATCCGCGAGGGTCGCAAGAACCAGGTCAAGCGTATGCTGGGCAAGATTCACCATCCGGTGATCCGCCTTCACCGCTGCAACTTTGCCGGCCTGGAGCTCAAGGACGTGGCCAAAGGCTCGTGGCGCGAGCTCACCGACCGCGAGGTGCAGATCCTCAAGGCCGGCGGCATCCCGCCCAAGCAGGCCAGCTCCAAGCGCGCCGCCGCGCCCGCGACCAACACCGCCAGCCGCACGCGTCACCACGGCAGCCACGGCTCCGCTCCCAAGCGTAACACCTACCGCGAGCGCTACACGGGCTAGGCAACCCGCCGCGCCCCAACGCCCGCGAACCATACCAGCACGTCACCCATCGAAAGGAAGCATTGCATGATCGTCGCCATCGACGGCCCCGCCGGTTCCGGCAAGTCCACCATCGCCAAGGAGATCGCCCGCCAGCTGGGCTTTAACAAGCTCGACACGGGCGCCATGTATCGCGCCGTCACCTTCGCCGCGCTCGACCGTGGCATCGATTTGGACGACGAGGCGGCAATCGACGCCCTCGCCGAGCAAATCGAGATCCGCTTTACCAACGGTACCGGCGAGGACACGCGCCTGACCATCGACGGCCAGGACGCTTCGGCCGCCATTCGTACCCCGCAGGTCGACGCCAACGTGTCCAAGGTCTCGGCCTACCCGGGCGTGCGCACCGCCATGCTCATCCACCAGCGCCGCGCAGCCGAGGACCGCGATATCGTGGCCGAGGGTCGCGACATCGGAACCGTCGTGTTCCCTAACGCGCAGGTCAAGGTCTTCCTAACCGCCGACCCGCGCGAGCGCGCCCGCCGCCGCGTGCTTCAGCGTCACCAAAACGATGCCCAGCCGCTCACGTCCGAGCAGCTCGAGGCTGAGGTCGACGAGACCCTCGACGCCCTCAAGCAACGCGATAAACTCGACAGCAGCCGCGAGGTGGCGCCGCTCGTGCCCGCCGAGGACGCCGTGCACGTCGACTCCACCGCCCACACCATCGACGAGGTCGTCTCGATAATCGAGGACCTCATCAACCAAAGGAGGTAGCCCATGCGCCTGTTTAAGCAGACGCCCGAGGACTATTACAACGCCCCCTACGCCGAGTTTCCAGCGCTGATCCGCGGCACCGTCGTCGTAGTCATGGCCATCCTTTGGGCTTTCTCCAAGCTCATGTGGCGCTGGAAGGTCGAGGACGCCAATCTTCTGTTTGAGCGCCAGGAAGGCCGCGGCAGCGTGGTCATCTGCAACCACACCTCGATGGCCGAGCTCCTGGCCGTGGAGACGGCGCTGTTCTTTGGGGGCCGCCGCATTCGCCCCATCTTTAAGTCCGAGTTCGCCAAGAGCAAGATTGTGCGCTGGGCCTTTAGCCGCGTTGGCGGCATTCCCGTGGAGCGCGGTACTGCCGATATGAAGTGCCTGCGCGCCGCCCAGCATGCGCTGCAGCGCGGCGAGGACGTTCTGATCTTCCCCGAGGGCACGCGCATCCGCTCGCGCGAGATCAAGCCCGAGGTCCACGGCGGCTTTGCGCTCATCGCCCAGATGGGCAAGGCGCCCGTCAACCCGCTCGCCATCTGTGGCTGGTCCGACATCACGCCCGCGGGCAAAAAGCTCATGCGTCCCAAGAAGTGCTGGATTCGTGCCGGCAAGGCCGTCTCACTTTCCGACGCACCGGCCGGGCTTAAACGCACGGAGCGCTTGGCCTGGTTTGAATCCGAGGCCATGAACCGCGTCTACGCCATGCGAGACGAGCTGTGCGCCGAGCATCCGGGCAGGTTCTAGCCATGAGCGAGAACCTGACGAACACCGCCGCGGCTACGTCCGACCAGGCAACCGCGCCGACAATCGAGATCGCCGCCCACGCCGGCACTTGCTACGGCGTACAGCGTGCGCTCGATATGGCGCTGGCGGCCGCGCCGCAGGCAGGAGAGTGCACTCAGGTCCATACCTTGGGTCCGCTCATCCATAACCCCATCGTGGTACGCGAGCTCGCTGAGGCAGGCGTTGGCTTGGCCGAAACCCTGGACGACGCAGCAACCGGCACCGTGATCATCCGCGCCCACGGCGTGGTGCCGCAGGTCATCGATGCTGCCCGCAAGCGCGGCCTCAACGTGATCGACGCCACCTGCCCTTACGTCAAGAAGGTCCATGTGGCCGCCGAGCGCCTGGTACGCGAGGGCTACCGCGTGGTAGTCGTAGGCGAGCCGGGCCATCCCGAGGTTGAGGGCATCTTGGGCCACGCCGGCAATGATGCACAGGTCGTGAGCTGTGCCGCCGACGCCACCGCCTTGTCGCTCAAGGGCAAGGTAGGCCTCGTCGTGCAAACCACCCAGACTGCGCAGAACCTCGCCGAGGTCGTGGCTGCTATCACCCCGCGCGTGCAGGAGCTGCGCGTGATCAACACCATCTGCGCCGCCACGAGCGAGCGTCAACAGGCGGCAGCCACGCTTGCCAACCGCTGCGACTGCATGGTCGTGGTGGGCGGCAAGAACTCGGGCAACACCCGCCGCCTGGCGCAGATTTGCGCAGACGCCTGCGAGCGCACGTATCACATCGAGGAAGCTTCCGAGCTCCAGGCCGCGTGGTTTACCGACGCTCACCACATCGGCATCACCGCCGGAGCCTCCACCCCGCAAGAACACATCGAACGCGCCGTCGCGCGCATCAAGGAGCTTTGCCGCTAATCATGGACCAGACCGTACCCGCATACGCCGCCGAGGTGGCCGATTACGGGCGCAGCCGCGACCCCGAGCCGGGTGAAGGCGCGCTCGTAAAGAACGTGCGTCCCGAATCGCCCGCGTGGGATGTGGGTATCGAGCCGGGCATGCGCGTGCTCACGGTCAACGGCGAGCAGCTCACCGACATGATCGTGTGGCTCTGGGAGGCCGACGATGATACCGTCGACCTCGAGGTTTTCGACCCACGCGACAACACCGTCACCTCCGTCAAGCTCGACCGCTTCCCGGGAGAGGACTGGGGGCTGGAGTTCGACGGCCCCATCTTTGACGGCATGCGCACCTGCGTGAACGCCTGCGTGTTCTGCTTTATGACGATGCTCCCCAAGGGCGGCCGCTCAACGCTCTATATTCGCGATGACGACTACCGCCTGAGCTTTTTGCAGGGCAACTTTGTCACGCTCACGAACCTCACCGACGATGATGTTCAAAACGTCATCCAACGCAACATGAGCCCCATGAACGTGTCGGTCCATGCCGTGAGCCCCGACGTCCGCCGTCATATGATGGGCCGCAACGCCCAGCGAGGCATGGACGTACTCGAGGCCATCATGGCTGCCGGCATCGAGATTCACGCACAAATCGTGTTGTGCCCCGGCATGAATGACGGCGAGGAGCTGGAAAAGACCCTGCGCTTTTGCGAGGAGCACGAGCAAATCACAAGCCTGGGCATTGTGCCGCTCGGTTTTACCAAGCACCAAAACCGCTTTAGCTGGTCATACAGCGACAAGCCCGAACTGGCGCGCGAGACCATTGCCATGATCCGTCCCTACCAGGAGCGTGCCTACGAACGCTTTGGCCGCCACACCTTCCAGATGAGCGACGAGTTCTATCTGGACGCCGGCATCGATCCTCCCGAGGCAGCCTTTTACGACGGCTATCCGCAGTACTACGACGGCATCGGCATGATCCGCTCGTATCTGGACGAGACCGACGACGTGCTGGTTACCGATGCCGAGCGACTGGCCCGCGTCCGCGAGGCCATCGCCGCCCGCAGCCAGCACCTGCTGTGCCTCTCCGGCGCCAGCGCGCGCGACACCGTGGCGCGCTTTGTGGAGTCGCCGCATGGTCTCGGCGGCACTGTTACGGCCATCAAGAACCGCTACTTCGGCGGCAACGTGGACGTGACCGGCCTCATCGTCGCGTGTGACATTCTGGAGCAGCTGCCCCAAGACCTGTCGGGGGTTATGCTCTTTGTGCCTAAGCTCATGTTCAACGCTGACGGCATGACGCTTGACGAGTATCATCGTGACGATTTACTCGCAAGCCTTACCAGTCGCGGCGCCGAGGTTCATGTGGTGTCGACCATGCCGCATGAGCTGCTCGATACCCTGGAGCATATCCTTGGCATTGTGCCCGCAGACTCTACTAATTCCGCTGACCCTATCCATTAAAGGAGAGCAGATGAAACCTATCGTCGCCGTCGTCGGACGCCCCAACGTGGGCAAGTCCACGCTCGTTAACCGCCTGGCCCAAACCTCGGACGCCATCGTCCATGAGTCCCGCGGCGTCACGCGCGATCGCTCATACCACACGGCCGATTGGAACGGCCGCGAGTTCACCATTGTCGACACGGGCGGCATCGAGCCGCTCAAGAGCGATGACGTCTTCGCCACGTCCATTCGCGACCAGGCCCTCGCCGCCGCCGAGGAAGCCGCCGTCATCCTGTTTGTGGTCGACGGCCGCACCGGCGTCACCGAGGAGGACGAGTCGGTCGCTCGCATGCTCAAGCGCTGCGACAAGCCGGTCTTTCTGCTGGTGAACAAGCTCGACAACCCCGATCGCGAGAACGACAGCATCTGGGAGTTCTATTCGCTCGGCATCGGTGAGCCCACGCCGCTCTCGGCCCTGCATGGTCATGGCACGGGCGACCTGCTCGACGACATCGTGGCCCTGCTTCCCGAGGAAGAGGACGAGGTCGCCGATGAGTTCCCTGATGCGCTGAACGTCGCCATCATCGGCCGCCCCAATGCCGGCAAGTCCTCGCTGTTCAACCGCATCCTGGGCGCCGATCGCTCTATCGTGTCCAACATCGCCGGCACGACGCGCGACGCCATCGACACCGTCGTGGAGCGCAACGGCAAGCACTACCGCATGGTTGACACCGCGGGTATTCGCAAGAAGAGCACCGTGTACGAGAACATCGAGTACTACTCGATGGTCCGCGGCCTGCGCGCCATCGATCGCGCCGACGTGGCACTGCTCGTCGTCGATGCCTCCGTGGGCGTCACCGAGCAGGACCAGAAGGTCATGGGCTTGGCCATCGAGCGTGGCTGCGCCATCGTGGTGCTGCTCAACAAGTGGGACCTGCTCGATGACGACCGCAAGCGCGAGGCCTGCATGGAGACCGTCGACCGCCGTCTGGGCGTCATGGCTCCCTGGGCCCAGTACCTGCGCATCTCTGCCCTCACTGGCCGCAGCGTCGAGAAGATCTGGGCGATGGTCGACGCCGCTGAGAAGACGCGCTCGCAAAAGATCACTACCTCGCGCCTCAACACCTTCCTCACCGACCTGCGCGAGTTCGGCCACACCGTGGTGGACGGCAAGCGCCGCCTGCGCATGCACTACGTGACTCAGACGGGCATCAACCCGCCGACGTTTACGTTCTTCGTCAACCACAGCGACCTGGTCAACGACACCTACCAGCGCTACGTGGAGAACCGCATGCGCTCGACCTTCGATTTTGCCGGCACGCCCATTCGACTCTTCTTTAGGAAGAAGGAGCAAAAGGATGCATAATCCGATTCTGCTGGCCGCCATCTGCGCCGTGGTCTCGTTCTTTATCGGAGCGATTCCGTTTGGCCTGATCCTGGGCCGCGTGTTCAACCACACGGACATTCGCAAGGCGGGCTCCGGCAACATCGGCACCACCAACGCGCTGCGCGTAGCCGGCCCCAAGGTGGCCGCGCTCACGCTGCTGCTCGACTGCCTTAAGGGCGCCATCTGCGTCCTTATCGCCCGCCCGCTCATCGCCGATCTAGGCTATGGTTTTCCGCCGAACATCATGGCGCCTGGAGCCCCCGGCGACTGGATGCTCGGTGTCATCTGCCTGGCAGCGGTATGGGGCCACATCTTCTCGCCGTACCTCAACTTCCACGGCGGCAAGGGCATCGCGGTCGGTCTGGGCGTTATCCTTGCCTGGTACTGGCCCATTGGCCTGTCGCTGCTGGGCATGTTTATCGTAGCCGTCGCCATTACCAAGTACGTGTCGGTGGGCTCGCTTGCCGCCGCCATCGGCCTTCCCATCGCCGCTTGTGCGGTCTTTCCGTACAGCAGCCTAGGTCTCAAGTTTTGCATGGCGATGATCGGCATCACCGTGGTGTGGGCCCATCGCTCGAATATCCAAAAGCTCATGGCCGGTAAGGAGTCCAAGCTCTCGTTTACCAAGCGCGTCACCGAGCCCGACGATAAGTAGGAGAGAGTCATGAATGTTGCGCTGATTGGCTCAGGCTCCTGGGGAACCGCCGTCGCCGGCCTTGCCGCCGCGCGCGCCGAGCGCGTGACCATGTGGGCCCACAGCGAGCAGACGGCCGCCGGCATCAATGGTGAGCACCGCAATCCCCGGTATCTGGTGGACTACGAGCTGCCCGGCAACGTTGTCGCCGCCACGGACCTGTCGCAGGCGCTCGACGGTGCCGAGGCCATCATCTTTGCCGTGCCCTCCACGCACCTGCGCAGCGTATGCCATCAGGCAGCACCCTTCATCGCCGCCGATACCCCGGTGCTCTGCCTCACCAAAGGTATTGAGCCCGAATCCGGCCTGCTTATGAGCGAGGTCATTGCCAGCGAAATCGGCAACGAGCGGCGTGTGGCGGCCCTCTCGGGCCCCAACCATGCCGAGGAGATTTGCCGCGGCGGGCTTTCTGCCGCCGTCATCGCTAGCGAAGATACGCAGGCAGGGGAGACCTTTAAGGAGCTGCTGCTGTCCACGGCCTTCCGCATCTACCTGTCGCAGGATATGACCGGTGTCGAAGTTTGCGGCGCTATGAAAAACGTCATCGCCATCGTGTGCGGCATCTCCGCCGGTACCGGCGCGGGCGACAACACGCTCGCCCTTATCATGACGCGCGGCCTGGCCGAGATCAGCCGCCTGGTGCACGCCCGCGGCGGGCAGGCCATAACCTGCATGGGACTTGCCGGCATGGGTGACCTCATCGCCACCTGTACCTCGGAGCATTCGCGCAACCGCACCTTTGGCTACGAGTTTGCCCACGGCGTGTCGCTCGACGAGTACCAGGCGCGCACGCATATGGTGGTCGAGGGCGCCGTCGCCGCCCGCAGCGTGAGCGAGCTCGCCCGTTCACTGGGCGTAGACATTCCGCTCACCTTTGCCGTGGAGCAAACGCTCTACAACGGTGTTACTTTGGATAGGGCGCTCGAGATTCTTACCGATCGCGTACCCTCCCAAGAGTTCTACGGACTCACCGACTAGCGCAGAAAGGCTTCTACCATGGGTTCCATCAAAATTGCTCCGTCCGTCCTCTCGGCCGACATGGCCAACCTCAAGGGCGAACTCGATAAGATCGCCGGTGCCGACTACGTGCACTTCGACGTCATGGACGGTCACTTTACCGGCAACCTCACCTTTGGCGTTGATATCCTCAAGGCCGTCAAGCGCTCCACCGACGTGCCGGTCGATGCGCACCTCATGGTGTCGAACCCCGACGAGACCGTCGATTGGTATGCCGACGCTGGCGCCGATATGATCACCGTACACTACGAGGCCTCCACACACCTGCACCGCACGCTCACCCATCTGCAGCAGCGCGGCGTTAAGGCCGGCGTGGTGCTCAACCCCGCCACCCCCGTGTGCGTGCTCGAGAGCATCATCGACGTCGTCGATATGGTGCTGCTCATGAGCGTGAACCCGGGCTTTGGCGGTCAGAGCTTTATCCCGGGCACCATCGCTAAGCTCCACGAGCTCAGGGCCATGTGCGAGCGTCACGGCGTTTCGCCCCTCATCGAGGTCGACGGTGGCATTTCTTCCAAGAACATTGTCGAGGTCGTCAAGGCCGGCGCCAACGTGCTCGTGGCCGGTTCTGCCGTATTTAAGTCCGAAGATCCCGCTGCCGAGGTTGCGCTGCTGCAGAAGCTGGGCAACGAGGCCGCACAGGAGGCATAAACCCTTATGACCGCAGGTCAAAACCGCATACCCGTGAATCTTGACTATGCCGCCTCGACGCCCATGCGCGCCGAGGCGCTCCTTGCGCAGCGCGAGTACGACGACAGCGAGCTTGCCGGCGTCAACCCCAACTCGCTGCATTCGCTCGGCCGCAAGGCTGCCGCGCGTCTGGAGGTTGCACGTCGCGAGATCGCCCGCAGCTTTGGCACGCGCGTCCGCCCGTCCGAGATTGTACTGACCAACGGCGGCACCGAAGCCAACCAGCTGGCGCTGCTCGGTCTTGCCGAGGGCGGTCGTCAGCGCGATCGCAAGCGCGATCGTGTAATCGTTTCGGCCATCGAGCACGATTCGATTCTGGACAACCTGCCGTTGCTGCGTGCCGCCGGCTTTACCGTCGACCTGGTACAGCCCTGCCGCATGGGCTACATTGAGCCTGCCACGCTTGTCGAGCTGCTAGGCGACGACGTGGCGCTCGTGAGCATCATGGTTGCCAACAACGAGACCGGCGTGGTGCAGCCCATCCGCGAGCTTGCCGCTGCCGCGCACGCCGCGGGCGCCCTGTTTCATACCGATGCCATCCAGGGCTACTTGCATATTCCGCTCGATGTCACCGAGCTGGGTGTCGACGCCATGACCGTTGCCGCGCACAAGATCGGCGGCCCTGTAGCATCCGGCGCGCTCTACCTTAAGAACCGCACGCCGCTGCGCCCGCGCATCTTTGGCGGCGGCCAGGAAGCCGGCCGTCGCGCCGGTACGCAGGATTTGCGCACGCAGTTGGCTTTTGCCGCTGCCGCCCGCACGCTGGCGCCCCACGTGGCCCAGGAGCGCGCGGAACTGCAGACCCTGTCCGATAAGCTCTATGCCACGCTTACGGCCCATCCTCGCATTCACGCCACGATGGGCGACTACGCGCAGGCAGATCGTCTGCCAGGCATGGTTTCAATCTACGTTGACGGCATGGACTCCGAAGAGCTCATCATCAAGCTTGATGCCGCCGGGTTTGAGGTATCGGCCGGATCAGCTTGCTCGAGCGGCAGCATGGACCCGAGCCACGTGCTCAGCGCCATGGGCATTGGTCGCGAGCAGGCGCTGGGCGCACTGCGCGTCTCGTTTGATGACCGCGTGAACCCTTCCGACCTGGACGACTTTGCCCAGACGCTGCTGTCGATCGTGGGTGCCGCATGATCGTCGCCGACCTTGAGCGCGCTCTGCTGGCACGCTATCCCAAGACGGACGCCGAGGGTTGGGATCATGTTGGTTTATCTGTGGGAGATCCTGCTGCCGAGATCACCGGTGTTGCCTGCGCACTCGACGCGACCGAGGATAACGTGCACCGTGCTCTCGAGGCTGGCGCCAACGTGCTGCTGACCCATCATCCCATCTATATCAAGGCGCCCGAGGCGTTTTGTCCGTCGGATTCCACACGCCCCCAATGCAGCGCCGCGCTGTACGAGGCAGCTCGTTGCGGCGTGAGCATCATCTCGCTTCACACCAACCTGGACCGTTCGCACGAAGCGCGCGTTCGCCTGAGTGAGTTGTTGGGCGCTGAGCCCATAAGCTCGCTGGAGCATGCGGACGAGCCTGAACTCACCGGTCTGGGCGCCCTTGCGACCCTCAACGACCCCTGCAGCCTGCGCGACCTTGCCGCCCGCGCCGCCCAGGCGTTTGGCAGCGACCCGCGCGTGTGGGGCGAGGCAGATCACCCGTGCCGCACCATCGCCATTTTGGGCGGCTCCTTAGGCGACTTTGGAGAGCTCGCCATCGCCGCGGGCGCAGATGTTATCGTGACGGGCGAGGCAGGCTACCACGTGGCACAGGACCTTGCCTTGCGCGGGCTGCCGGTGATCTTGCTCGGCCACGACCGCTCCGAGGAGCCGTTCGTTGATATATTGATGAACTCTGCAGTTGACGCCGGGGTCGACCCCCGTCATGCGATTAAAATACTGAACCCTTGCCAATGGTGGACTGTGACAAAAGGAGAGAACTTATGAGCGCCGGCGCTACGCTACTCAAGCTGCAACAGATCGATTTGGAGCTCGCCCGCAACAAGAGCGAACTTGCCAATATGCCGGAGCTCAAGGAGCTCGCTTCCAAGCGCAAGACCTATGTGAAGCTCAAGTCCGAGATGACCAAGCTCTACGCCCAGCGCAAGGATCTGGACATTGAGCTCGACGATCTCAACACCACCGAGATTCAGACCAACAACGCCATCGAGGCCGCCAAGAAGCGCCACGTGGACGGCTCCGACTACCGCGAGGTTCAGGACCTGGAGAACGAGCTCGCCACCCTGGCCAAGCGCTTGGACAAGATCGAGCACACCCGCAAGGACGTCGTCGTCGCCCATAAGGAAGCGCTTGACCGAGAGGCTCGCGCGCAGGCCATCATCGCCAAGTTCGAGGAGGGCGTGAAGGCCGATACCAAGGCTGCCCGCGCCAAGGCTGCCAATCTGCAGGCTCAGATCGATGCCGCCACCAAGGAGCGCACCGCGCTTGCCGCCACGCTGCCGACCGACGTGCTCACCGATTACGAACGTCTGCTCAAGCAGTTCCGCGGCCTGGCCGTCGAGACCATCAAGGGCAACATCCCCACGGTCTGCCACACCGCGCTGCAGGCATCGTCCATGAGCGACCTCAACCACGACGGTAGCGAGATTACGCACTGCCCGTACTGCCACCGCCTCTTGGTACTCCCGAGCAAGGAAGCCTAGCGATGACGGCGGCGCCCAACAATTCAATGCAACTTGAGGGAAAAACGATCCTGCTGGGCATTACCGGCGGGATCGCCGCCTATAAGTCGTGCAATATCGTGCGCCTGCTCCAAAAGCGCGGCGCGCACGTCAAGGTCGTCATGAGCGAGCATGCCACTGAGTTTGTGGGGCCGCTCACCTTCCGCGCGCTCACCAATGAGCCGGTCGCGGTTGGGCTATTCGACGACCCGTCTGACCCCATCCACCATATCTCGCTGGCGCAGGAGCCCGACTTGGTGGTCGTGGCGCCCGCGACGGCCAATATCATCGCCAAGATGGCCAACGGCATCGCCGATGACCTCATCTCCACAACGTTGCTTGCGACACCGCGGCCCGTCGTTATCGCGCCGGCCATGAACAATGGCATGTGGAAGGCGTCGGCCACGCAGGCCAATATGGCCACGCTGTGCGAGCGCGGCGTCCACGTGGTGGGACCCGGCAGTGGCTACCTTGCCTGCGGCGACGTGGACACGGGGCGCATGAGCGAACCCGAGGACATCGTCGAGGCCGTCTGCGAGGTGCTCAATCCCGTGCAACAAGACCTGGCGGGCAAGCGCATCGTCATTACCGCCGGCCCCACGCATGAGCCGATTGACCCCGTGCGCTTCATTGGCAACCGTTCTTCGGGCAAGATGGGTATCGCCCTGGCGGGGGAGGCCGCACGTCGCGGTGCCGCCGTCACGCTCGTGCTGGGACCGACATCGCTCGACGTTCCCCACGGCGTGGAGTGCGTGCGCGTGCAGACCGCCGCTGAAATGCTGAAGGCAGCGCTCAGCGCCTTTCAGACGGCCGATGTGGCCATTTGTGCGGCCGCTGTCGCCGACTACACCCCCGTATCCCCTGCGGACCATAAGCTCAAAAAGGCCAACGAGCGCTTGGATCGCATCAAACTGGTCGAGACGGTCGATATTTTGGCTGAGCTTTCGCGCCAGAAGGGGGAGCGGTGCGTGATCGGCTTTGCGGCCGAGACCGATAACGTCCTGGAGTACGCACAGCGAAAGCTCGACCGCAAGGGTTGCGATGCCATTATCGCCAACGATGTCTCACGCGCCGATTCGGGCTTTGGAACCGATACCAACAAGGCCTGGATTTTGAGCACAACGGGTACGCAAGAACTTCCCGTTCTAACAAAACCCCAGCTCGCAGATACAATTTTGGACTTGCTTCAAAATTTGTAAAAAAGTTCTTGCACAAGTCTAAAGTTTCGGGTTAATATACTCCCTGTTGCGAGCGAGAGCAGAGCAACAAACAAAAGCTTCGGGACGTGGCGCAGCTTGGTAGCGCACTTGACTGGGGGTCAAGGGGTCGCTGGTTCGAATCCAGTCGTCCCGACCAGAAGTTTGCAGGTCAGGCACGTAGTGCCTGACCTTTTTTGTTTTAAGCAATTGCTTAATTTTGATTAAGCAACAGGGTGCCAAAAATCTACCTACGCGATAATCGCTATTTGTGGCTACTTGCGCGTTTTGCACGCGCTTGAGCCGATTTATTAACGCGATATGAATCTACATACGCGTAGCTGGTATACAGCCGAGTACAGGCTGTATTTATCGCGGCAATTTACGCAGATATAGCGACTATAACGAACAAGCGTGTCGCTGAATTTATTCCAGTAGTTCACATGATCGGTGGACAAGTGGGCTGTCGCGACGAAACGCCAAGCAGGATGGGCTCTATACGAGAACGCTGCAGAGGCAATGGCGGGGGAGTGCGGCGGGCAATCTGAGAGCCGCTGTATGGCCACATTTTTCCTCAAACCGATAATCTGTGCCACGAGCCTCAAATTGTTCGAGAATCGCCAAAAGAAAGGCCCGCGCGGAGTCGCACGGGCCTTGCATTAGACAAGCTAGAAGCACCAAGCGGGACAGACGCAAAGCAAGCCAGCCGCGCCATCAGTATTCGACGGATTGCCGCTGTAGCCGACACAGAAGTATCTCGTCGTAGAGCTGAACGGACTCACCGAACGCTCCCACCAATGGTAGCCAATCTGCAGGCAGGCATTTTCAGAATGGTTCTCCGTCACCTTGCCCTTGTAGGCCTTGTATTGGGAACCCTCGGAGGAAGTCCAGGGATACTCGGGTGCCCAGTAGGAGGTGGGGACGATCTCGGAGTAGCTGAGCAGGAACAGCTTGTCCGAGGTGGCCGTCACGGCGGCATTCTTGTCGGTTCCGCCGACGTTGTTCGTCAGCTTCCTGACCGATTTCACCTTGGACTGGAAGTCGGCGGGCATGAGGTTCCAGATTTCGCCGGAGTTCATCTTCGCGCGGAGTTTGGACTTCCCCCAACCGCCAACGTTGGTTTCTGGTGCGTTCACGCTGGAAGAAATATTCCTCGAGGTGGTGAGGAACGTCAGGCCCGCTTTACCGCTTCCATCGGCCAAATCATCGTGGTCGATGCCGATGATCTTGTACTCAAGCGTCTGCCCGTCCGTCAGCTTCATCGAGAACTTCGTCCCTGCGTCCATCGCTGCCCTCGCCTTGGCGTAAGCGGGCGATACCTCGCCCTTCGCGGCGA
>UQYE01000044.1:0-19052 GCA_900545145.1 uncultured Collinsella sp. | reverse complement strand
ACTGGGAAACTCGGCCCCCTCCGCCCCGGCCTGCGGTGACTCGGCTGCACCGTGTGCTGCCGAAGGGGCTTTGCGCGATGACTAGGGCTGAATAGAAAATGAGTGTGGGCGCCGTCGTTCGTTTGAACGACGGCGCCCACGTTTTTGATTTATTGGGCTGTGGCGGTGAAGGTTGTTTTGTCGGCGGCGATGTGCACGTGCAGCTTTGCCTGACCGTCGCAGCTGATGAGCACGCCTACCTCGAACGGGGTTCCCGTCTTGTCGTAGGTCGAACGCACGATGCGCATCGCCGCCTTACCGGTGTTCTGTCCCAAAAGGCGCGCCTCATGCTTGTCGAGGTTGACCGTCTCGTAGACGGCATCGACGCTTGCGGGCAGGATGCCGGTCTTTTCCGCGATGTAGGCGTAGAGCGAGCCATCCACGTCTTTGCGTGTGAGCTCGGGGCAAAGTGACACGGGGATATAGACGTAGTTGAGCTCCATGGGTTTGTCGTTGGCGAGACGCAGGCGGCGAATCTCCCAGACGGGTGTCCCCTCGGGCACTTTGAGCCCAGAGGCGATGCCGCGGACGGCCGGTATGCTTGAAAAGGCGAGAATCTGCGAGCTCGGAACCCGTCCCGCTTCGCGCATCCGCGCGCTGAAATTCAGGGCCAGGTCGATGCCGGGTGCTGAGGTTTGGGGTTTGATGAACGTGCCCTGCCCACGTTTGCGCACCACGCGCCCCTCGATGACGAGATCTTGGAAGCAACGGCGCACGGTCGCGCGCGATAACTCTAGCCGCTCACAGATTTCGAGCTCGCGTGGCAGCGGCGTCTTGGTGTCGAACGCCTGGCTGGCGATAAGCAGGGCGATTCGATGTTTAAGTTGGACATAGAGCGGCGTATCACCGCTGCGGTCGAAGGGTTCGGAGGCGAGAAACGAGATCATATCCATGGGGTACCTCCATGTCGTGGGCGTACGTGACATGGTCTGACACTGCGGAGCAAACCGGAGATGCCAGGCCCGATTCTTGCTGGTATGTATGGTGCATAAGGAACATAAAACATTTATCAGGCAATCTACCTGCTATTTTAAAAATAATTAGAAGAAAAAAATAATTTAGGCACAAAAATAGTTGCTACCGTTAACCGATGAATAGTTGCCGTTCGCAACTATTTTCTTGTACCGAACATGCCCCGGCGCAACAATAATCTCAGCAAAAAGCAAAGCCGTGCGACACACGGCAGGTCGAGAGGAGACCGCATGCGGTATCTGGTAATGGTCAGTCACGGAACGCTCGCTCCCGGACTGCACAGTGTCCTCAAGATGCTCGGCAATGACGCCCCGAACATCTTGTCGACGAGTCTCGTGGACGGCATGGGCGCTGACGAGTATGTCGAGAACGTCAAGGCGATGCTCGCTCCTGTTACCGCCGATGACGAGGTTGTCCTGCTTGGTGACATCCTGGGCGGATCGCCGCTCACCAATGCCATGAACACGCTGGCCGAGAAGGGCTTGCTCGCCCACACCATTGCCTTCGGCGGTATGAATCTGCCCATGGCTATGACCGCCATGATGGGGCTTGCCACCATGGACCTGGATTCCCTCAAGCAGATGATGCTGCAGGAGGGCAAGAACGGTATGTCCGAGCTCGTTGTCCCGACCGATGACGCCGACGACGAGGACGACGACATCTAGGCCGCACCAAGGTTTCATCTAGCTGCAAACGTTAGGAAGAAGAGGCCGCGACCGCAGGCCTCATGAAGGAAAGGGGAGAACGTATGATTTCGTTCATCCGTATTGACGACCGCATGATCCATGGACAGACCGTTACCCGTTGGGCCCTCGAGTATCCCTGCGACGGTCTTATCGCCGTCAACGACGCCGCGGCGTCCAACCCCGTGCTCAAGGAGGCCTACAAGAGTGCCTCGGGCAAGAAGACGTTCGTGTGGACCAAGGAGCACTTCAAGGAGGTCTCCGAGAAGGTTCTCAAGTCCGACACCAAGTACTTCCTGATCACCAAGAACCCGCTCGACATGAAGGAACTTCTCGTCGATTTTGGCTTTAAGCCCGGCATGGACCGCATCATCGTCGGTCCCTGCAACGATCGTCCCGGCACCACCAAGCTTGGCAACAACCAGTCGATCACGCAGGAAGAGGCCCAGGCGCTCGAGGATCTCACCAACGCCGGTTACACGGTCGAGTTCGCCCTTATCAAGGAGAAGTCCATCGGTGAGTGGCCCAAGTTCCGCGGTCAGTTTGGCTTCTAGTTAGGTGCCAGCCGCATTTTGGTATCTACAGCCCTTGGTGAAAGGGGCTGAGGAATAAAGAAAGGGGAAAGCATGGCAATCAATGCATTCCAAGCCGCGCTGTTCGGCCTGTTCGCCTGCCTGGCATCACTGCCTGGCATGGGCGGCACGACGATCGGCAACTACACTCTGGGTCGTCCTCTGGTCGCCGGCCTCATCGTCGGCATCATCATGGGCGATATGCAGACGGGTATCCTCGTCGGCGCTGCCATCCAGGTTGTCTACATCGCTCTCGTGACCCCCGGCGGAACCGTCTCCGCCGACGTCCGCGCCGTGTCCTATATCGGCATCCCGCTGGCGATCCTCGCCATCAAGAACTCGGGCATCGATCCCGCCTCCGCTGAGGCTGCCGGCATGGCCGCATCCCTCGGTGCCGCCGTCGGCACGCTCGGCACTGTGCTCTTCTATGGCACCGCCACCATCAACCTGGTGTGGCAGGGCATGGGCTGGAAGTGGCTCGAGAAGGGCGATCTCCACAAGCTCTACCTGGTCAACAACGTTCTGCCTTGGATCGGTCACATCGTCTGCTCGTTCCTCCCGACGTTCATCATCACCATGGGCGGCACCGCCATGGTCGACCTCATGAAGACCTACATGCCCATGGACGGCATCGCGATGAAGACGCTGTTTACCGTCGGCTCGCTGCTGCCTACCGTCGGTATCGCCATCCTGCTCAAGCAGGTCATCTCTAAGCCCACGGACTTCCTGACGTTCTTCTTCGGCTTCACCCTGTCCGCTGTTATGGGCTGCAACCTGATCGCCGCTGCCGGCATCGGCTGCTTCTTCGCCCTGATCAACTATGAGATCGCTTCGCTCAAGATCGACCTCGCAAACGCTCCCAAGGCAGCTATCGCCTCGGGCTCAGATGATGAGGAAGAGGAGGACATCTAATGGCAGAGAAGAAAAAGCTCTCTAAGAAAACGCTTGCCAAGTCGTTCCGTAACTGGTCCTATGGCAACCTGACCTGCTTCTCGCAGGAGCACATGCAGACCTTCGGTTACCTGTGCGCCATGCTTCCGATTGTCGAGGAGCTCTACGACACGCCCGAGGAGCAGAAGCAGGCCCTCCAGACCTACTCCGCGTTCTTCAACACCGAGCCGCAGATCGGCACCATGATTGTCGGCGTCACCGCCGGCCTCGAGGAGGCTCGCGCAAACGGCGAGGCCATCGACGACGACGCCATCAACGGCATCCGCGCCGGCCTCATGGGCCCGCTCGCCGGCCTTGGCGACTCGCTGATCGTCGGTACCCTGATCCCGATCCTGCTCGGTATTGCCCTCGGTCTCTCGACCGGCGGCTCCCCGCTCGGCGCCATCTTCTATATTGTCGTGTGGAACCTGCTCATGTTCCTTGGCATGCGCTTTGCCTACAACCAGGGCTATGAGCTCGGCGGCAAGGCGGTCGAGGCCCTCGTCGGCCCCAAGGCCAAGGCTCTGCGTGATTCCATCGTGATGGTCGGTACCATGGTCATCGGTGCAGTCGGTGCTACCTGGGTCTCCATCACCTGCAGCCCCAACCTGGTGCTGCCCGGTGGCGGTAAGTTCCAGGACACGCTCGATGGCATCTATCCGCACCTGCTGCCGATGATCTTCATCATCTTCTGCTGGTACATGATGACCAAGAAGAAGGTCAACCCCATCGTTATGATGCTGATCCTCGTTGTGATCGCATTTGTGGGCGTTCTCATTGGCTTCTTCGACCCGGCACTGAGCTACTAGTCATCATCCCCTGGCCCCCTGTAAGGCCGTGCGGCCTCAACCGCACGGCCTTCTGATTTTGCGCCGCCCTTCAAGGGCAATATGGCCAGCGACCTCCATCGCCTACACGACACCCGCTATATTGCTCTTGAAAGATGACGTATTCGACAAACGATGCACTTGCGCATGATGCACACTTTGCACGAGGAGGACCATATGCACGAGAAACATGGACACGACCTTTCGCGCGACGACTTGATTCGCGAGGCAAAGATGCAGACCGATGCTATTCAGCGGCTCAATGTTTGGCTGCGCCTGGGCTATTCGCTCGTGGCGATTGGCTTTTTGATGGGGATGTGGGGTATGCAGGGCGGCCCCGGCTGGGGTGTCCCCGTGGGCATCGTGTGCCTGGTGGTGGGCACTCCGCTTTCGATCGTGCTTAAGGTCGGCACGACCAACGCCAAAAAGAATGTCGAGCGCATGCTCGAGGCCGCTGGTGTCGACGTTGAGGAGCTTATGCGACGCAAGAAGGACGAGCAATAGACTTCCGCGTTGGGGTATCATAAATAATTGTTGCGAATGTTAACTAATGTACGGCAAATGACGGTTTTATGGCCCTTCTAGAGTTGCAAAGGACAATATCCCCAGTGGATTACGATGACGTCGCTCGAAAACTGATTGTGTACTCACGTTCCCTTGCCAAGGGATCCTTGAGTGCTGCCGGCGGCGCCAGTGTGGGCGAGGCACCGGTTTTACAGTATCTATCGGGTATTGACGGTGATGTCATTCCCTCCGAGATTGCCAAGAAGCTGAAATTCTCCCGTGCGCGCATGTCGCATGTCTTGGATTCACTCGAGAGTAAGGGTTACGTTCAGCGCAGGACTGATCCAAACGATCGTCGGCGTGTGCTGGTGAGCATTACCGAGGAAGGCCGTGATTTCGCGGCGAAAAAAAATGCCGAGAGTGTGGCATCGCTCTCGAAACAACTCTCGGCGCTCGGCGAGCACGATGCCCAGGAGCTCGTGCGCATCCTGAATAAAGCTTACAGCCTTACCTATGATGCCGACGACTACCTGGACAATCTATAAGGATAAAGACAGACATTTAGGTGCATCTTGAAATGCACCCGGGACAGTTGTGCCCATCAGCCACCGTCAACATCTCATTCCAAACCAAATCAGCCAACGTACGTCATGGCAATCCCCGGTAGGTTGCAGGATGGCGGCTGAGCCTTTCCCTCGGGAAACTTCGCGAAGCCCAGTTCCCGAGGGAAAGGTATGGTCTGTGTAATACCAGACAAACAGTACATTTTTGCTAGATTGGTATTTGACTGAAGAACCAATTGGTATGGCTTATTAAGCCCACCTTGCCGTTGACGCTTATTTTGCTGCCGCTGGGAGAATTCCGAACTTGGGTGCGCAAGTGCTCCCATATGTTGATATGACCTAGTAGGTGGCTATCTGGTTACTACCAGTTGGCCCCTTGGTAACGGGTGGCCCCCATTGTGCGGAATGTACCGAACATCTCCGTTTGATACGTTTTCCCATGCTGCCGGGGGGGGCGTCCTCGGCACCTCAGCATCTCGGAAGAAAGGAGACCAGGTGCGCAGGAATTCCATTTTTACGAAACGGTGGGTGAAGGGAAGCGCGGTCCTCGTTGCCACTGCAGCGACGCTCGTGTTTGCCAATCCCCAGCAGGCGATTGCCACGCCACTCAAGGGCGTCGACTCGGCGACCGTGTCCCAGTCTGCCTCGAATGTCGTCGACATCGATTTCGCTGACGGCATCAAGGGCCGTATTACGTTCCTCGAGGACGGTATTTTCCGTTATAACGTCGACCCCAAGGGTGAGTTTTCCGAGTACGCCACGCCGCGTAGTAAGTCCCACACGGCTAAGATCCAGGCTCAGCCCGATACCTCGGACACCTACAGCAAGCCGAGTGCGACGGTTGCCGACAAGGGCGACACTATCGAGATCACCGGCGGAAAGGCGACCGTGATCCTGGACAAGGCGACTGGCAAGATGAGTATCAAGTCAGGCGACCGTGTCGTGGTTTCCGAGTCCGCGTCCCTCGACCTTGATAAGAAGGGTACCGTCCAGACGCTCGCCAAGGAGAAGTCCGAGAACTTCTTTGGCGGCGGCACCCAGAACGGACGCTTCCTGCACACCAACCAGACCATCGCCATCTCCAACACGAACAACTGGACCGATGGCGGCGTTGCCTCGCCCAACCCGTTTTATTGGACGAGTGACGGCTACGGCGTACTCCGAAACACGTTTGCAGAGGGTTCCTACGACTTCGGTTCCACGGACTCATCGACGGTCACGACTTTGCACAGCGAGAATGAGTTTGATGCCTACTACTTCGTGGCGACCAACGAGGGCGCTTCGAACGTGGCAACCGAGATGCTGCAGGACTACTACAAGGTGACCGGTAACCCGGTACTGCTGCCCGAGTACGGGTTCTACCTTGGTCATCTTAATGCCTATAACCGTGATGGCTGGTCAACGACCTCGGGTCAAAAGAAGTGGGAGACCAAGGGCAGCAAGTCCTCGAGCGAGAAGGGCGACGTTAAGTACGAGTCTGGCATGTCGACGGGCTACAAGCTCGACGGCACACTTGCGGCCGAGACGCTCAACGGTGAGGGCCCTACGGTTGATACCGAGAACATGAAAGCGACCGATTTCGACCGCCAGTTCTCTGCTCGGCAGGTTATCGATGACTACGAGGACAGCGACATGCCGCTCGGCTGGTTCCTGCCGAACGACGGCTACGGCGCCGGCTATGGCCAGAACGGTTACTACAAGACCGGCGGCGTAAACTCCGACGGAGCGAGCTCGGCCGACCGTCTTAACGCTGTGCGTGCCAATGTCGACAACCTTAAGAAGTTCACCGAGTATGCCAACTCCAAGGGTGTGAGCACGGGCTTGTGGACCCAGTCCAACCTTGAGCCCGACAGCAACCCTGAGACCCCGTGGCATCTGCTTCGCGACTTCGACGCCGAGGTCAAGACGGGAGGCATCACTACCCTTAAGACCGACGTTGCCTGGGTTGGATCTGGCTACTCCTTTGGTCTTAATGGCATCAAGACAGCTTATGACACGGTGACGACCGGCGCTAACAAGCGCCCCAACATCATCACGCTCGATGGTTGGGCCGGCACGCAGCGCTTTGGTGGCATTTGGACCGGCGACCAGTATGGCGGTAACTGGGAGTACATTCGCTTCCATATCCCCACGTATATCGGTCAGAGTCTTTCGGGCAACCCCAACATCGGCTCCGACATGGATGGCATCTTTGGCGGCGACCCCATCATCTCTGCGCGTGACTACCAGTGGAAGACGTTCACGCCCTCTATGCTTGACATGGACGGTTGGGGCACCTACCGTAAATCGCCCATGACGCACGGCGATCCCTACACAGGCATCTCGCGCTTCTACCTCAAGCTCAAGGCGCAGCTCATGCCCTATATCTACACGAGCGCGGCCTCGGCGGCCAACATCGACACGGGTAACGGCGATGCCGGCCTGCCCATGATCCGCGCCATGCTGCTTTCCGACAACTCCGAGTACGCCGCAAGCACTTCGACGCAGTACCAGTATATGTTCGGTGAGAACTTCCTAGTGGCACCGGTGTATCAGGATACCCAGGCAGACGAGAACGGCAACGACATTCGCAATGGGATTTACCTCCCCAACTACGGCACCGACGAGAATCCCACCATCTGGATCGATTACTTCTCGGGTAAGCAGTATCGCGGCGGCCAGGTTCTCAACAACTACGAGGCTCCGCTTTGGAAGCTGCCGCTGTTTGTGAAGGCCAACGCTATCGTGCCGATGTACGCCGAGAACAACAACCCCGAGGCCGTGAGCGACACCAACACCAAGGGTACCGACCGCAGCCAGCGTATCGTCGAGTTCTTCGCCACCGAGGGCGACGGCACCTTTACGCAGTACGAGGACGACGGCTCCTCCATCGAGAACAACACGACTGAGGACGATTCCTACGGCACGATCGACAATATCTCCTACGGTGAGCATGTGAGCACCGTCTACAGCTCCAAGGCCGCAGGCGGCACCGCGACCTTTACCGCCGAGGCCTCGCAGGGCGGCTACAACGGCTACGACTCCAACCGCACCACGACCTTCGTGGCCAATGTGTCCGCCAAGCCCACGAGCGTTGTCGCCAAGAACGGCGGATCCGCACTCAACGTGGTTGAGGTCGACTCGCAGGAGACCTTTGACGCCGCGACCCCCGAGGCCGGCCAGGCGGTCTACTTCTACAGCGAGACCCCCAACCTCAACCACTACGGCAGCGATGCGGACGGCACCGAGGCCGAGCAGGGCGAGAGCTTCAACAACACCAAGATCACCACGAACCCCAAGGTCTACGTCAAGTTCGCGAAGACCGATGTTGCTGCAGCGGCGCAGACGCTTGAGCTGGGCGGTTTCGTGAACGCCGACGCCACGCTCACAGCCGATCGCCTCAACGAGAACCTCTCCGCACCCACGAACCTTGCTGCCCCCGAGGACGCCACGACCCCAACGAGCATCAAGCTCACCTGGGGAAAGGTCGATGGTGCTACCTCCTACGACCTTAAGGTCGACGGCACTGTGTTTGCCGTGGGTGATGCGGCCGAGTTCACGCACACCGAACTCGCCTACAATAGCAAGCACACCTACCAGATTCGTTCGCGCAACGCCGAAGGTTACTCCGCCTGGAGCGATGTGCTCGAGGCGAACTCCGCACTCGATCCGTGGCGGAACGTCCCCGACGCCGAGGAAATCACCTGGGAGGGCTCACTTTACGGCAGCCATAAGGCCGAGCTCGCCTTCGACCATGAGTTCCAGTCGGGCGACGGCGGTTTCCACTCCGGTGGCAACGATCTGGGCAAGGCGCTTACCGTTGACTATGGACGCGCTTACAAGCTCGATAAGCTCGAGTACTATCCGCGCGATGACGCCGGCAACGGCACCGTGACCAAGATGCGTGTTGAGACGAGTCTCGATGGCGTCCACTGGACGAGCCAGGAGGTCGATTGGGCACGTTCCGCTGATTGTAAGACGGTAGCGTTTGACGGCACCGTGGCCGCCCGTTACGTGCGCATGACACCGCTCGCCTCGGTCGGCAATTTCTTCTCCGCGTCCGAGATTGCCATCTACAAGACCGACGGCACGGATGGCTTCGCCGTGGGCTCCAACCTCAACAAGGCCACGATCTCCGACGGAGACTACTCCAACATGAAGAACTATCTGGGCCTCGAGAATCGCGAGCCCGATACCCCGACGTTCGGTTCGCAGATCCGCGACCACTTCGCCGACCTCAACGATAACGGCGTTTACGACGTCTACGATTACTCGTTCACCATGGCGGGTCTTGACGGCGGCACTAAACAAAAGGGCAAGGTCGCAGGTTCGCTCGCGGTGATTCCGAGCAAGACCGAGGTCGAGGCCGGTGATGAGATCACCGTTGATGTCTATGCGGCCGACGCCAAGAACGTCAACGCCCTGGGCGCCCTCGTCAACTTCAAGAGCGACCAGTTCGAGTTTGTGTCCGAGAGCATCGCGCAGGACGGCTCGACTGCCGGCATGGAGAACCTGTCTCGCGAGAAGGTCCAGTTCGTGGACGGAACGCAGACTATCAATCTCGCCTTTGCCAACCGCGGCGATGGCAAGCTCTACAACGGTACTGGCGCGGTGGCGAGTTTCAAGCTCAAGGCCAAGACCGCCGGAAAGGTCGAACTGCCCTCGACATCTTGGCTTATCGGCCCGGCATGCGACGCACTTGAGTTTGCGAGCGACGGCACGGTGACGATGCCGGACGTTCCTCAGCCAACGGTCGCCGAGTACGCCCAGGATGCCTTCAACATCACGATGACCAACGATGAGCTCACGACCGACGACGGGACCAACGTCGAGAAACTTATCCAGCAGAAGAGCTATAACGCGCTGTTCGATAATAACGAGGGCGACAACGGCTTTGAGTTCCTGTGGAACTGGAGTGGCAACTGGGACAGCGAGGGTAAGCTACCGAGTTACGTGAAGCTTCCCACCACGATGACATTCGCATTTAAGACGCCGTCGAAACTCGATAGCGTCGAGGTCGTTAACCGCAACGGCGGCAACGGAACCGTACAGAAGATCAAGGCCGTCGTGACGTTCGAGGATGGCTCGATCCAAGAGTTCGCGGGCGGGGAGTACGATTCCTTCCTGGCTCGCTACGCCTTTGACCTCTCTGCCGAGAACAAGGGCAAGAAGGCGACCAAGGTCGAGGTCACGCCGCTTGAGGCATCGGGTGACCAGATGCTCACACTGCGTGAGGTCAACTTCAACTACACGCAGGGTGTCGAGGCCATCGAGGGTGTCGAGCTAGGCAAGAACCAGACCGAGTTCTTTGAAGGCGACATTACGCCCGTCGACGCCAAGGCTACGCCTGAGAGCGCTGGCTACCCCTATGTGACGGTCGAGAGCTCCGACCCCTCTGTGGTAAGCGTCTCCGCTGTTCAGGCTGGCGATAGCGTGAGCTACTACCTGCGTGCCAACAAGGCCGGCAAGGCAAAGATCACGGTGGCGTCGGTACTCGACCCCTCCAAGACCGCATCCTATGAGGTCGAGGTCAAGGCTGGTGTCGATACCTCTGCGCTCGTGGCAGCGCTTTCCAAGGCCGCGGGCTACAGCGAGTCCGTCTACACCAAGGATTCCTATGCAGCTCTCACCACTGCGGTCGAGGCGGCTCGGAAGCTCCTCGACAGCGGCCAGGGCAGCTATAGCAAGAAGGATGTCGCAGACGCCACTGCCAAGATCGAGAAGGCAATCGACGGCCTCAAGATGCGCCCTGTCGATGAGAAGATTCTCATCAACACGCCCGAGAACCGCAAGAACGTCAAGGTGGCCGACTTCTCGAGTGAGGCCGACTACGAGGGCAGCAACGCCGTCAACGCTCTCGACGGCGACGAGCGGACGCTTTGGCACAGCGACTGGGCCCATGGGACCGGTATGCCCCAGTATCTGAGTGTCGACCTGGGCCGCGACTACGATCTCACCGACGTTACATTCCTGCCGCGCCAGGACGGCGGCACTAACGGCGATATCTTCGAGGCCGAGATACTGGTCTCCGACACTGCCGACGGTTATGAGATGGGCACCGCCGCGTCGATGGGTACGTTCGCCTTCGACAACGACGGCCGCGTGCTCACCGACCGTGGCGACTGGAAGCAGATGAGCTTTGGCGCCGCGCGCGGTCGCTACGTGACCGTCAAGGTGATTCACGCCGGCGGTGGCGACGTTGATGCCTACTGCAGCGTGGCGGAGCTCAAGTTCTACGGTACGGCCGTTCCCGATCCGGTGTCGAAGGATGATCTCGCTACCGCGATCGAAAAGGTTGATGCCGAGGTTGCTGCCGGCGACCTCAAGGCCGGTGACTACACCGAGGCCTCCTGGACGGCGCTCGAGAACGCCCTGGCGAGCGCCCGCGCCATCTTGAGCGACGAGAACGCCACGCAGGACGAGGTCGACCAGGCGCTCAGGGCGCTCGAGAGCGCCCGCGGCGCGCTCGAGAAGACCCCGGTGGCCCCGGTCGAGAATCCGACTAAGAAGCAGCTCAAGGCCCTGGTCAAGCAGGCGAAGGAGACTGACACCAGGGGCAAGACGGCCGAGTCTGTCAAGGCCCTGACGGATGCCATTACCTACGCCGAGGACGTCTTGGGTGATGAGAATGCTTCCGACACCCAGCTCCAGGCGGCCTATGACCAGCTCAAGCTGGCCATTGAGAGCCTCAGGGATGCCGACTCCGGCAACCAGGGCGGCTCGGGCAACCAGGGTTCCGGCAATGGCTCGAACGGCGGCAACCAGGCGGGCAAGCCCGCAGGCGACAAGGCCCAGGGCAGCAAGAAGAACGGTTCGGCGATTCCCAATACCGGAGACCAGACGGCGGCGACCGTCGCGACCGTCGGTGGTCTTGGCGCCATCATCGCCGCGATCGGCGCTTTCTTCCATCGTCGCAGCAAGGCCAAGTAGCCCCAGCAACAGCTAAGCAAGCGTGCCCGCCGTCCCACCCAAGGACGGTGGGCACGCTTTTTGAATGTGGGCGGAAAGCTCCGACCCTTCGGCCTTAATCTCGCAAAGCGTTCCGTCTCCCGCCGAACACATCAGCATCGGCAGCTATACTACTCTCAGTAGTTAAGGGTCGCGGATTCGCCGCGTCACCGCTCTCAACAGGAGGTCTATGTTTATGGCAGATCAGAAGCCGGTTGTCGGGATCATCATGGGCTCCAAGTCCGATCTGGGCGTTATGGAAGGTTGCACCGCCGAGCTCGAGGCGCTAGGCGTGCCCTATGAGCTCGTGATTGCAAGCGCGCACCGTACGCCGGCGAAGGTCCACGACTGGGCTTCGACTGCCGCCGATCGCGGTATCAAAGTGATTATCGCCGCCGCCGGCAAGGCCGCTCACTTGGGTGGTGTCGTAGCTGCCTTTACGCCGCTGCCGGTTATCGGCGTGCCTATGAAGACGAGTGACCTGGGCGGTATGGATTCGCTGCTGTCGATGGTGCAGATGCCTTCGGGCGTGCCCGTGGCCTGCGTTGCCATCAACGGTGCCAAGAACGCCGCCATCTATGCCACACAGATTCTGGGTGCTTGCGACCCCGAGTACCGCAAGGTTATCGAGAAGATGAAGCAGGAGATGGCTGACGCCTAAGCGTTCCGCCGTTTCACCGCAGTATAAGGAGAGCCATGTCCGATTATCAGGGAAAACGATTCAAGGCTTCTCAGATTCCCGATCCGTCGAAGCCGGGTGCTGCCCGTGCGGCACAGCAGGGTCGGACATCCTCTCCTCAGCAGCCGCGCGCGCCGCGCCCCGTGACACCGGCGACGCATCGTCGACAGGACGCGCCGGCCGCATATCGTCCTTCGTCTTATAGCTCCGCTAAGAAGCCGCCCCGGTCTTCATCGCATGCCGCGCCGTCGGATTGCACCGAGCTGCCGCGTAAGAAGCGCCGCTCCATCATTCCTATCCTGCTCATCATCATCGGTATCGGCCTGATTGTCGCCGCCGCCGCTATCTTTATTAATGCCCAGATTGGCTATAAGCAGGCGAGCGATTCGTATCAGAAAATCGAGAAGCAATATGTAAGCGATAAGGACGCCAGCGGCGTGCCGATTATCAACTTTGATGCGCTTGCTCAGACGAATCCCGAGATTGTGGGTTGGATTTACGTGCCGGGAACCAACATCAACTATCCCGTGGTGCAGACCAACAACAACTCCAAATACCTCAACACGTTGTTTGATGGCACCGCCAATGCCTCGGGAGCCATCTTCTTGGATAGCGACGACACCGCGCCGGGCATGGTGGATCAGCAGACCACGATTTACGGTCATCACATGAACGACGGTTCGATGTTCAACGTGATTTCGGGTACGACCGATCAGGCGACGTTCGACAGCATAGAATACGTGTACTACATTACGCGCGATGCGACGTATAAGTTGCGCCCACTGGCGACCAAGGTGGTCGAGGACACGTATGCCAAGGCGCGCACGCCCAATTTTGAGGGCGATGACGGGCTCAAGAACTACCTGTCCGAGATGCTCGACGGTGCCTCTGCCGTGGCGAGTGACGCAGGCGACCGCGCCGCTTCGGCAACCAAGGTCGTAACGCTTGTGACCTGCCGCTCGCTGTCATTTAGCAATACGCGCGCCGTCATGGTGCTCACGCCGGTCGAGGAATAGATTGTTGAGAGTAACCCATTTGGATTGATTTTTCCGGGTGAGGCGACGGGGGTAGCTAAAAAGCCCCGTCCCAAATGGGCTACTCGATGACTGTGAAAGGAGAAATGATGTTTGAGAATGGCAAATCGATGCCTTCGGTTGATGCTTGGCTGCGCGAAGCCAAGGCCGATGTTTCGGCGGCTGATTGTGGGATGTACCTGACACACAACGGCGTGGTGCGTGCGACGCCTAAGTCCGAGGCGCGTGGGGTCGAGACAGATGGTGTGGCGCCTGGACATAAGGTGGGCGGCATGGTGTTTGGCTTCGATGCCGAAAAGGTACAGGCCGCTATCGAGGCAACGCGCGCGATGCCGGGTATCGGCTATGTGCGCGTGTGGCTGGCGAGCGGCGAGCTCGCCGTAGGCGACGACATCATGCTCGTGCTCATTGGCGGGGACATTCGCCCGCATGTTGTCGATGCACTGCGGGCGCTCGTCGGTACCATCAAAAATGAGTGCGCGAGCGAGGTCGAGCGCGAGGCGTAGAGGCTTGCGTCGATAGAAGGCTCGTTTATAAAAATGCCCGCCGGTACGTGTGATACCGGCGGGCATTTTGCGTTTTGGGCGCGGTGGGCGCTACACGCGCGTCGCATCCTTGGGGCTCATGGTCATGCTCTGGAAGCGGTTCTCCATGTAGTCGTTATCGAAATACTTGCCGTAGAACTGCGCGACGGGAATATCCGGCTCCGTGCCGTTGACGCGCTGGTACCAGTAGTCGAGCGACTGCAGCGTCATGACGCCGTCGACCAGCATGATGATGGTAAAGAGGACGGTTGCCGAGTAGCGACTCTTCCAGGGAATCATGTTGATGAGCTTGAGCAATCTCGGCAGCAGCAGTTTGATCCAGATAAGTCCGCCCAGGCCCCACAGGCAGGCGAAGCCCGTGCAGGTGCGCCCGCCCGTAAGCACGGCGAGCGGATCGGGCATGCCAAAGAGCTTCATGTGCGAGTAGTTCCACGAGACCACACCGAACGAGGTCTGCATAAACCAGCCCACGAACACCTCAAAACTTGCGCCGAGCACGGCGCTCACCAAAAAGATAATGATGGGGTTCTTTTTGTAGAAGCGGTTAAGCACCATGGTCATGAGCACGGCGCCAAATCCGTAGATGGGGCTGAAGGGCCCAAACAGCATGCCGGCGCGGTTTTGGTAGACGCCCGGGTCGTCGACCGTCATGTGCCAGATGTCCTCCAGGATTAGGCCGAGCACGCAGCAGACAAAGAATACCCAGAACAGGTTGAAGTAGTTGAGCTTGATGTAGCCTTCGCCGGTCTCATCGCGGCCGAGCATGCCCTCGGCGGCGGCGTCGCGGTCGAGCATCTCCTGCAGGCGGCGCTGCAGTTCGCGCTCCTGACGAAGCGTGGGGTCGACGGTGGCCGAAAGCGCGACGAGGATGCCGAGCTGGATGGCGGGGCGCAGCAAGAACGGCCCGATACCCTGGAGCATCACGTCGACCAAAAGTTCGACGACGGTAAACGCGATAAGGATATAGGACAGGCGCGCGGCGTTGCGACGCTGGTTCTTGATGAGATCCAGGCCAAAGATGATTAAGATGACCGCGCTCGCCGCCGAGAGCATGATGCCGGCGACGATAAGGCCGACCGCGACGAGCGTGTTTTCGCCGAGCTTGGCGGCGGCGTTGCCGTTGATGAGCGCGGTGATGACCTGCCACATAAAGGCAGCGACCGACGGGAGCGTGCCCACGCCGGAAAGGATGCACAGGACGGCGTACACCTTAATGATGAGGGGGATCTTCTTGACCTCCGTGGCGCTGGGGACGCTGGGGTCGAGTTCGTTTCGATCCATACAGAACCTTTCTCGCTTTGTTGTAGGTTATAAGGATACGCCGCCGACCTGCCAAAAGACAGGACGAACGTCCCAATTGCAACTTTGTAATCCCCAACGGTGGACGCGGCGGCCATCTGGGGGGCGCGGGCGCTTGCACTGGACAGACCGATAAAATGTTTGGCAACAAAACTGATTATTAGCTCGGTGGGCTTTTAAAAAGCGCTGTTCATGCACGGGAGAGCGCGTCGTGCCGTGCGTATAATAAGGCGGGTAACGCCAAAATACGAGGCTCTGAGGGGATGCCATGTCTCAAGAAACCATCCGCGCGGCAGAGCGTGCCGCGGGACAGGTGAACGCCATGTCGACGTATGATCCGGACTCCGACCAGCTGCATGAGGAATGCGGCGTTTTTGGTGTTTGGGCGCCCGATCGCGACGTGGCTCGACTGACGTACTTTGGCCTGCGTGCACTGCAGCACCGCGGCCAGGAATCGGCGGGAATCGCCGTGGGTGACGGCGGTACGGTTATGGTCCGCAAGGATCTGGGCCTGCTCGACCGCGTGTTCTCCAACGCCGACCTGTCGACGCTCTCCGGCCAGCTGGCCGTGGGTCATGTGCGCTACGGCACTGCCGGCGCCAAGAGCTGGGAAGCCTCTCAGCCGCACCTCTCTACCATCAATAGCGTCATTATCGCGCTCGCGCACAACGGCACCCTCGTCAACACCGACGAGCTGCGCCGTCAGCTGATCGAGCTGGGCGTGCCGTTCCTTTCCAATTCGGATTCCGAGGTCGCGACCAAGCTTATCGGCTACTTTACCCAGCGTACGGGCCACCTGCGCGAGGGTATTCGCAAGACCATGGAGCTCGTGCGCGGCGGCTACGCCATGACGCTCATCAACGAGCAGGCGCTCTACGCATTCCGCGATCCACACGGCATTCGCCCGCTCGTGCTGGGCAAGCTGGTGGACGAGGGTCTGGACCAGGCCGATGCCGCAGCCGTTTCGCAGCTGCCGTCGCAGGACGGCGCCGCGACGGTCGACTCCGCCGTCCGTGTCACGCGCGCCGGCGGCTGGGTCGTCGCCTCCGAGACTTGTGCGCTCGACATTGTGGGCGCCGAGTACGTGCGCGACGTCCGCCCTGGCGAGATTTTGCGCATCAGCGCCGAGGGCCTGGTATCCGAGCAGGGCGTGCCCGCTGCCAAAGAGCCCGCTAACTGCATCTTTGAGCAGGTCTACTTTGCCCGCCCCGACTCCATCATGAACGGCAAGAGCGTCTATGCCTGCCGTTACGACATGGGCCGCCAGCTGGCACACGAGGAGCCCGTCGAGGCCGACCTGGTCATCGGCGTGCCCGACTCCGGCCTGCCGCCCGCGGAGGGCTATTCGCACGAGAGTGGCATTCCCTTTGGTGAGGGCCTCATCAAGAACCGTTACGTGGGCCGCACGTTTATTGAGCCCACGCAGGAGCTGCGCGCCATGGGCGTGCGCATGAAGCTTAACCCGCTGCGCGACAACATCGAGGGCAAGCGCCTGGTCGTGATCGACGACTCCATCGTGCGCGGCACCACCATGGTGCAGCTCGTCAAGATGCTGCGCAACGCCGGCGCCAAGGAGATTCACATCCGCATCAACTCGCCCGAGGTCATCTGGCCGTGCTTCTATGGCATCGATACCGACGTGCAGTCGCAGCTTATCAGCGCCAACAAGACGGTCGACGAGATCTGCGAGTACATCGGCGCCGATTCGCTGGCCTTCCTTTCGGTCGAGGGCCTGCTGAAGGTCATGCCCAAGGGCGGCTACTGCGACGCGTGCTTTACCGGCCGCTATCCCGTGGCGATTCCCGAGAGCTTTGGCCGCGATAAGTTCATGGAGGGCTTTAAGCCCCGCAACCTGGACAAGCCGCTGCACTTTGACGACGACGCCGTGGTCGAGAAATATGTCGACCGCAGCTGGGAAGAGGAGCACGGCGAGGCCTAAAACCTGCCATGTAGGGACAGGTTTATTTTGGTAGGTTTTACCTGCTGTTTTGTTGATATGACGGCGCACGCTGTTATGGCGCGCGCCGATATGAACGCAACTATGAGCACTGTTTGACGCCTGGGCGGCGCCACGGTAGTGGGAGAGGAAGGCTCAGATGAGCGACAGCAAGCATGTGACGTACGAGGACGCCGGCGTCGATACCGCCGAGGGCGGCCGCGCCGTCGACGCTATTAAGCAGATGGTCAAGGACACCAACCGCCCCGAGGTTATCGGCGGCATCGGTGGCTTTGGTGGCCTCTTCTCGGCCGCCGCGCTTAAGGATATGGAAGACCCGATCCTGATCAGCGGCACCGACGGCGTGGGCACCAAGCTCGTGCTCGCCCAGATCATGGACCGTCACGAGACGGTTGGCCAGGACCTGGTCGCTATGTGCGTCAACGATATTCTGGCTTCGGGCGCCGAGCCGCTGTTCTTCCTGGACTACGTTGCCATCGGTCACATCGAGGCCGAGCACATGGCAAAGATTATCAAGGGTGTGGCCGACGGCTGCAAGCTCGCGGGCTGCGCGCTCGTGGGCGGTGAGATGGCCGAGCACCCGGGCGTCATGGCTCCTGCCGACTACGACCTTGCCGGATTTACCGTGGGCGTCGTCGACCGCCCCAAGATGCTCGACCCCGCAAACGTCCGCCCGGGCGATGTGATCCTGGGCCTGCCTTCCACCGGCGTGCACTCCAACGGCTACTCGCTCGTGCGTAAGGTCATTGGCGTCGACGGCGTTAAGCCGGGCACGCCCGAGGCCGTCGCTAAGGCCGAGGAGCTGAGCCGTCCGCTCGAGGAGCTCGGCGGTGCATCGCTGGCAGACGCTCTGTTGGCCCCCACGCGCATCTACGTCAAGCCGATCCTGGAGCTGCTGCGCGGCGGCGCCAACGTGCACGCCATCGCCCACATCACTGGCGGCGGTATTACCGAGAACCTCAACCGCGCGCTCGCCGACGACGTCGACGCCGTGGTCACCCGCAACGGCGCCGAGATGGGATGGGACGTTCCGCCCGTCATTACTTACGTGTCGCGTCAGGCCGAGCTCGCGCCCAACGAGGCATGCAAGACCTTCAACATGGGCGTCGGCCTGTGCCTGATCGTCGCCCCCGAGGACGAGGCCGCCGTGACCGAGGCCCTGGTCGCGCTGGGCGAGAAGCCGTTCCGCGTGGGCGAGTGCGTCGAGGGTTCCGGTAAGGTCGTGTACTCCGATGAGCGCTAACGAGCAGATGGCTGCTGGTGAGGGCCTGGGCTATGTGCCCTACACCCGTCCGACCGGCACTGATACGGCTGAGCCGCTCAAGATTGGCGTGCTCATCAGCGGTTCTGGTACCAACCTGCAGGCGCTGATCGACCTGATCGCTGCCGGCAAGCTCAACGCTTCGATTGAGCTCGTGGTGTCGAGCCGTCCTTCGGCCAAGGGCTTGCAGCGCGCCGAGCGTGCGGGCATCCAGACACTCACGCTGTCCAAGGATGTCTATGCCGACCCCATCGCGGCTG
>UQYE01000043.1:0-19171 GCA_900545145.1 uncultured Collinsella sp. | reverse complement strand
ACATGATATTGTCCATTGGATACCGCGTTAAATCTCAACGCGGTGTTGAATTCCGACGCTGGGCAACGAAAGTACTCCACAAGTTTATTATTCAAGGACACGTTGAAAACGAACGTAGACTCGAGCAGCTAGGGACAGTCGCTCAGATTATCGAACGTCTACCCGAGGACCTCGGCTCTCGTGAGATACTCGATATCGTTGAGAGCTATATAGATGTCTTTAAACTGCTCGATGAATACGACCGTGAATCTATTGATCGTCCCAAGGGACAAACTGGGGCATACACACTCGAATACGAGCTCTGTACGAGATTAATAGCCCAAATGCGCAACAGATTTACGAGCGACCTGTTTGGCGTAGAAAAAGATGAGTCCTTCCGCAGCAGTATCTCGGTGATCAACCAGTCGTTTGGTGGCCAAGACCTCTATCTATCTGTACAGGAAAAAGCAGCAAATCTGTTGTACCTCATCATCAAAAACCATTCATTTCTCGATGGAAACAAGCGAATCGGATGCAGCCTCTTTCTCTACTATCTAGATCGCAACGGACTGCTTTTTCGCGGCTTAGACAAACGAATCGCAGACAGCACGCTTGTTGCTGTCGCGCTCATGATTGCTGAGTCGAGACCTGAAGAAAAAGAGTCTATGGTCTCGCTGGTTATGAATTTTTTGGAGTAGATAGGACGTTGACGCACAATCTTCCACTTGGAGGTAAACATCGTTGTGGTGGTTTCGAACACGCACAACGAAGGCCGATCCCCAGATGGGAGTTTGAGAGTTCAGAAATATAAAGGCCACTCAATTGAGTGGCCTAACATTCACGATGGTGGAGACGAGGGGGCTCGAACCCCTGACCTCTTGACTGCCAGTCAAGCGCTCTCCCAGCTGAGCTACGCCCCCGTGACGAGGAGATACTATAGGGGAAGTTGGCGCGGCGTGCAAGGACTTTTTTGGGTCAGATTCTAAATGCCTATTGATATAGGTAAGCGATGGCGGAGCCGGTGTGGACTTGGATTGTGGCTGTTGACCTGACGACGTTGCTGATGCCCGTGTCGGCCAACAAGCCCAGGGGGCTGTGGTCTAGCTCCCATTCTAGGCCGTGCTCGCTAACTTCGGTGTTGGGGGCTATGGCGATGATGGAGAACGTCTCGCCTTCGGCGTTTTCGATGGTCCACGATTCGCCTCCGTGCAGGATGCGGGCAGTGGTCTCGTCTTCGGCAATCCAGACCGGGGCATCCTCATAGCCAGCGAGCAGCCCCAGTACGGAAAGCGCCATATCCGGACGGCCGCCGGTGGCGCAGGTTGCTACCACTTCGGCACCTGGCCAGCGACGTCGGACGGAATCGAGCGCCAACGCCAGATCGGTATAGTCCTTGTACGGGTCGTGGCGCTCTACCTCAAAGGCTTCGGCGGCATCGACCAACGCACGACCCGCATCGCTCACCGTGTCGGCATCCCCCACATAAACGTCGCAGCCTAGCCCCGCGCTCAGCAGCGCATCGAGCCCGCGGTCCACGGCGACAACGTGGTCGCACTCCCCTGCTAGTCTACGCAACAGATCCGCGCTCGCCACCACGGACGAGCCACAGACCACTAATACCTTACAAGCCACAGCTCTCGCCTATCCCTCAAACGAAAGCACGCGGGCCAGATCCAGGTCCTCATAACTATCGATAAAGATATCGCAGTTGGCGCGCACGTCGTCGCGCTTCATGCGGCCGTGCGGGTCATAGATACCTACACGCTTAAAGCCCGCGGCGCCAGAGCTCTTAAGGCCAAAAACGGCGTCCTCAAACACCCATGCGCGCTCAAACTTGTGCCTATGGCGCTCCTCCAGGCGGCGCAGCGCGAGCTCATACACATCGGGGAACTGCTTGGAGCGTCCTGCCTCGCCGGTGGTGGTCACAAACTCCATGTAGGCATCGAGCCCGGCTCCCGCAAGTGCAGACTTAACCAGCTCGGCCGGCGTGGACGTGGCGACGCACATGGCAATGCCCACCGCCTTCGCCTGCTCCAAAAATGCCAGAAGCCCCTCGCGCGGCGGCACCTTGGAGTAGCCATCGATCAGAATGTCACTCAGCTCGAGATAGAGCTCCTCGCCATTTGCGCTAATACCCCACGTGTCGTGGTAGGCCTGGCATTCGTCCTCCAGCGAAAGATGCTCAAACTGGGCAAAATCGTCGACCGTCACGTCAATTCCGTAGCGGTGCAATAACTCGGGCTGGGCATAGGCCCAAACGGGGGTGCTATTAACCAGTGTGCCGTCGCAATCGAAAATAAAAGCAACGTTGGGGGCGGCGGTCTGGGACATAAACGAACCTTTCGATGTCAAATGGTAAACATCCTGCTAAAAACGTTTTACCAAACGTCAGACTAACAATCTTGAAACCCTAATTGGTAAAACTGTCAAGAGTTTTACCACGGCAATTCTGCCAGTGGTCTAAACATGGCGCTTACCGATTAAACGCCGCCCTAAAACCACTTTCCTTCATAAAAGTAACGTACAGGTGTTATCGTAGTTTCTGCCGAAAGTTCCACCGAGCACGCGAGGTGGAACGAATCATAGAACTATCGCCGTCCCTTCGATTCGTGCAGCCTTGGACCTTTCGCATCTAGTCACCAAGGCAACACGCTGCCGCGTCATGATGGGATCAAACGTGAGCGATACAAAGCTAAAGCCAACGGCTAAAAAGCCCGCAACCCGTAAAGCCGCCCCGCACGCACCGGAGCTCACCAAGGACGATGTCTATCTATTTGGCATCGGCACGTGGGAGCGCAGCTGGGAAAAGATGGGCGCGCACCCCGACACGCAGAACCGTACGCGCGGCTGGCGCTTTTGCGTTTGGGCGCCCGACGTAAAGAGCGTCCATGTCATTGGCGAATTTAACAACTGGAATGAGGAAGCCAACCCTCTGGTGCCCGTGCATACGAGCGCTATTTGGGAAGGCTTTATTCCTGGCGCCGAGCAGGGCCAGCTCTATAAGTATCTCATTGAGACCAACGAGGGCGAAAAGCTCTACAAGGCCGATCCGTATGCCTTTAAGGCAGAGTGCCCTCCGGGAACGGCGAGCGTATTGTGGACCCTCGACGGCTATAAGTGGAACGATGCCGCATGGCTCAAGCGCCGCGCCGGCCACAGCCACATGTCGCAGCCGCTGAACATCTACGAGGTGCATATTGGCTCGTGGAAGCGTCACGGCGACGCGCCGCAGGGCGAGCCGGACGAGTACGGCAACTACCCCGGCCCCATGGATCCCTTCCCCGCGCAGCGTGGCGAGTTCTACACCTACGACGACCTGTCGGTGGAGCTCGTGGACTACGTGCGCGACATGGGCTATACGCACATCGAGGTCATGCCGCTTATGGAGCATCCCTTCGATGGCTCCTGGGGCTATCAGACGACCGGCTACTACGCCGCCACGTCGCGCTACGGCAACCCGCAGCAGCTCATGCACTTTATCGATGCATGCCACGAGGCTGGCATCGGCGTGATCATGGACTGGGTGCCCGGCGGTTTTTGCGCCGACGCCCACGGCCTTGCCACCTTTAACGGCCACATGCTGTTTGAGCACGAGATTCACCCCAACTGGGGCACGCACAAGTTCGATTTTGCCCGCGGCGAGGTCCGCTCCTTCCTGGTCTCCAACGTGCTGTACTGGCTCGAGAACTTCCACGTGGACGGCATTCGCATGGACGGCGTGTCCAGCATGCTGTACCTCAATTTTGGTATTGACGATCCGGGCCAAAAGAAGTTCAACAAGTACGGTACCGAGGAGGATCTGGACGCCAGCACGTTTATCCGTCAGGTCAACTGCGCTGTAGAGGCGCACTACCCCGACGTGATGATGATGGCCGAGGAGTCCACCGCGTGGCCGCTCGTGACCTATCCGCCGCAGGACGGCGGCCTGGGCTTCCACTACAAGTGGGACATGGGCTGGATGAACGACACCCTGCACTACATGCAGACCGATTTTCCGTGGCGCCCCGGCAACCACGGGCTGCTCACGTTCTCCATCATGTACGCCTTTACCGAGAACTTCATCTGCCCGCTGAGCCACGACGAGGTCGTGCACGGCAAGTGCTCGCTCATCGGCCGCATGCCGGGCGACTGGTGGCGTCAGTTTGCCGGCCTGCGCACGCTGGCCTTCTACCAGGTGACGCACCCCGGTGCCAAGCTCAACTTTATGGGCAACGAGATCGGCCAGTTTATTGAGTGGCGCTACTACGAGTCCATCCAGTGGTTCCTGACCGAGCAGTACGAGACCCATGCTCGCCATCAGGCGTTTATCAAGGCGCTCAACCACCTGTACACTGCCGAGCCCGCCCTGTACGAGCGCGGCTACACCGACGACGGCTTTACCTGGATCGACGCGGATAACTCCAAGCAGTCCATCGTGAGCTTTGTGCGCCAGGGCGAGGACATCGATGACGACCTGGTGATCCTGATCAACTTTGATCCGGCGAGCTACGAGAGCTTCCGCGTGGGCGTGCCGCGTGAGGGTGACTGGGAGGTCATCTTCGATTCCGACCGTCCCGAGTTCGGTGGCAGCGGATACGCCGGTGAGGAGCCCTACACCTGCTCGAGCGAGCCCTATCCCTGGAACGGGCAGATGGACTCCATTGAGATTAAGGTGCCCGGCCTGGCAGGCGTGGTGCTTAAGCGCCGCGGCCCCAGCAGCTATAAGCCGCCCGTGGTCGAGGAGCCCAAGGCTGCGTCTAAGAAGCGCACGTCTTCGGTAAAGCCTAAGCCTGCGGCTGCCAAAAAGGCTCCAGCTAAGGCGAAGGCCACGACGACCAAGGCCAAGGCCAAGGCTGCCGCAAAGCCCGCTGCTAAGGCCGCAGCCAAGAAACCGGCTGCCAAAAAGGCCGCTCCCAAGGCTAAGGCAGGCGCTGTTAAGGCATCTGGCAAGGATGCGTAACAAAATCGTTACCACTGTAATTACCCGCCCCGCGGGGGCGTAGGATACATGTCATAACCGTTCCGGGAGAAACATCCCCGGGGGAAAGGAACGTATGAACAAGATCTTCGACAACAAGCAGGAGTTTACCGAGCTCTATCGCGACGCCGTCATGAGCATCAGCGGCAAGAGCGTCGAGGCCGCGAGCGACCTGGACCGCTTCAACGCCCTGGCCAAGCTCGTGGCCGAGAAGGCGCGCACCGTTGCCACCAAGAGCGACGCCCGCGTCACCGCCGAGGGCAAGAAGCGCGTGTACTACTTCTCGATCGAGTTTTTGATCGGCCGCCTGCTCGACAACTACCTGCTCAACTTTGGCGTGCGCGACATGGTCGCCGAGGCGCTCGACGACATGGGCTTCGACCTGTCCGTCATCGAGAACCAAGAGCCCGATCCGGCGCTGGGCAACGGTGGTCTGGGCCGTCTGGCCGCGTGCTTCTTGGATTCCATGGCAGCCGAGGGCATTGCCGGCTATGGCAACGGCATGCGCTACCGCTACGGCTTGTTTAAGCAGGAGATCGTCAACGGCAGCCAGGTCGAGGCCACCGACGAGTGGCTTACCCACGGCTATCCCTGGGAGGTCCGCCGTCAGGACAAGGCCGTAACCATCAAGTTTGGTGGTCACGTTGAGGGCTTTGAGGAGAACGGTCGCACGTTCTACCGCACGGTGGACACGCAGGACATCCTGGCCGTCCCTTATGACATCCCCGTCGTGGGCTATGCCGGCGAGACTGTCAACAAGCTGCGCGTCTGGGCTGCCGAGCCGGTCGAGGAGCACTTTGACCTTGAGGCCTTTAACCGCGGCGACTATGCCCTGGCCGACGCCGAGCGCGCCGAGGCCGAGGCCATCAGCGCCATCCTCTACCCCAACGACGCCGGCGAGCACGGCCGCCTGCTGCGCCTGAAGCAGGAGTACCTGTTTGTCTCGGCCGGCATCTACAGCCTGCTCGACACCTTTGAGAAGGAGCACGGCGAGAACTGGGAGCTGCTGCCGCAGTTTGTGGCCATCCACACCAACGACACGCACCCCGCCATGTGCGGCCCCGAGCTCATGCGCATCCTCATCGACGAGAAGAAGCTCGAGTGGGATGACGCCTGGAACATCGTGACGCAGGTCGTGAGCTACACCAACCACACCATCCTGCCCGAGGCCCTGGAGAAGTGGCCCATCGGCATGTTCTCCAAGCTCCTCCCCCGTGTGTACCAGATCATCGACGAGATCAGCCGTCGTTGGCACGAGTCGTTCGACACCACGCAGGAGGGCTGGCAGGAGCGTCTGCGCCAGACCGCCATTCTGTGGGACGGCGAGATTCGCATGGCCAACCTGTCCGTGATCTGCAGCCATAGCGTCAACGGCGTGGCCAAGATCCACTCCGACATCATCAAGAACATCGTGCTCAAGGACTTCTATGCCCTGACGCCCGAGAAGTTCAACAACAAGACCAACGGCATCTCGCACCGTCGCTTCTTTGCCGAGGCCAACCCCACCTACGCCAAGCTCGTGACCGAGGCCATTGGCGACGGCTGGCTCAAGGACGCCTTTGAGCTGGAGAAACTCAAAGAGTTCCAGAACGACACCGAGTTCCTGAAGGCCGTGGGTGCCTCCAAGCGCGCCAACAAGGAGCGTCTGGCCGCCTACGTCAAGGCCGAGACCGGTCTGGTCATCGACCCCAACACCGTCTTCGATGTCCAGGTAAAGCGCTTCCACGCCTATAAGCGCCAGCTCATGAATATCATGAAAGTGATGGACATCTACAACCGTCGCATCGCCGATCCAAACTTCCACGTGACGCCGACGACCTTCATCTTTAGCGGCAAGGCTGCCTCGAGCTACACCTTTGCCAAGGAGACCATCCGCCTCATTAACTCCGTGGCCGACGTCATCAACAACGACGCCCGCGTCAACGAGGTCATGAAGGTTTGCTTTATCCCCAACTTCCGCGTGAGCAACGCCCAGCTCATCTACCCCGCCGCCGAGATCTCGGAGCAGATCTCCACGGCCGGCAAGGAGGCCTCGGGCACGTCCAACATGAAGCTCATGATGAACGGCGCCATTACGCTGGGTACCCTCGACGGCGCCAACATCGAGATCGCCGACCTGGCCGGCCGCGAGAACGAGGCCATCTTTGGCCTGACCGCCCCCGAGGTCGAGCAGCTCTGGGCGTCGAACAGCTACTTTGCGTGGGATACCCTCAACGGCGACCGCGAGCGTCTGGGCCGCGTGATGGACGAGCTCAAGGACAACACGTTTGCGGGTCTTTCGGGCAACTTCGAGAGCATCTACAACGAGCTCATGAACAACAACGACCCCGACCTAGTCATGGCTGACTTCCGTAGCTACGTGGATGCATGGGAGAACCTCACGGGCAGCTACGGCGACCAGGAGACCTGGAACCGCAAGGCCCTGCTCAACACCGCCTCGAGTGGCTGGTTCTCGTCCGACCGCACCATTCGCGAGTATCGCGACGAGATCTGGCACGCATAAAGCGCGCGAGCTCCCTTTGCCGCACGGCATTACTCGACGGGCGTGACCGAGCGCCGCGCCCGTCGCTAATGGGTTAGGAACATCGATGACAGAAGGAGAAATCGATGAGTAAGAAAGAATGCATCGCGATGCTCCTCGCAGGAGGACAGGGCAGCCGATTGGGGGCACTCACCCAAAAGATCGCCAAGCCGGCGGTTAGCTTTGGTGGCAAGTTCCGCATTATCGACTTTTCGCTGTCCAACTGCTCCAACTCGGGCATCGACACGGTGGGCGTTCTGACGCAGTACCGTCCCTACCTGCTGCATGCCTACGTGGGCTCCGGCGAGGCGTGGGATCTGGACAGCCGCGACGGCGGCGTGTCGATCCTGCCGCCGTACGAGACGCAGACCGGCGGCGCCTGGTATGCGGGCACGGCCGACGCCATTACGCAGAACCTCGACTACATCAAGGCCAACGACCCCAAGTACGTCCTGATTCTTTCGGGCGATCACCTGTATCGCATGGACTACCGCAAGATGCTCAAGGCGCACATTGAGAACAACGCCGACCTCACCGTGAGCGTTATGCCCGTGCCGTGGGAGGAGGCCAGCCGCTTTGGCATCCTGACCACCGATCCCGAGGACGGCCGCATCACCAAGTTCACCGAGAAGCCCGAGAAGCCCGATTCGAACCTCGCTTCCATGGGCATCTACATCTTCTCGGCCGACGTGCTGATCGAGGCGCTCGAGGAGGATGCTCTGGACCAGCGCTCGAGCCACGACTTTGGCAAGGACATCATCCCCAAGCTGCTCGGTGAGAACAAGCGCCTGTACAGCTACGAGTTCCACGGCTTCTGGAAGGACGTCGGCACCATCGCCAGCTTCCATGAGACCTCGATGGACCTGCTGGGTAACAACCCCGAGTTTGATCTGTTTGACAAGAACTTCCCCATCATGTCCAACATCACCACGCGCCCGCCGCACTACATTGGCCCGGACGGCCGCCTGGACGACTGCCTGGTCTCCAACGGCTGCAAGATCTACGGCACCGCTCGCCACTCGATCCTTTCGACCGATGTCATCATCGAGGAGCGCGCCGTGGTCGAGGACTCCGTGCTGCTGCCGGGTGCGCACGTTAAGAGCGGCGCACACATCTGCCGCGCTATTTTGGGCGAGAACTCCACGGTCGAAGAGGGCGTGAAGCTCGGCTCTGTCGATACCACCAAGGATACGGCCGTCGTTGGAAATGACGTCGTTATCGGGAAGGGGGAATGATCCGATGATTAATCGCAAGGCCATCGGTTATATCACCGCTAACTACTCTTCGACCTACGGCAGCGTGCTGCTCAAGGACCGCCCCATCGCGTCCGTTCCGTTTTTGGGCCGCTACCGCCTGATCGACTTCCCGCTGTCCAACATGATGAATGCCGGCATTAAGACCGTCGGCGTCGTCATGCCGGGTAACTACCGCTCGCTGATCGACCACGTGGGCTCGGGCAAGGACTGGGGCCTGGACCGCAAGAAGGGCGGCCTGTTCATGGTGCCCGGCAACGCATATGGCACCACCAAGGGCGGCATGCGCTTCCTGCTGCGCGACATCATCTCCAACAAGACGCTGTTCCAGCGCTCGGAGAAGCCCTATGTCGTGATGATGGGCACCAACATCATCTTTAACATGGACCTCAACACCATCATCGAAGCGCACGAGAACTCCGGTGCCCAGATGACCGTGGTGTACTGCAAGGCCACGCGCAATGTCGATGACGAGACCAAGCTCGATATTAACGAGAACGGTCGTCTGACGGGCGTGAGCGCCGGCGTCGTGTATGGCGACAACGCGTCCATGGACTGCTGCATCGTCAACCGCGAGACGCTGCTCGAGATCATCGACCACTACCAGGCCGCCGACTATCTGGACCTGCTCGAGGCACTCCAGGGCGACTTTGGCAACATCGACGTGTGCAGCTACGAGTACAAGGGCGAGGTCGTGGGCGTGTTTAGCGAGAAGTCGCTGTATCGCCGCAGCATGGACCTGCTCGACCAGACCGTGGCCGACCAGCTCTTTGACCCTGAGCGCCCGATCCTGACCAAGGCCCACGACGTGCCGCCTTCGCGCTATGCGACCGGCAGCCACGCGTGCAACTCGATCATCTCGGCCGGCTGCATCATCAAGGGCACCGTGCGCAACTCAATCCTGTCACGCGGCGTCGTGGTCGAGGAAGGAGCTTCGGTGACCAACTCGATCATCAACCAGAGCTGCATCATCAAGAGCGGCGCACGCGTTGAGAACGCCATCCTGGACAAGAACAACGTGGTCCCCACCAACACCGAGCTTCGCGGCACGCCCGAGAACATCCTGGTGCTGGGCAAGGCTCCGTTAACTTCTGACACCACCATCGTACGTTAACGTTGGCACCGCAACATCGCTCGTAACATGTAGAATAGCCGCCCGGTTAGCGCCAGGCGGCTATTCTCGAATTGCAACATGGGAGACAATATGGCAGATTCCAGCAAAAAGATGCAGATCGTGTTTGCCTCGGCCGAGTGCGCACCGTTTGTAAAGACCGGTGGCCTGGGCGACGTGGCAGGCTCGCTGCCTGCGGCGCTTGTGCGCGCCGGCGCCGAAGTTATCGTGATGGTGCCCAAGTACGCCACCATAAAGGACGAGTACAAGGCGCAGATGGAGCACTTCTCCGACTTTTACGTGAGTCTGGGCTGGCGCAACGAGTACTGTGGACTCGAGAAGCTCGAGCACGACGGCGTCACCTATATGTTCATCGACAACGAGCGCTACTTTGCGCGCGACTATCCGTACGGCTTCTTTGACGACGGCGAGCGCTTTGCGTTCTTCTCCAAGGCCATCACCGAGAGCCTGCAGCACCTGCCGGCCGACTTTGAGTGCGACATCCTGCACTGCAATGACTGGCAGACGGCACTTGCGCCCGTGTTTTTGCGCGAGTTTTACCAGGGCCTGCCGCTGTATGACCGCGTCAAGACCGTGTTCTCGATCCACAACGTGGCGTTCCAGGGCCAGTTTAGCGACACCGTGATGGAGGACATCCTGGGTGTGGCACACATTCCGGCGGCCGCCTCGCAGCTGCGTTGCGACGCCTGCAGCATCAACTACATGCTGGGCGCCCTGCGCTATGCCGACGCCATAACCACGGTGAGCCCCACCTATGCCAGCGAGATCCAGACGCCCGAGTTTGGCGAGGGCCTGGACGGCGTGCTGCGCGAGCGCTCCTATGCGCTGCAGGGCATTTTGAATGGCATTGACGTGGCGGGCTTTGACCCGGCGACCGACAAGCGCATTGCCGCCAACTACACCGTGGAGGACCGTTCTGGTAAGGCCGTATGCAAGGCCAAGCTGCAGGAAGAGCTGGGGCTCGAGGTTCGCGACGACCGTCCGCTTATGGTCATGGTCACGCGCCTGACGCGCCAGAAGGGCATGGACCTGGTCATGTACGCGCTCGACCGCATTCTGGCCGGCGGCGTGCAGGTGGCGGTGCTGGGCACCGGCGACCGCGACTACGAGGACGGTCTGCGCTACTTCCAGGACAAGTACCCCGGTACCATGGCCGCACGCATCGAGTTCGATCCTGCGCTGTCGCAGCGCATGTATGCCGCCGCCGACATGTTCCTAATGCCTTCGAAGTTTGAGCCCTGCGGCCTGTCGCAGATCATCGCCATGCGCTACGGCACCCTGCCTATCGTGCGCGAGACCGGCGGCCTGAAAGACACTGTGATTCCGTATAACGAGTTTACCGGCGAAGGCACGGGCTTCTCGTTTACCAACTTTAACGGCGACGAGATGGGCGACGCCGTGTTCCGCGCGGCGCGTCTGTTCTGGGATAACCGCGACGCCTGGAACCAGCTGGTAACGCAGGCCATGAGCCAGGACTTTAGCTGGACGCGCTCGGCCGATAAGTATCTGGACCTGTACTTCTTTATGCACCCGGAGATCGAGCGCCCGGTGGCTGTTGTCGACGAGCCTGAGGCTGTTGCTGAGCCGGTGGCCGCTGAGGAGCCCAAGGCCGAAGAGAAGCCGGTTGAGGCCGAGGAGAAGCCGGTTGAGGCTGAGACCGCAAAGGCCGAGCCTGAGGTGAAGGCTGAAGTTGCTCCTGGGGCAGAGGCTGAGGTCAAGCCTGCTGCAAAGCCTGCGGCAAAGAAGACCGCGACTCGTAAGACGACGGCTAAGAAGACCACGACCACGAAGGCCGCTGCGAGCAAGACCACCGCTGCCAAGACAACGACCGCGCGCAAGCGCACGACCGCCGCTGCCAAGAAGGCCGCCGAACCCGAGGTCGCTCCTGAGGTAAAGGCCGAGATCGCTGAGGCCAAGCCGGCCGCCAAGGCTCCGGCAAAGACCGCTGCCAAGAAGGCGACCACGACCGCCAAGAAGGTAACAGCTGCCAAGAAGACCACGGCAACGAAGTCGACGGCCGCCAAGGCTACTGCGACCAAGGCCGCTCCGAAGGCTGCCACAAAGCCCGCCGTCAAGGTTAAGGAGGCAGCCGCCGAGCCTAAGACCAAGGCAGCTGTCGAGGCCAAGCCGACCGCCAAGACCACCACGCGCAAGCGCGCAACGACGACGGCCAAGAAGTCCACGACCAAGGCCGCAGCTGCCAAGGCAGAGGCTAAGCCCGCCGCCGTCAAAGAGGAGCCCAAGCCCGAGGCAAAGCCCAAGCCGGCACCGAAGACCGCTCCGAAGGCTACGGCAAAGGCCGAGCCTAAGGTCGAACCCGCCAAGGAGCCCCCGGTCTCCCCCGCCGCCGCGACCGAGAAAAAAGCGCCGTCCAAGAAGACGTCCGTCCGCAAGGCAACGGCCACCCGCAAGCGCCGCTAATCCTGACGATTAAAACTTAATCCTCAACGCAAAAGAGGGCGCCCCAAGCAGGCGCCCTCTTCTTGGTTGAACCCCGCATTAAAAAGAGGGCCGGTTTACTACGACAAAATGGCTCCGGCCGACCACGGCGAGTAATCATCGAAATTGGCAACGCTTCTACCTGCAGTTTTAATATCACTAAAATGACTGTGGTTGAGATCATTCAATTCGTCGTAGTAAACCGGAGCTGTTTTGTTTGGCTACAAATACTATCTACATAGGCGTTTTCGAGTATCGCGATAATGTGGATGGTAAAACGATTTTCTAGGACAACCGTTCGCCGATAATGAGCGGCTGTAGTTTATACAACTAAAGTGCAACGATATACTTAAGTACCGTGCGTTAAGCCCATGGCCCGTTGGCCATGACTGTATAGAACTGGACCGTACTATGAGATTGATTCACAACAGCCGCCTGCCGCAGTTTCGCACTCCGTTTGGCGCTGTGACCACTGGAACTTCCGTTGCACTCTCGGTGATTTTGGAGGATGCCGATCCCAACCAGGCAACGCTTACGCTGCGCACCTGGGTCGATGAGGTCGGTGAGTCTCGGTATCCCATGACACACGAGGGCGACGGCATATTTACCGTAGAGCTTGAGTGCACCGAGCCCTGTCTTATCTGGTACAGCTTTATCTGCAATATCGAGGGCCAGCCCGAGGTTCGCCTAGGCGCGCCGCAAGGTCGCACCGGCGGCGAGGGTGTAACCTACGACTACGCCGAAGTGCCGTCGTTCCAGGTCACCGTCTACAAGCACCGCGAGAACCGTCCCACCTGGTACGAGCGCGGCATGGTGTACCAGATCTTCCCCGACCGCTATGCCCGCGACGAAAACTGGCGTGAGCGCACGCTGGCCGAGGTCGAAAAACCGCGCAACGGAATCCAGCGCCGCATGATCGAGGACTGGAACGAGCCGCCCGTATACGAGCGCGCCGAGGACGGCTCCATCAAGACCTGGGACTTCTACGGCGGCTCGCTCAAGGGCATCCAAGAAGACCTGCCCCGCATCGCCGAGCTGGGCTTCACGGTCATCTACCTCAACCCCATCTTTGAGGCCGCGAGCAACCACCGCTACGACACGGCCGACTACACCAAGATCGACCCAATCCTGGGCACCGAGCAGGACTTTACTGAGCTGTGCCAGGCAGCCGAGAAGCTGGGCATCTCCATCATCCTGGACGGCGTTTTTAACCATACGGGTGACGACTCCATCTATTTCAACCGGTATGGCAACTACCCCGGCGTGGGCGCGTGGCAGAGCGAGGATTCGCCGTGGCGCGATGCGTTTTATTTCCATGAGGACGGTTCGTATGACTGCTGGTGGGGCGTGGGCAATATGCCCGCCATCAATGAGAGCTCCGAGCTGGTACGCGAGCGGCTCCTGGGCAAGGACGGCGTGATCCGTAAATGGCTGCGCGCCGGTGCCCATGGCTGGCGTCTCGACGTGGCCGACGAGCTTTCGGACGATTTCCTGGCCGAGATCAAAAAGGCCGTACTTGCCGAAAAGCCTGACGCACTGTTGCTCGGCGAAGTCTGGGAAGACGCCTCCAACAAGATCAGCTACGGCCATCTGCGTCGCTACCTACAGGGCTCCGAGTTGGACTCTGCTATGGATTACCCCTTCCGCGACATGGTCATCGGCTTTTTGATGGGCTACAAGAACGCCTACGAGGCCGCTGAGGATATCGAGACCCTGCGCGAGAACTACCCGAGCGAGGCATTGTCCTGCGCGCTCAACCTGCTATCGAGCCACGACCGCCCGCGTATCATCTCGGTGCTCGGCGGCGGCCCCGACGAATCGCAGCTGCCCGAGTGCGAGCGCAGCAAATGGCGCCTGGACGAGAACTCGATGGGCCTGGCCAAGAGCCGTTTTTGGCTCGCCACGCTCATGCAGATGACCTTCCCCGGCGTGCCTTCGATCTACTACGGCGACGAATACGGCCTGGAGGGTCTAACCGATCCGGGCAACCGCCGCACCCTGCCGACCAAGGACCAACTGCACGACTTCGACACGCTGGCTATTGTCAAAAACGCCTCCGCCGTACGCCGCGCACTGCCGTTTATGATCGACGGCGAGATCAAGGCCTTCGCGCTCAACGACGAGGTGCTGGCATACAACCGCACGGGCAAGGATGGCGAGTCCGCGACGGTTATCATCAACCGCAGTCTGCGCAATTCACACCGCGTGACGATTCCGGCGCTCGGCGAATGCGCGAGCGATGTGATTAGTGGTCACGAGTGCGAGATTCACAATGGCACCGTCACGCTCGACCTGTATCCGCTGGGATCGTCGATCATCTATCACCACGCCGAGCAGCGTCTGCAGGAGCCGCTCGATTACGGTGCGGGCGTTGTGTGCCATATCACATCGGTGCCGACCGACGACGGTAAGCCCGGCACGATCGGCGCGCCCACGCGTCGTTTTATCGACCATATGGCCGCTATGGGCATGCGCTACTGGCAGGTCCTGCCTGTCAACCCGACGGACTTCTTTCGCTCCCCTTACGCCGGTCCTTCGGCCTTTGCAGGCAATATCGACCTGCTGCCCGAGAGTCACAAGGAGCTAGCCGCCGACTTTGAGACCTGGAAGGCCCACGGTGGCGAGGATGCCGATCCGCTGTACACCGCGTTTAAACATCGCAATGCCGATTGGCTCGAAAAGTACTGCGTCTACATGGCCGTTAAGAAGTACTTTGAGGGCGAGTCGCGCCACGATTGGCCGGCGGATGTCGCGCGCTACAACGAGCATCTGATCGATGACAAGCGTTTCCACGACGAGGCAGAGCTGCAGGCGTACATGCAGTACCGCTTTGACCTAGCCTGGTGCGAGCTCATGAACTACGCGCACAAGAAGGGCATCGAGGTCATCGGCGATATTCCTATGTACGTGTCCGACGATTCGGCAGATGCGTGGAGCGAACCCGAGAACTTCTGGCTGTCCGATACCGGTAAGGCAATCGAGATCTCCGGTGCGCCGCCCGACAACTTTGCGCCCGAGGGCCAGGTGTGGGGCAACCCGACGTTCCGCTGGGACCACATGAAGCAGAACGGCTGCCGCTGGTGGATGGATCGCCTACGTCGTGCGTTCTCGCTCTACGACCGCGTGCGCCTGGATCACTTCCTGGGCTTCCACAGCTACTTTAGCATTCCCGCAGGTAAGGCCTGCGCCGACGGGCGTTGGCTGGCAGGCCCGGGCAAGGACCTTTTCCAGACCGCCTATGACGAGTTGGGGCCGCTCAACTTTATTGCCGAGGACCTGGGCTACCTGACGCCCGGCGTTCGCGCCATGGCTTCGACCTGCGGCTTTCCCGGCATGGACGTGCTGGAGTTTAGCGACTACGACGTCCGCAACGGCGTGCACCCCACGCCGGGCAAGATCCTGTACACCTCGACGCACGATACGTCGACATTGGCCGGTTGGAGCACGCGTTCCTTTGCGGGCGGCGATGAACCAAGCGGTGTTGAGGTGGCGGCCAAGCTGATGAGCGACGCGCTGGCAAGCGACGCTCCCCTGGTGATGATGCCGCTGCAGGATGTCCTGGGGCTGGGCGACGACGCGCGCATGAACGTACCGGGCGTGGCCACGGGTAACTGGACCTGGCAGGCTGACGAGGCCGACGTTGCGGCCGCTGAGGGCAAAACCGCACAGCTCCTGCGCAACACGCATAGATTCTGGGGTGAAGCGTGATAAAACGCCCGATATAGGGTACAGTTACAGACGTTTGAATTTTTGCGGGCAGAGTAATCTGCCCGCTTTGTGCTGAAAAGGAAGTACTATGGCGCGCTACGATTACAAGTGCTCGAGCTGCGGCAACGTGTTTGAGGTTGAGCATCCCATGTCCGAGACTCCAGAGGTCGTGTGCCCGAGCTGCGGTGCCCCGGCGGCCAAGACGTTCTCGGCTAGCGGCATCAAGTTTGAGGGCAGCGGTTTCTACAACACCGACCAGCGCAGCGGCGGCTCCAGCACTAGCGCCACAAGCGGCTGCTGCGCCAACTGCCCGCATAACCACTAGAAACCAAACAGCCCCGCGATCAACACCGATCGCGGGGCTGTTTCTTTGTGTCGCAGGTAGCTCTATGAGTTGCGGACCAGGCGGGCGCAAAAGTGGCCGTCGTAGGAGTCAGCGTTTACCGGCACGCTTTGGAAGAGGCCACGGTCGTTTTGACGGACGGCTACCAGCTTCTTGGCCTGCTCGAAATCGGGCAGTTGCAGGATCTGCGCCTCGGAGAGCGGCTCCAGGCTAAAACCGGTACCCTCGGGAGAGTTTAGGAAAGCATCCACGACCTGCGTGTTCTCTTCGTCAAAGACCGAGCACGTCGCATAGATGAGCTCGCCGCCAGTAGCCACGCGCGCGGCAGCCTCTTTGAGCATCGTCAGCTGCAGTTTGGGCAGCTCAACCGTCACATCCTTTTCGGTCAGACGCCACGGAATCTCGGGATGACGGCGCATAGTGCCGGTGCCAGAGCACGGCGCGTCGATAAAGACCGTGTCGAACTTAACCGGCTCGCCAAGCATGGCATCAAATGATGTGAGCACCTCATCAAGCTCGCAAGCATCACCCGAAACCGTACGAACACCCGAGATGCCCGCCTTATGCAGGCGCGCGAGATTCTGATCGCACTTACGGTCGTGCAGGTCGAGCGCGGTATGCTGACGCTCGTACCCGGCGCGCTTGGCCTGGCACATCATCACATAGGTCTTGGTGCCACGACCAGCACCAATCTCAAGGCAACGGCCGGGACGCGTCGCCGCAGTAGCGATAAGCTGAGCGTTGAGGTCCGAGGCAACCGCAGCCGCACGCTCAAACACGCCCGATGCAACCGTGACCTGCGCATCGACCGGACCATGGCAGCCCGGGAAGACAGGCGCAACGAGCTGTGAGATATACGGGTCGGCCTTGGTCGCAAACGCATTTTCGTGCAGCGCAAGCGGCGCGGGCGCCAGATTGCCGGCAAAGTTGAGCGCGCCCTCGGGCGTATCAAACGAGGCCATAATGCGAGCGCACAGCCAGCGAGGAAGACCCATTAAACGAGACAGGCGAACCAGGCGGCGCTCGGACTCATCCACGTCGGATGCCGTGGCGAAGTCCTCAACGTTGTCCGCAACCTTGTGCAGCACCGCGTTCGCCAGGCCAGCGGCAGACTTAGCACCGCTGCGCACCAGTTCAACACCCTGGCTCACGGCAACGCGGCCAGGCGTATGCAGATAAAGCATCTCGAAGGCCGAGATGCGAAGTGCCATGCGAACGCGCGGCGCGACCTTTTTGGGCTTATCCAAAAACTGATCGAGCAACTCATCCAAAATACCCTGCGTGGCGGCAACACCGAGCGCCAAACGGGCGGCAAAAGCAGAATCGCGCTGGTCAATGGCCTTGGCGGAAGCACGGGAAGACAACACATCGCGTGCGTACATACCGCGGCGATCGGCCTCCATCAACACATCGAGCGCAAGCTTGCGCGCGGGAGACAACTTGCTCATGACAGTACACCCCACCTAAGTTCGGCACCCTGCAGGCCAGCAGCCCAAGCAGAAGCGACCATAGCACGCTTGCCATCAGGCTTAACCTCGAGCAACTCAACCGAGCCATCGGAAAGGCCAAGGTAAACACGCTTAGCCTGAACGAGAACCTGACCCTCGCCAAGCGACACATCAGCCGCCGCAGCATCGAGCACACGCACGGTCTTGCCGGCAATCACGCAACGAGCAGGCGCGGTATCGGATGAGGCCAGCACATGACGCACGCAATCAAGCGCCGACATTTGCGGATCCAAGCGCATCTCCTGCTTAGAAATCTTGGCAGCATGGGTAACGAGCGCCTCGTCCTGTTCGATCCACACGGCGATGCCATCGGCAAGAGAAGGAAGCATATCGGCAAGCAGTTTGCCGCCGAGCTCAGCGAGCTCCATAGTCAGCGCCTCGGCATGCTTACCGGCAACCGAGGTCGAGGCCTGCGCACAATAGGCGCCGGTATCCACGCCATGCCCAATGCGCATAATAGAAACGCCGGCGACCTCGTCACCAGCAAGAATGGCACGCTGAATAGGAGCAGCCCCACGCCAACGAGGCAGCAGCGAAGCATGAACATTCACAATACCAAGCGGCGCCATATGCAGCACCTCATCGGGCAAAATGCAGCCATAAGCAGCTACACAGAAAATGTCAGCCCGGGCAGCCTGAAGTGCCTCAACAACCTCAGGCGTCATACGATTTGCCTCAACAACCGGCAACCCCAGCTCAAGCGCCTTAGCCTTAACAGGAGACGGCTCAAGCTTCTTACCACGCCCACGAACAGCATCGGGACGAGTAACAACAAGCGCAATCTCATTCCCAGCCTCCACAAGCGAAGTCAGCGAAGGCACAGCAAAATCAGGCGTACCCATAAACACAATACGCATAAAGGACATCTCCCCTCAACCAAAGCCGAGACGGCTACAAAGAGCAGCGGAAAGCCAAATCACCAGCCCATCCGCAATAACATTTCAACAAGAACAAATATACCCAAAACCAAAGAAAGAGCCGCAATAAAAGCAGCTCTTTCAGCAAAGCACCCATCAGCGAAGACGCCCACCCCTGCCCCTCCGGCACGGTAACGGCGAAAAATAAGGGGGCTGGCTTGCTGCGGGAAAGGGACATCCTGCGAGCACTTCTGGACGGCATATTCGATGCCCTTCCGGACCTGAAAATTTCCGTCAAGACACGCATCGGCTGGGATGATCCCAACCAGTGGCCCGCTCTGCTGGCACTGCTGAACGACTATCCCATCACCTTGCTTATTATTCATCCCCGGGTGCGCACGGAGTTTTACAAGGGGAAAGTCCACCGGGACGCCTTTGCCTGGGCGCAGGCGAACACCGGCCTGCCTCTGTGCT
>UQYE01000042.1:0-19973 GCA_900545145.1 uncultured Collinsella sp. | reverse complement strand
TCACGAGCGGGGGCTCCTGTCGTTTCCGTGCCCCTGGATTGGGTCATAGTGTCTGACTAATGCTCAACCTATGGTGTCATCTCGCCCCAAAAGGACCTTGCTCGCTCTGGCGGGCTTTCGCTGTCGTTGCCAGGGCATCGACGTTGCCTTGGCTGTCAATAGTCATTGGGGACGTTCTTAAACGACTACCCAACGGCTATTGAGCACATGGCTCGCATGGCAGCCGTCTCTTTTATGTTTCCTTTAGCCGTTGCTGCCTAGGATGGGGGTTAGTCGGTAGGAAGGGAGCGTCTATATGGACGACGCGAGCGAGCGTGCAATCGAAGAGGACATGCTCGATCAGTTCAATTACTTTGACGATGAGGATGAGGAACTAATCGATCGTCGCGAGCCGGCATCGCTTGACTCATTTGATCTGGTCGATGAAGAGACTGATGAGGTTGAGGACGAATCAACGGAGCCCCCACAGTCTTCGCGCCTTGACTCGCTGCTTTCGAGAGCCCCCATGCACCACGGTGTTCGTGCCGGCGCACTCCATATGAAAACAGACTGGCACCAGATCGTGACGGCAGGCGATGAGCTTGCCGTCGATGCGCCGCTCACCGATAAGTCATCCATCATCTGCCGCACCGGTATGCTTATGCTCGCGAGCGGAACGGGTGCTTGGCGTGTACGCGATACCATGAATCGCGTTGCCGCCGTACTCGGTGTCACCGTCCACGTTGACTTAAGTCTTCTGTCGTTTGAGTGCACCTGCATCGAAGATGGCCACTGCTTTAACGAGGTTGTCAGCCTGCCCACAACAGGAGTCAATACCCATCGCATTTGGATGATGGAGAGCTTCCTAAAGGAAATCGAGACGTATGGGCGCCGGTTTACCGTGCACGAATACCACGAGATGCTCAAGACCGTTGAGAGTTCAAAACCCGATTACTCTCCCTGGCAACAGGGCCTTGCGGCAGCTTGTGCTTGCGGCGCCTTCGTCTTTTTGCTCGGCGGCGGCCCTATCGAGATGGCCTGCGCATTCGTAGGCGCTGGTGTTGGCAACTTTGCTCGCTCTCATATTCTCAAGCAGGGTCTTGGCCAGTTTAGCGCGCTGACGATTGGCGTTGCGCTCGCTTGCGTTTCGTATCTGCTGGCATTGCTCGGCCTTGGCCAGGTCGTACCGGGGGCAATGTCGCACCAAGAAGGCTATATCGGCGCCATGCTCTTTGTGATTCCCGGCTTTCCCCTCATTACGGCAGGCCTCGACATCGCTAAGCTCGATATGCGAAGCGGCATTGAGCGTCTTTCGTATGCCGTGTCGATTATTGTGATGGCGACCCTTGTGGGCTGGATGGTTGCAGAGTGTGTGGGGCTGGCACCGGATGATTTTGCCCCGCTCGGCCTTTCGCCGCTTGCCCTTACGCTCCTGCGCGTGGTGATGAGCTTCGTTGGCGTATTCGGCTTCTCGGTGATGTTCAACAGCCCGGTAAAGATGGCCGCGGCAGCTGGGCTGATCGGCGCCGTGTCCAATACCTTGCGCCTTACGCTCGTCGATGCGCCGGCGCTGTTTCCCTTCCTGGGCCTGAGCGTAGGTATGCCTCCCGAGGCGGCAGCGTTTATTGGCGCGCTGGTATCGGGGCTGCTCGCGAGCTTAGCCGAAATCAAGCTCACCTACCCACGTATCGCCCTCACGGTGCCATCGATTGTCATTATGGTGCCGGGCTTGTATCTGTATCGCTCGATGTATTACATGTGCACCTTCGACACGGTCAATATGCTCGGCTGGTTTGTGCGTGCAGTGCTCATCGTGGCGTTTTTGCCCGTTGGCCTGGGTGTGGCGCGCACGCTCACCGACCCTCGCTGGCGCCACACCAGCTAATTGGTGCAAATGAAACTGATCCGCAAAACATGAACGTGGATAATCTCCCGTTTTTGGCCTGTTTACGGGCTCAAAACGGGAGATTATCCACGCTCGTGGAATGGGTGTCCGAAAATCCACGCTCGTTGGGCCGATGCAGACGCACCTGGCAATTCCTTTTTTGTAGACGTTGTCGTATGGCTGCATGCGGAAAAGGCCCCAGCGGTTAACATATACTCCATATGGGTAAAGAGACCAAAGCGCCGCCACGAGTGGCGCTTTGCGTTTGAAAAAACTAGCTCGTCTAAGAGGAACTAGCATGTTAGACCGTTTTACCGATCGCGCGCGCAAGGTCATGTCCATGGCCAAGCAGGAGGCGCTCGATCTTCATTCAAATAAGGTGGGTACCGAGCATCTGTTGCTCGCGCTCGCCAAGGAGGACGAGGGCATTGCCGCTGAGGCGCTGCGCTCGCTCGATATCTCCTACGACGACATCATGGATACCCTCAAAGAGGTCCAGACCACGGTTCCCGAGCCCAGCGAGGAGACCGAGGCTGCCAAGCTTGCCTTTACGCCGCTCGTCATTAGCGTGATGGAGCGCTCCTTCCGCGTGGCGCGTGAGAACAACCAGACCTACGTGTCGACCGAGCACTTGCTGATCGGCATCGTCGAAGAGGGCAACGGCATGGCCATGGACATCCTCATGCGCCTGGGTGTGTCGTCCGCCTCCATCAAAAAGGCTATCGAGAAACTCACCGCCAAGGATCAGGACAAGAAGCGTCCGCTCGCTGGAGCCGGCGCCGGTCGCCCCGGTGCGGGCTTGCCGTTCTTTAGCGGCTCGGATGCCTCTCAGCAAAAGGGGGGCGGCACCGACACGCTCAAGCAGTTCGCCACCAACCTCACGCAGAAGGCGCGCGACGGCGAGCTCGATCCCGTGATTGGCCGCGAAAAGGAAGTCCAGCGCATGATGGAGATCCTTTCGCGCCGCACCAAGAACAATCCGCTTATCCTGGGCGATCCCGGCGTGGGCAAGACGGCTATCGTCGAGGGCCTGGCTCAGCAGATCGCCGCCGGCAACGTGCCCGAGAACCTTATGAACCAGAACATCTGGACGCTCGACTTGCCGGGCCTCGTGGCGGGCGCCAAGTATCGCGGTGAGTTTGAGGAGCGCCTCAAGAACGTGATCCAAGAGGCCACCGAAGCCGACGACGTCATCCTGTTTATCGACGAGATGCACACCATCATCGGTGCCGGTTCTGCCGAGGGTTCTATCGATGCGAGCTCTATGCTCAAGCCCGTGCTCGCGCGCGGTGCTTTCCAGATCATTGGTGCCACCACGGCTGAGGAGTTCCGTAAGTACCTCACTAAAGATCCGGCCTTTGAGCGCCGCTTCCAGACCATCGATGTCGAGGAGCCGAGCGTCGAGGACACGGTCAAGATCCTGACCGCGCTCAAGCCGCGCTACGAGGAGCACCACCATGTGCGCTATACGCAGGGTGCTATCGAGGCCGCCGCGAACCTTTCCAACCGCTACATCCAGGATCGCTTCCTGCCCGATAAGGCCATCGACCTCATCGACGAGGCCGGTGCCCGCGCTCGCATCGCCGCGAATCGCGCGCCCGAGCCGGTGCGCGAGGCCGAGCATCGTATAGAGGAGCTCAAGGCCGCCGCGCAGGAGGCCACCGAGAGCGATGACATGAACAAGGCCGCCGAGATCACCGAGCAGCAGAAGGCCGCCGAGATTGAACTCGCCGAAGCCAAGGCCGCCTGGACCGCCGAGCTCGACGCCAGCCCGCTCACCATCGACGTGAGTCAGATTGCCGACATCGTGTCCGTGACCTCTGGCGTGCCGGTTTCCTCGCTCACCGAGAGCGAGAGCCGTCGCCTGCTGCAGACCGAAAGCGTGCTCAAGACCCGCATTATCGGCCAGGACGAGGCCGTCGAGGCCGTCGCCAAGGCCGTGCGCCGCAGCCGCTCGCCGCTCAAGGACCCGCGTCGTCCCGGCGGCAGCTTTATCTTCCTGGGTCCCACCGGCACGGGCAAGACCGAGCTCGCCAAGACGCTCGCCGAGTATCTCTTTGGCAGCAAAGACGCGCTCATCAGCTTCGACATGTCCGAGTTCGGTAGCGAGTTCGAGGTCTCCAAGCTCATCGGTAGCCCTCCGGGCTACGTCGGTCACGACGAGGGCGGCCAGCTCACCAAGGCCGTTCGTCGCCACCCGTACTCGGTCGTGCTGTTCGACGAGATCGAGAAGGCGCACCCCGATATCTTCAACATCTTGCTGCAGGTGCTGGAGGAGGGCCGCCTGACCGATAGCCAGGGCAAGACGGTCGACTTCCGCAACACCGTGATCATCATGACGTCCAATGTGGGCGCCCGCGAGATTGCGCAGGATGCGAGCGTGGGCTTTGGCACCACCGGCGAGCAGGGTCTCACGTCGGGTGAGATCCGTGGTCGCGCGATGGGCGAGCTCAAGCGCCTGTTCCGCCCCGAGCTGCTCAACCGCATCGACGACATCGTGGTGTTCCAGAAGCTCTCGGGCGAGAATCTCACCAAGATCGCGCACCTGCTGGTGGACGACCTGCGTCAGCGTTTGATTGCCAACGGCATGAACATCAAGCTCACCGATGCGGCCTATGACAAGATCGTGGCCGAGGGCACTGACCTCACCAACGGTGCGCGTCCGCTGCGCCGTGCTATTCAAAAGCTCATCGAGGACCCGCTGTCCGAGGAGCTGCTGGCCGGCGAGTGGGGCGAGGGCGATACCGTCCTGTGCGACGTGGCCGATGGCAAGTTTGTCTTTAGCCACGGCACGGGCGAGATCCCGGCACCGCGTCCGGCGGGCACGCTCGGTGGTGATACCGCCCCGGCGGCACCGCGCACTGGCAACGCCGCGCCCGTGAGCGGCGGCGTGACCTCGGGCCCCGGCGGCATGATGCAAGCCGGTTCCGGCGCGCTGTAGGGCGTAACAAAACCTTGTGTCCACGAGGGCGTTCCAAAGGAGCGCCCTTTTTCTGTTGGAAAGCCCCCTTCGTTCAAAGTAGGGCTCATTAAACATATCAATGGCGTATGCATAAACGTTGATCAAGCGTTGAGGTTGGTTGAAGGGTCCAACGTCCCTTCGGCGCGGCCCGTCTAACCTGCTTTATCTTAATAAAGTGGCGTCTTCCCGCCGTTAGCCGATGATGCAAGGGCGCTCGGCGTTTTCGACTGGTTTATGCACGCAAAGTCTGGGAATATACAAGGCGCATGTCTTACTGTCTAACCAGTTGCGCCAAGGAGGCACCATGGATTACAAGATCACCGGCTACGAGCCCGCCCAGCTGTTCCATTTCTTTGAGGAGGTCAGCGCGATCCCCCGTGGGTCTGGCAACGAGAAGGGCATCAGCGATTTCCTGGTTGCGTTTGCCAAGGAGCGCGGCCTCGATGTGTACCAGGACGAGGTCTACAACGTCATCATTCGCAAGCCCGCTTCTGCCGGCGCCGAGAATGCCCCGACCGTGATGCTGCAGGGCCACATCGATATGGTGTGCGACAAGTTGGGCTCTGTTGAGCACGACTTTACGACCGACGGTATCGACCTGGTCGTCAAGGACGGCGTCCTCACCGCTAACGGCACCACCCTGGGCGCCGACAACGGTATCGCCGTCGCTCTGATGCTCACTGTTCTCGATGACGATTCGATCGTTCACCCCGCCCTCGAGTGCGTATTCACCACCGACGAGGAGACTGGCCTGGTCGGTGCCGAGACGCTCGACAAGTCCCAGATTAGCGCGCGCACCATGATTAACCTTGACTCCGAGGAAGAGGGCGTTGCCACCGTCAGCTGCGCCGGCGGCGTCGTTGTTACCTACACCTGCCCCATCGTGCGCGAGCACAAGACCGGCAGCACCCTCACGCTCGACATCTCCGGCCTACTGGGTGGTCATTCCGGCAACGATATCAACCTGGAGCGCGGCAACGGCAACCTCATCATGGCCCGCATCATCGACCGCCTGATGGTCGCCGGCGAGCCCGCCATCGTTAGCTTTAACGGCGGCACTAAGGACAACGCCATCAACCGTGAGTGCAAGGCCGAGCTGGTTTACGCCGACCACGCTGCCGCCGAGGCCGCGGTCCAGATCGCAAAGGGCATCATCGCCGACGTCACTGCCGAGCTCGAGGTCTTCGACCCCGGCTTTACCTGCACCGTCGAGATTGCCGACGACGCCGAGGTCGAGGCCATGGATCAGAAGTCCGCGCTTGCCCTCATCCGCGCCCTGCGTCTTGCCCCTAACGGCGTGATTCGCCGCAACGTCGCCACCGACGGCTCCGTCGAGGTTTCCTCCAACATCGGCGTGGTCGCTACTTCCGACGACCAGGTCAAGATCATGCTGTCCCCGCGCTCCTCGATCACCTCGCTGCAGAACGAGTTCAAGGACCGCCTGCAGACGCTGGCCGATGTCTTGGGCTTCGACGTCAAGTTCGAGTTCGAGTATCCCGGCTGGAGCTATGCCGAGCATTCGCCGGTCCGCGACGTTTTTGTCGAGAGCTATCGCGAGCTCTTTGGATCCGAGCTGCGCATCGAGTCCATTCACGCCGGCCTTGAGTGCGGCCTGTTTGCTGAGGCCCTGCACGGCCTGGACGCCATCGCCGTGGGCCCGACGCTCTCCGATGTCCACACCCCGGACGAGAGCATGGAGCTCGCTTCTGCCGAGCGCTTCTACGAGCTGCTCATCGACGTCCTCAAGCGCCTCGCTGCGTAAAGGTCGCTTTGGCTAAGCCGCTCTAAAACGGCTGGCTATGAAAACGGCCGCCTGGCGTAATGCCGGGCGGCCGTTATTCGTTACAGTGCGAGGATCCCAAGGTGCTCAAGCAAGATCTTAAGCCCGATGAGGATGAGCACGACGCCACCCACGATGGTGGCAGGCTTTTCGTAGCGCGCGCCAAAGGTGTGGCCGATCGCTACGCCGGCGACGGAGAAGATAAACGTTGTGACGCCGATAAGCGATACAGCGGGAACGATGTCAACCGAGAGCGCCGCAAATGAGATGCCTACGGCTAGGGCGTCGATTGAGGTGGCGATGGCGAGGATCAGGTGCTCGCCCAGGTCAATCTTTTCGGCATCCTTGCCGTCGCCTTCATTCTCGTCCTCGGTAAAGGCTTCCCACAGCATTTTGCCGCCGATAAAGGCCAAAAGGATAAAGGCGATCCAATGGTCGATGGGTCCGATGATGCCCATGAATTGACTGCCAAGCGCCCATCCGATTACGGGCATGCCGGCCTGAAAGCCGCCAAAGAACAGGCCGAGCACCACGGCGACTTTAAGGTTGATCTTCTTCATGCCAAGGCCCTTGCAGATGGATACGGCAAAGGCATCCATCGAAAGGCCAACGGCGAGCAGCACGAGCTCTGCGAGTCCCATAGTCTGGCTCCCTCTCTGCGGGCGGGCCCGCGTGTACCTCTTGGGGGAGTAACAAAAAAGACCCGTGGCGTACGCGTTGCGCGCACGGCCACGAGTCTCGTTCATTAAGGCAAGCCAGGCCGCATCGGCCAGTGTGTTGACTTGCCGCGCCACCGGAGGCGAACCCGATCACGCGACTACTCCCTCATTTATGCGAATCCCGATGCTACCACATAAGCAGCTCATTTGGATTGGGGCTCTCAGCTGTGTTCGCTCATTCTGTAAGCATCGGATTTTGCGGGCGTCACAGAGGCAAACCGTGAGAAACTTATTGACGTTTATGGAGCGTATACGATGGGAGCGATGCCTTGGATAAGAACGAGCTGCAAAAGCGTATGGAACAGGCCATCCGCCTGACGGCACCTGGCCAGCCGATCCGCACCGCCCTCGACATGATCATTGCTGGTCACCTGGGCGCTCTTATTTGCGTCGGCGACACCGAAAACGTGCTCGCTGCCGGTAACGACGGCTTCCCGCTCAACATTTCGTTTACCTCGAACCGCCTGTTCGAGCTTTCCAAGATGGACGGCGCCATCGTCATCGACGGCGACCTCACCCAGATCCTGCGCGCCAACTTCCACCTCAATCCCGATCCCTCGCTCGCCACGAGTGAGACGGGCATGCGTCACCGCACCGCCGCCCGCATGTCGGTGCTCACGGATGCCATCGTGATCTCGGTCTCGGCCCGTCGTGCCGTCGTCAACGTGTACGTTCACGGCAAGAGCTACGAGATCCAGCCCGTCACCACCATCATGAGCTCGGTCAACCAGCTCGTCGCCACGCTCCAGACTACCCGTCAGTCGCTCGACCGCTCCCTGCTGCGCCTGACGGCCCTCGAGCTCGACGACTACGTTACGCTCGCCGACATCACCGGCATTTTCTCGAGTTTCGAGATCATGCAGCAGGCAAAGACTGAGCTTAAGGATTGCATCGTCAAGCTGGGCAACCAGGGCAAGCTCGTGCAGATGCAGCTCGAGCAGCTCGCGGGCTCCAGCATGGATACCGAATACGACCTGATGATCCGCGACTACGCAAGTGATTCTTCCGAGGCTAATGCCGAGAAGATTCGCGCCAACCTGAGCCGTATGACACCTAAGGACCTGTCCGACCCACAGCATGTGGCGGCGGTTCTGGGTTACGACGACCTGGACGAGGACTCCGTCATGACGCCGCTGGGCCTGCGCACGCTTTCGCGCGTGTCCGTCGTGCGCGACGGCGTGGCCGAGAAGATCGTCGACGAGTATGGCTCGTTGCAGGAGCTCATGGACGACATCAGCGAGGATCCGGAGCGCCTAGGCGACTTTGGCGTCAACAACCCTGCCATTCTTGCGGACTCGCTGTACCGCATGAAGGGCACCAAACAGGGGAACGCATAATGGCGCCCGTATGCGCCGTGGTCGTTGCCGGCGGCAGCGGCCAGCGCTTTGGAAATCCCGGCGGCAAGCAGCTCGTTAACGTGGCGGGCCGTCCGCTCATGAGCTGGTCTATCCGCGCGTTCGATCGGAGCGACAAGGTCGGCCACATCGTGGTGGTGTGTCCTGCCGAGCGCCGCGCCGAGATGCGCCGCCTGGCCATCGATCCGTTTGACTATGACACGCCCATCAGCTTCGCCGATGCCGGCGATACCCGTCAGGATTCCACCCGTGCCGGCATGCATGCGGTACCGACGGGTTTCGAATATGTCGCCATCCACGACGGCGCCCGTCCGCTTATCACGACCGAGGCCATCGATCATGCGATTGACGTGCTTGTGGGTGACCGCTCGCTCGACGGTGTCGTGTGCGGTCAGCCCGCGATCGATACGCTCAAGATCGTCGATGGCGACAACATCGTCGAGACGCCGCCGCGCGAGCTCTATTGGGCCGCGCAGACGCCGCAGATCTTTAGCGTCGACGCCATGAAGCGCGCCCATGCCGCGGCGATTGCCGAGGGCTTTATCGGCACGGACGATTCGTCACTGGTCGAGCGCATGGGTGGGCGCGTCCGCTGCGTCCAGAGCCCGCGCGATAACCTTAAGGTGACGGTACCCGAGGACCTGCGTCCCGTAACCGCGATTCTGCTTGGCCGCATGGCCGAGGGAGAGGACCTTCCCCATGTTCAGTAACCTGCGCATTGGCCATGGCTACGACGTTCACCGTCTGGTGGAGGGGCGTCGATGTATCATCGGCGGTGTCGACATTCCCTACGAGCGCGGCCTGCTGGGCCACTCGGATGCCGATGTGCTCGCGCACGCCTTGGCCGACGCCATTCTGGGCGCCTGCCGCGGGGGAGATATCGGCAAGCTATTCCCCGACACCGATCCCGCCTACGAGGGTGCCGATTCGATGGTGCTGCTCGCTCGCGTGATGGACTATGCGCGCGAGCTGGGCTTTGAGTTTGTCGATGCCGATTGCACCATTGCCTGTCAGCAACCCAAGATCACTCCGCACCGCGATGCCATGCGCGCCAACCTTGCCCATGCCCTGGGCGTCGACGTGGAAAACGTGGGCGTCGCCGCCACCACGACCGAAAAGCTCGGTTGGGAAGGCCAAGGCGAGGGAATTGGCGCCTGGGCCGTCTGCCTGCTACAGAAAACCGTTAAGGAGTAACGAATGCGTATCTACAACAGCGCTACCCATAAAAAGGAAGAGTTCCAGCCCATCGAGTCCGGCAAGGTTCGCATGTACGTGTGCGGCCCCACGGTCTACGACAACATCCATATCGGCAACGCCCGCACGTTCATCAGCTTTGACGTGATTCGCCGCTGGCTCATCGCGAGCGGTTACGAGGTCACGTTCGCCCAGAACCTCACCGATGTCGACGACAAGATCATCAAGCGCGCCAACGAGCAGGGCCGTACGGCCGCCGAGGTCGCGACGGAGTTCTCCGACAAGTTCATCGGCGTCATGCGCGCCGCCAACGTGCTCGATCCCGATGTGCGCCCCCGCGCCACCAAGGAGATCGGCCCCATGATCGCTATGATCAAGACGCTTATCGAGCAGGGCCACGCTTACGCAGCCGATAACGGCGATGTGTACTTTGCCGTGCGCAGCGATCCCAACTATGGTCAGGTCTCGGGCCGCAACATCGATGACCTTATGGTTGGCGCGCGCATCGAGGAGAACGAGGACAAGAACGACCCGCTCGACTTTGCCCTGTGGAAGGCCGCTAAGCCCGGCGAACCCAGCTGGCCGAGCCCCTGGGGCGAAGGCCGTCCCGGTTGGCACACCGAGTGCGCCGCCATGGTGCACCGCTACCTGGGCACCCCGATCGACATTCATGGCGGCGGCTCCGACCTTGCCTTCCCGCATCACGAGAACGAGTGCGCCCAGGCCACCTGCGCCTGGCACCAGGGCTTCTCCAACACTTGGATGCACACGGGCATGCTGCTGGTAGACGGCGAGAAGATGTCCAAGTCGCTCGGCAACTTCTTTACGCTGGCCGAGGTCCTCGAGCAGCACTCCGCTGCCGCCCTGCGCCTGCTGATGCTGCAGACGAGCTATCGCTCGCCGCTTGACTTCTCCTGGGAGCGTCTGGATGGTGCCGAGAACTCGCTCACACGCATTGCCGGTACGGTCGAGAACCTGCGTTGGACTGCGAACCATGCGACGGCCGATGCCGATGCGGCTGCCGCCGAGGCGTTTGCCGCCAAGGCCGCCGAGACCCGTGCCACCTTTAAGGAGTGCATGGACGACGACTTTAACACCGCCGGTGCCATGGGTGCTGTCTTTGGCTTTGTCACCGAGTGCAACCAGTACCTGGAGCAGGCGGGCGATGCTGCCGACAAGGCCGCAGCCCTGGCTGCCGCCGATACGCTGGTCGAGCTGCTCGATACGTTTGGCGTCGAGCTTCCCGAGCCCAAGGTCGAGTTGCCGCTGAGCCTGCTGGGCGTTGCCGCCGGTTTGGTTGCCTACACTGGTGACGACGTAGATGAGGCCGCTGCCAAGATTCTCGAGGCCCGCGCCGAGGCCCGTGCCGCCAAGAACTGGGATCTGGCCGACGCCATCCGCGACCAGCTCAAGGACCTAGGCCTGACGATTGAGGATACTGCCGCCGGCACTCGTATTAAGACTCTCTAATCCCTGCGGGTTTCCCAAGCACCCGACCGCCCGAGCCACGGCACCTTGCCTTTCAATCGTCGGGCATGACCTCAAGGTCTATGCCCTCCTCTTTCAAGGCAATCTGCCGCACCTCGGGCGGTCGGTCTATTTGTTTCGTTTGATAGTTGTATTTAGGAGGTCGCTTTATGGCCGACAATCGCAAGCGTGCGCCTCGTGGCGGCAAGCAGGCTGCTTCTGGCTCGCGTCCGATTCGCCGTAACGATCGCGCTGCTGCTTCCAAGGGACAGCGCGACCGCACCCAGGCCGCGCGTCCGCAGCGCGATCGCAACCGCGACGCTGTCCAGGCTCCCAAGGGCGAGTTTATCGAAGGTCGTCGTGCTGCCGCCGAGGCGCTACGCACTGGTTTTCCCATCAAGTGCGCGCTCATTGCCGAGGGCGGGGAGCGCGATGCCGCCTTGTCGCGCCTGGTCGACGACCTCAACGCCGCGGACGTCCGCATTAAGTATGTGCCGCGCACGCAGCTCGATGCGCTGTCGAGCCATGGCGCTCACCAGGGCATTGCGCTCGAGGTTGGCAACTTCCCCTATGCCGATGTCGCCGATATCCTCGACCGCGCGGGTGACGGACCGGCGCTCGTCGTGGTGCTCGACCACGTGACCGACGACGGCAACTTTGGCGCCATTGTGCGTTCCGCCGAGGTCGTGGGCGCCGCGGGCGTCATCATCGCCAATAAGCGTGCCGCCGGCGTAACCGTGGGCAGCTACAAGACCTCTGCCGGTGCCGTCATGCATCTGCCTATCGCGCAGGTTCCCAATATCGCTCGTGCGCTCGATGATCTCAAGGCCGCCGGCTTTTGGGTGGGCGGTGCTTCCGAGCACGCCGAGGGCAGCTGCTGGGATGCCCCCTTCGAGGGCCGCGTTGCGCTCGTCATGGGCTCCGAGGGCGACGGCATCTCACGCCTGGTGCTCGAGAAATGCGACTTTTTGACCAAGCTTCCCCAGCGCGGCATGACCGAGAGTCTCAATGTGGCCCAGGCGACCACCGCGCTGTGCTTTGAGTGGCTGCGCCGCAATGCCGGCGAGCTTATGGGGGAGGAGTAGCGCATGTCCAAGAAGAACCGCGCCAAGTCCAAGGCCAAGCGCTTTGGCGAAGGCTCGGCCAAGCCGATTGTTTCGGCCGCGACCTATGGCGTGGGCGGCAATGCGTTTGCGCAGGCCATCGCCGACCCGGTCTCGACGGTGCACTCCAATAAGCCCGAGCTACTGGTGGTTGATGGCTACAACGTGATTCACTGCACGCCGCGCTACGAAAAGCTCGTCTACGACCATTCCGACGATCCGTATTCCAGCGACGTTCACGATATGGCGCGCACGGCACTCATCAACGATGTTGCCGCGTTTGCCCAGGGCCGCTACGAGGCCGTAATCGTGTTTGACGGCGCGGGCAATATCTCCAGCGAGCGCCCCAACCTGCCGGCCCGTGGCGTGCGTATCGAGTTTTCGCCGACGGGCGTCTCTGCCGATACCGTGGTGCAGAAGCTCTGCATCGAGGCGCGCGAGGAAGGCCGCGCGTGCTCCGTGGTGTCGAGCGACGGCACGATCCAGGCCGTTGTCATGGGTAAGGGCGTTACGCGCATCTCGAGCCGCATGCTGGTGGACGAGATCAAGCAGATCGATAACGACGTTCACGAGGCAGAGGAAGCTCCGCAGATCAAGATGACTCTGGGCAGTCGCCTGAGCCCCGATGCCCTGGCCAAGCTCAAGGCGTTGCGCGGACGGTAGGGGAGTTGGCGGGGCAATGCTGCCTCGCTAACTCCATTCAGCGATGTCGATCATTCTTTCGAGGCGCCACGTTAGCGCCTCTTTTAGATAAGGTAGTCTCGCTGCTAGGGCATCGTTTTTAGACAGAATCTCGATTGCCTCGTCGACAAAGCCTTTGAGTTTGTCTCCATCGAACCAGCCCATGTCCTCGACGAGCAGCATTTGTTTGGCGGGGCTTGAATGAAACTGCGCGCTGGTAAAACTGTGCTCTCCCGCCCTAAGCTCCTCAAGAGAAATGTTGCACCAGAGTGATGAGCCCGAATCGAAGATGGGGGCTGGTCTGCAGATTAGTGAGTTGACGTTTCGCACGAGGCCGAAGTTGCGCCAATGGCGGTCATAGTTGGCGATGATGTCGTCGCACACGATCATGCGGTCAAGGGCATCCTTGACGCCTGTCGCCCCGAACTCCTCGCAGTTTGCTACATATCGCTCGTAGTCGGTTAGCCGTTCATCTGCGTTTGCGTGCTGGTTTACATAGAACGCAGGAACATACTCTTCTTCATCAGTTAAGAAGACATCGCATGTGCTCAGGGCGGAAGTACCCGTGCCCTCGAGCGAGTAAGGTACATAATCGCAGGCGTTTAGGATGCGACGGTGGAGCGCGGTCGCTACCAGCTCGTTATAAGGTTCCTGGTTCAGGTGCGCTCCTGCCTTATGCAGAATTCGACGCTCGCCCTCGCACGTCCAGTACTTTTGAAGATTGCCGTCCGAGGTGTTGTCGGGCTTTGCGGCAGCTGCCTTACCCTCCGGGGCGAAGGGTGCAATGGTTAGCGAGACGTCATCAAAGGCGTTATTGAAGAAGTTGATATCCTCCCAGGCGAGACCGGAACCTTGGGGCCTAATCCAATACTGGTCGGATAAGGAGAGGCCAAGATTTCGCTGTACGAGTTCATCGGGAACATCGACTGCGGCTTCTGCAAGCAGGGAGGCTAGCCCAATGCGTGCGAGCGGGATACCGCGGCCGCGCCACCAGATGCGGAAGGAGTCGAGCGATATGGGGCTATTGGGGCCAAATACCCCAATAGGGGCGTGGGCGTAATCGATGTCGGCGCCGATGTGGGTAAAGTCTTTTCGCGATGTGCTGTAGACCAGCTGAGCGACTTCGTGCGTGCGATTCATGAGGGTGAACGCGATCTCGCTCTTACCGTGGCCGCGGCGGGGACGTCCCCCCGTTTTGGTCACGGAGCGGAGTCGCGTGTCGACGCTGTTTTTGTCGATGAGCCATACACCAGAAGCCTTGCGGGCCTCAAGTGCTCCGTTTTTTATGAGTTCCTGCACCCTGCGTGGAGTGATGCCGAGCAGCTCGGCGGCTTCCTTGGTAGTAAGCATCGCGAAACCCTTCGTTAGAACGAACAGTTTTATCTATTCAATTGTAATTAAAACTATTCGTTCTGGCGAATAGTTTTAAGATTGAGGGCGCACTGACAGAAATGAACGGGCCTGGTACGCGCTGTTGCTGGATTTTGCATATTTGTATAACGCCGTGCGGCCTGTTGCGCCTCGTCCGCAATTCCTTTATTCTTAACTGGCTTCGCGCGAAAGCGCCAAGTGTGCCAGTGTGGCGCAACGGTAGCGCAACTGATTTGTAATCAGTGGGTTGCAGGTTCGATTCCTGTCACTGGCTCCATGAGAGTTTCGGGCTCTGTTCCTTATGGGACAGGGCCCGTTTCTAGTTAGGTGGTGCGCCATCGGGTTAGCGCCCATCCCGTTTTTGGTTTGTCTCGTCCTCCAGTTTGTCTAAATCTGTAACACCAAGACCGATATTCGGCATCTAACTGTTACAGATTGAGATGAAACTTAGGGTGTTTTAGGAATATCTTGATCTGTAACATGTAGAAGCGGAATAGGCCTCTTGCTGTTACAGATCGAGACAAGGGCGGGCGCGGATCTGGATGTCCTGCTCGAGCGTGGATTTCTGGACAGGCGAGCGAAGAAAATCTCCCGACCGGAGAACGAGCGTGGATAATTAACTTGGATAGGGAGCTAAGGTAAACACCGATTGTCTATCGACGGCTTTAGAAACAACGACCCCGATTTCATTGTGGAATCGGGGTCGTTTGTGCTTCAGGAATCCGAATGGATTAATCGAGCTCCTAAGGAACTTCTTGGGTTCTTGCTAATGGTCTGCCGAGGATGTCCCCAATGCAAACAGCGGGCATCTACTCAATATAGCTGGGGTTCTTCTTGATGATCACGCGTGCAGCGATGAAGGAGACGACGATGGCGATGATGGCGACAACGCATGCCAGCACGAAGTTGCCCATGGACCCATCGGGAGCGATAAAGATGAGTGCCGAAAGAAGGCCGGGGCATGCTCCCGCAACATACTCTTTCAGAACAAAGATGCCTGCAGGGAGTCCAGCGCAGAGCGCGCCGATTGCCGTTCCGACAAGCAGGCGGGGACGCTCGATGAGGCAACCGTAGAACGCGGGCTCGGTTACGCCACAGAGTGCGGTGACGGCAACCGTGGTGACCATACCCCTCTTCTCTTTGTTTCCCTTCATGGCAGTTGCCAGGGCGAGGCTCGTGCCGCCAATGCAGAGGTTCGAGATGAATCCAAAGATAATGGGTGCCCAACCGAGCTGCGCCAGGCTCGTAACTTCGATTGCGATGTAAGCCTTATCGAGACCGAGCATGACGAAATAGGGGTTAAGGGCTGCCAGGATCGGAGTAGCGATAAATGCCACGTTGTCCATAAGCCACGTGACGGCATCGCTCAGCGCGTAGCCCATCATGCTGCCGGCGGGGCCAAGGATAATCAGCTCGACGGGCACGACGATGATCATGGTGAGCAGCGGCTTCAAGAACAGTTTGGTAACGTCGGGAATGATCTTCTGAAGGCCGCGGTCGACAAAGTACATGAATACAACGCCCAGTACGATGGGCACTACCGTACTCGAATAGTCGTTTGTCGGGATGGGAATACCAAGAAAGTCGAGACCCTCGGCACCGCTAATGGACGAGCTGATCATGAACGCGCCCAGCAATGCGCCCATGATGGGCTGCATCTTCATGACGGCTGCGAGCTGATAACCAAGATAAACGGGTAAGAAGCTAAACGAAGCGCTAAAGATCGCCAACAGGACCTGGGCGGTTCCGCTATCGGTGCTCAATCCGCAATAATTGACCAGGAGATTCTTGATCGAAAGAATGAGTCCGCCAACGATGAGCGCCGGGACGATGGGCATGAATACCTGTGCAGAGACGTTCCCGAATTTCTCAATCAAGCCCATGGCGGTGTTACCGCTTTTAATGCCTTCTGCAAGGTCTTTGGCGGTTTGGGCATCGTCGGCAACCGTGCCACCGCCGACTTCGATTCCCGCGAAGTCGAGGAAGTCGTTGTAAGCCTCGGTGACGTTGGGGCCGATGATCACCTGAAGCTGGCCACCGCTGACTACTGCCCCGAGCGCCTGATCGGCCGATTTGGCGAGCTGGAGATCGATGATCGAGGTGTCTCGTGCGTCGATGCGAAGGCGCGTCGCACAATGAGTTACCGATGTAATGTTCTCTTTGCCGCCAACAGCCTTTAGGACTGTTTCGGACATTGCCTGATATTTCATCTCTTTCTCCTAACCTTCCTGCTCCTGATACTTCGAGATAAGGTCTCGGTACCAATACCAGCTCTTTTTGGGGGTGCGCTTCAGATTGTTCTCGAAGTCGATATGGACAAGTCCGTATCGTTTTTCGTAGCCGTTGATCCAGCTATACAGATCCATCGTCGACCAGAGGTAGTAGCCCTCAACGCGCGCGCCGTCGCGCTTAGCCCTCATCATGTGCTCGATGAACTGGCCCAGAAGCTCGATGCGGTCATCATCGTGGATCATTCCGTCTGCGTCTGGTTGCTCATAGGCGCCATGTCCGTTTTCCGTAATAAAGATGCGGGGCGCGTCATAGCGCTCGTGGACATCCATGATGGTTGAATACATGCAACCTGGGAGTATTTCGCGGCCCCATTTATTGCGGGGAACATTGCTGTCGCGGGCGCTTTCAAACAAGGGCGCAATGCATTTTCCTTCGACCTTTTTGCTCGAACCGCCCTTATTGTTCGCCGAAACGGCAAGCTCTCCACCGTGCCAGTCGGTTACATACTCTCGGCAATACACGTTGAGTCCAATAAAATCGACTTTACCGTCTCTGAATTCTTCTACGTCATTTGGGGATCGATAGAGCGAGACGCCAAGTTTTTCAAGGATTTCGTCCATTTCTGGCGGCAGTTGACCCTGAAGCGCTGGTGCCAGAATCATGCGATTGGCGAAAAAGTCTGCGTATCGAAATACGTCATCAGGTTGCTCGGTTGCCGGGTCGAGTTCGACAACGCCGCCATCGTGGACGGCGCCGATGATGCCGTCGTAGCCCATTTGACGATATGTTCGGACTGCGAGTGCGCTTGCGCGCATCAGGTTGTACTGAAACTGCATGTACGACTGAACGTCGAGCGATCGATTGGGGGGATAGTTGCCCAACATGTTTACGCAGTAGCTGTAGAAATGCGGCTCGTTAACGGTAGCCCAGATTTTGACGCGGTCTCCAAAGCGCTCAAAGCAAATCTTGGCGTATTTGCAGAACCACTCTGCCATGTCGTTGTTCAGCCATCCGCCTTTGCAAGCAAGCGTGAATGGTAGATCGTAATGGAACAGCGTAACGTTGGGCTCTATGCCATTTTCGAGGCAACAATCAATGACCCGATTATAAAAATCGATGCCCTCTTCATTCACTTCGCCGATACCCGTGGGGATGATTCGACTCCATGAAAGAGAGAAGCGATAGGTGTTTTGTCCGCCTTCTTTCATCATGCGGATATCTTCTTCATAGCGATGGTAGAAGTCGCAAGATACATCACCGTCAACATGGTTGATGTTCTTATTGCTTGTGTGGCTAAAGAAATCCCACTCGCCAAGGCCTTTGCCGTCTTCGTTCCAGGCACCCTCGCACTGATAAGACGCTGTGGCGGAACCCCAGAGAAACGGCATGTTGTTCACGTTGCCCATGAATCCCCTTTCCATCATTCAACACGGTGGATACGTGTGGCGGAATTACGATTAAGATGACGTCAACTGATTTGAATCATAGGAGAACGACCAAAGCTGTTTGATTCAATAAATGAACCATGATTTCGAGGAGAGCGGAAAGAGGGATCATGTGAATATCAATGACTTCGATGTGCTCAATCGCATTAGCTCCATCATCAACAGCGAGTTTGGGTCAAACGATGCCGCCATCGCTCGATATCTCATCGCTCACATTAGGCGTTCGAGCGAAATCAATGTTGCCGCTATAACCCGCGATGCATTCGTGACCCGTTCCGCTGTTCGTCGTTTCTGCAATCGATTGGGCTACCAGTCTCTTAGCGATTTGAAAGAATCATTTACTCAATCAGTCTTTCCAAGCGACTTAAGCCATCGAGAGGAGGAATTTGGCTACGAGGAGTACAGGGCAGAGCTCGACGTTCGCATGATCGAGATGTTCGCTGAGGTTGAAAGCGGCGTGTCCGATATCGCTATTAAGCACCTTGCCGACGAAATTGATGGCCATAAAAACGTTGAAATCTGGTGCACCAATAATGTGAGCGCCAATCTCGTACGATTTCAGCAGGAAATGTTTTATGCGGGCAAGATAGTTCGCATAGTTGCTGGGGCTAACGTCGCGGAATTGAAAAACATGGGAGACGCTTCGCAGTCATTGATAATTCTCGTATCGGTCTCCGGGCTATTTGCGTCACAGGCGCGTGAGTATCTTGATTGCCGTTCGGGCAGGAAGATTCTAATTACTGCGTTTAGCAACGATGACAAATCGAGCTCTTTTGACCGTGTATATCGTCTTGGTAATGCGGGAAACGGAATTGACCGACTCGGCGTTTATTCGAAATATGCCATGACTTATTTCTTCGACTTGCTATCGTCGTGTTACTTGAGTCGCTACCCCTGCACCAAGGGGGAGCCGCTCTATGGGTCTACTTTGGCCTGGCCCGAGTAGTTCGGCTCTATAGTTCTCCCGCTTAGTGAATGATCGTGGAAAATCTGCCACTTTGGCCTTGGAGACACGCCAAAAGTGGGAGATTGTCCACGCTCGATTTCAAACGGGAGAAAATCCACGCTCGAATCTGCCACGGAAGCCCGATCTCGACCTATATATAGGTGCAAATAGGCTGTTATCGAAGTTCGATCCTGAAGGTGTACTCCACTACGCCAAAGTGTTACCTTGGGAAATGTCACCTCTGTATCCAAAACCACTGTCCTTCACATCCAAACTCAATAAAACCGCAGGTCACGGCTATATAGATACGCCCGGAACCGTGTATCTAGAGGTTTTCGTTGACAGCCCCCAAGGTTGCATCGTATTATCTTTTTCGTTCGCGGGGGCGGCGGTCCAAAAGACCAAAGGACCTGCGGATACTTGAACGATTGGGAGTTTGCCCGAGTGGTTAATGGGGACGGGCTGTAAACCCGTTGGCTCTGCCTACATAGGTTCGAATCCTATAGCTCCCACCCGTCAAGTGCCTGTATAGCTCAGTCGGTAGAGCACTTCGTTGGTAACGAAGAGGTCACCAGTTCAAGTCTGGTTGCAGGCTCCATCCGGCGGTGTAGCTCAGTTGGTTAGAGCACACGGTTCATACCCGTGGCGTCACTGGTTCGAATCCAGTCACCGCTACCATAGGTAACACGGTGGCTTCTCAATAATATGTTGAGAGGCCACTATGGTATAAAGGCAAAGTCCCGTCCGGGGACGACCTGTTAAGAGGAGGGCTTTATGGCCAAAGAGAAGTTTGAGCGCACTAAGCCGCATGTTAACATCGGCACCATCGGTCACGTTGACCACGGCAAGACCAC
>UQYE01000041.1:0-20182 GCA_900545145.1 uncultured Collinsella sp. | reverse complement strand
TCGGAGGCACTTAAAACAGTCGTTCTGAGCCTCTTTCGGAACACGCCATTGCTGAATACTCCAAAAAATGCACGTCGCAAGAGGGGGTACCTGACCAAACGGCTAAATTCCCGCAAGCTCGCAGTAGCGGTCGACGTTGCTGGCAAACACCATCTCCACAGCACCCTTCTGCACGGGCTCCGCCGGAGTTTTACCCCACAGCAAATACTCGCCCAAGGTCTTGGCACCACGGTAGGCCAAGCTCACCGGGTCCTTATAGACGATATTGGTAAAAATGCCACGGCGTAAGGCCAGGGCGCTCTCGGGGAACAGGTCGTTGCCGATTACCATGACCTTGCCGGCCTTGCCGCTCGAAACAAGCGCGTCAGCGACCACCTCGGAACCAACGGCAAAAACGCTACAGATGAGCTCGGGAGCATCCGGCGCACTCAAGCGCTGCTCAAGCTCGCGCTCGAGCTGTTTGACTTGCGCATGGGCACCGGCAAGGTCCTCAACCCGCCATGGAATATCGTGCTCGCGCAGGTAATTATGAAAGGCGCGGGCGGTCAGATAGTGCGAGTCGGTATAGGGGTCGCCCGCCAACAGGAGCACGCGGGCGTCAGCCCCAGAAGCGTGGACCAGGTTAGCCGCCTGCTCTGCCATAAGACTGCCCGCCGCGGAATAGTCCGCCAGACTGGCACCCAGGCGATCGAGGTGCGGTCGGTCGCCGTCGACGAGCTCGATCGCCACACCCGCCTCGGCAATCTGCCTCAAGAGTTCGGTTGCGCGGTCATCGCCCGGAACATAGGCAAGCAGACCGTCAATCTTCTCGCCTACCTGCAGACGCTCATCAATCTGCTCGAGCGCATCGGCGTAGCCGCCCACGCCAAATTCTACGCGCTCAACCGTAATGCCCTGATCGATGACCTCCTGCTCAAAGCGGTTGCAGCCTTCCCAAAGGTAACGGAAAAAGTACGCCCCCTCGCGCGATGCGCGGGGCAGGCAAAACACCAGGTTGATATCCTTGCGCCGCAGGCTTGAGGCACTTGTGTTGCGATGGTAGCCCATGACCTCGGCCTTGGCATTCACCTTGGCACGCACGGATTCGCTCACGCCGGCCTTGCCCGTCAGGGCCTTATGCACGGTATTGATGGAAACGCCAAGCTCGGCGGCTATGTCCTTCATGGTTACGCGAGCGCTCATGGGGTTACTCCGTTATAGATAAGTTGCCAATTAACAGTACAGGTAACGATACCCCAAAATCACTCTTCAACTCGCCGCGCTCTCCCCCAAATGTGCAAAGCGCCCCGCGAACGGATGCTCGCGGGACGCTTGGGTGCCTGGACCTTATTTGATACCGCGGCTCAGGTCTTCGGCAATTTTGTCCACGCCCTTAAGCGCGGCGCAGGTTTTTTTATTGGAACAATGTCCCGTGCAAACGCCACCTTGAGCGCAGTCGGCGCAGGTGCCCTTGCGATAAATGCGCACGCACACGGCGACAAACGCGATGCCGATAACAGCCAGTACAACAATATCGATAGGTGCCATAGCAAGCCTCCTCTAGTTAACCACCACTTACTTTACCCCATTCTCCACCTGCCAAAAAGGGACAGGTATATTTTGGTCGGTTTTATCTGCGGAAACGCCACATCTCCCTCACCAAAAAGCCCGAGTGTCGCTGGGACACCCGGGCTCGTGGAAAGGGGCTAATCCTTATTCGGACTTAAGCGGAAACTGCGGCGGAAGCGGTGTTGGTCTCGTCCTCGTCGGTCCAGGCGTGCTTAGGCATGGGACGGAAGATCTGGAAGAGCATCGCAACCAGCAGAACGATGGCTACAACCGTCCAAATACCAAACTGGCCAAGGACAAACAGGTTGTAGAACTGGTTGATGAACAGGCCGATCACCCAAGCGAAGGCGCACTCGTAGCCGATGGCAATCGCGGTCCACTTGCCGGAGTCCATCTGATTGCGGATAGTGCCCATGGCGGCAAAGCACGGAGCGCACAGCAGGTTAAAGGCACCAAAGGCAACGCAAGCGCCCATGGTCGGGAACATGCCGGCAAACGCGGTCCACAGGCTCGGGTCGGTCTCGGCGGCGTCGGCCACGGACAGCAGCGAGCCGGCGGTGGCGACGACGTTCTCCTTGGCGACAAGGCCAGAGACAGTCAGCGCGGTTGCCTGCCAGGTGCTAAAGCCGAGCGGGGCAAAGATCCAGGCAACCAGGTTGCCGAGCATGGCAAGCACGGAGTAGTCCATGAACTCCTCGGGGATGCCGTCCATCGCAGGCAGGAAGCCGAAGGAACCGTTGTAGCTACCAAAGTTGGAGAGGAACCAAACGACGACGGTGGACGCAAAGATGACCGTGCCGGCCTTCTTGATAAAGGCGAAGCAGCGCTCCCACACGTGCAGCGCCCAAGAGCGGATCGCCGGGAAGTGGTAGGCAGGAAGCTCCATAACAAACGGCGTCGGGCGGCCGGCGAAGAGCTTGGTCTTCTTGAGCATGAGGCCCGAGGCAATGACGGCAAAGACGCCCAGGAAGTAGAAGAGCGGGCTGATCCACGCGGCGGTGGTGGAAGAATCGCCGATGATGGAACCCATGAGCAGGGCAATGATCGGCAGCTTAGCGCCACAGGGAATGAACGTGGTGGTCATGACCGTCATGCGACGGTCCTTCTCGTTCTCGATGGTCTTGGTGGCCATGACGCCGGGGACGCCGCAGCCCGAGGACACGAGCATGGGGATAAAGGACTTACCGGACAGGCCAAAGCGGCGGAACACGCGGTCCATGATGAAGGCGACGCGCGCCATGTAGCCGCAGTCCTCCAGGAAAGACAGCATCACAAAAAGCAGGAACATCTGCGGCACAAAGCCAAAGATGGCGCCCAGGCCGCCGACGATACCATCGCAGACCAGCGAATCGACCAGGCCACCGTCCTCGGTGCCGCCCGCCACGAGGGCGTCGTGCACCACGGTGGTGATACCCGGGACATAGGGGCCGTACTCCGCCGGGTCAATCGAATCGGCAGCGTCCTCACCCACAGCCTCGACAGCCGCATCATACGCATCGCGACCCTGACCGAGCACGTACCAACCGTCGGTGCCGAAGAGCTGGTCGTTGGTGAAGTCGGTCACCGTGCCGCCCAGGGTAGAAACGGCGATGTAGTACACGCAGAACATGATGACCACAAAGATCGGCAGGCCCAAGATACGGTTGGTAACCACGCGGTCGATCTTCTCGGAGGTGCTCATCTTGGCCGGAGCCTTGGTGAGGCACTCGTCGATGATGTGGGCGATCACGCCATAGCGCTCGCCGGTGATGATGGACTCGGCATCGTCGTCGCAATCCTGCTCGCACTGGGCGACCAGCTGCTCAACGCGATCGGCCTTCTCCTTGGTAAGGTTGATGAGCTTACAGGCGTCCGCATCGCGCTCAAACAGCTTGACGGCGTAGTAGCGACGCTTGTTGGCGGGAACGCTCGCCGGCAGGTTGTTCTCGATGTGGGTCAGAACGTCCTCGATGGCGGAATCAAACTTATGCGCCGGCACGTCGGCCTTGGCAGCCGCCGACTTCTTGACCTGCTCAAAGAGCTCGGTGATGCCCTTGTTCTTAAGGGCCGAGATCATCATGACCGGGCAACCGAGCTTCTTGGAAAGCTTGTCCGTGTCGATCTTATCGCCGTTCTTCTCCACGAGGTCGGCCATGTTGAGGGCAACGACCACGGGCAGACCGGTCTCGATGACCTGAAGTGCCAGGTACAGGTTGCGCTCCAGGTTGGTGGCGTCGACGACCTGGACGACCACATCGGGCTCGCCGCTCATGAGGTAGTCGCGCGAGCACTGCTCCTCGGGGCTGTAGGGGGAAAGCGAGTAGATGCCGGGGAGGTCCGTAATCGTGACGTTCTTGTCACTCAGGAGCTTGGCTTCCTTTTTCTCAACCGTGACGCCGGGCCAGTTGCCAACGTAGCCGTTGGCGCCGGTGATCAGGTTGAAAAGCGTGGTCTTGCCGCAGTTGGGGTTACCCGCCAGCGCGACATGGATCTGAGAATCCGCCATTCAATCCTTCTTCCTTGTGTGCCCGCGCTGCTTTCTCCGCGCGAGCTGGATAATGTGCTTCAAAGTTGCTGCATTAAGTTAGAAAAACCTAACTTTATCTGCAGAAATACTCGCCGCTGGCCCTTACTGGACCTCGACGACGGCAGCCTCCTCCTTGCGGATGGAAAGCTCGTAGCCGCGCACGTTGATCTCGACCGGATCTCCGAGCGGTGCGACCTTTACGACCTTAAACGACGTGCCCTTGATGAGCCCCAGGTCCATAAGGTGACGGCGCAGTGCACCCTCACCGTGAAGCTTGACGATGGTAGAGCTCTCGCCCACCTTGACGTCACCCAACGTCTTCATGTACTTGTCCCCCTTTCAGCTTTTTGCGAAATGCTGCGAACTAACCGACGGTCATGATGTGCATGGCAACCTTGGAATCGATACCAAAGCGTGCACCCAGCACCGTGACGATGATATTGGCGCCACTCGAGCTCACCACGTGGATCTCGTTGCCCTCGACAAAGCCGAGGTCCTTGAGATGGTGCTTCATATCCTCATTGCCCTTTACGCGAGACACGCGCACGGTTTCGCCCGCTTTTACCATCGAAAGCGGCATAGCCGGCATCTGCGGTCCGCAAGACATGAGTGAGCTCCTAACGTCAGTTCGTCCTCAACATCGACGCAGCAAAAGTTAACCACGTCTATGTTCGCTATAGTAAACTAGCACGTGGTTAACTTTTTGGAAAGGGTCCCCATTTAGATTTCGAAAAAGTTTCCTATACGAAACAAAAAGGCGCGGCAAAGAGCTGTCCTTTGCCGCGCCCTGTCATGCTTAGAGCGAGAGGTTTCTGATCGATGTGACGCAGGAAGCCTCGTCTACGCCCGAAACGCGGAAGATGATGTCCTCGCCGCACTCGCCGTAGAGAGCCATGAGCCCCATTACATCGCGGCCGTCGGTATGGCGATCGCCGATACTGACCGATACGTTGCTACGATGCTTGGCAATGATGTCGTAAAGCAGCGCAACCGGGCGGGCATGCAGTCCCAACGGATCTTTAATCGTCTTTGTAAACTCGACCATGTCCCCTCCCGCGGCATCGCACATTCGGCCGGCAAACCCAGCCACGTGGTAGTTATTGTAGCGTTAGATGCTTGTCGAGAGCTCCTCTGAACACCTCGTGGGCAAAAAGTGGCAAATATGAGTACTGTCACCAATTTAGTAGCAGCAAAATCGAGAGCAAATTGCCTCCTTTGAGCGATTCGAAGAGGTTGAAAGCCGTCAAACGCCCTTTAAAGGGGGTTATATAAATTGATTTTGAGCCCGTTTTTGCTCAGAACAGGCCGAAAAATATGACACCTCTTTTGCAACAGTACTCATATTTGGCATTTTTTGACCACGGGGTCCAAAACCATGCCCCAAAACACAAAAGGAGGGGCCTCGTAAGGCCCCTCCTTAGGAAAGGGAACCGATTTATTCCACAGCCGTAGATTAATCCTAGCCGCTACTCCATCATGTCGAGGACGGAGGGGCGCAGCTCGCTCTCGGCGGCCTCGGGATCGGTCTCGCGCAGGCGGTTGATATAGCGGTTGTACCACATCACGGCAAGGCCCAGGAAGACAACCACACCGCCAACGTTGTAGACCAGCGTCAGCCACAGCGGCTGATCGAGCGGGATGGTGCCGCAGACAAGCACAAAGCAGAAGACCACAAGCAGGAATGCGGCAACGACCAGACCAAAGCTGCGCGAGCCCATGCGGAAGTCACGGGGAGCGGCGTCGAAGTTCTTGCGCAGCATAAAGTAGGCAAGCAGGATCAGCAGCGGCGGGAGCAGAGCAGTGGCAGCCGTCATGTTGGTGACGATCATGAGCAGGTCGTCGAGGTTACCAGATCCCAAGGCCGGGATGATCAGGATGGGGACGACGATGGCGAACTGCAGCCAAGCGGCGCGGGCGGGAATGCCGTGCTCGTTGAGCTCGACGATCTTGCTACCAAAGACGCCCTTGGGGATCTCGGTGAAGAAGACCTTGATGGGAGCAGAGGTCCACATCATGAGGGAGCCCAGCGTGGCAGCGAGAAGGATCAGGCCAATGACGCGCGTGGACACTTCCATGGGAATGCCAAAGTGGGCAAAGACAGCGCCGAATACGTCGAAGATACCGGTGGAGATGGCAACACCGCCCTCGGGAATGAACAGGTTGACCAGCAGCGAAGCACCTGCGTACAGAAGGCCGATGGTCAGGCCGGCGATAACGACGGTGCGCACGAAGGCCTTGACGCCGCCCTTAAGGTCGTTAAGGAACACGCCGACAGACTCAGCGCCGCCAACGCCCTGGATGATCCAGGCAAGCGTACCGAAGAAGCCCCACATAGTTGCGAAGTTGCTCATGTCGGGAGCCATGTTAGCGGGGGTAGGAGCCGTAGCGAACTCGACGCCGCCAAAGGCAGCAGCCAGGGACAGCAAGATGAACACGGCAGTCAGGCCGAGAGCCGCGGTCGAGCCGAAGGAGGAAATGGAGCCGATCCACTTAGCGCCCTTGGTCGAAACCCACGTGGCGATAGCAAAGACGACGATCTCGATAATGGTGATCCACAGCTGCGAGAGCTCGGCATTGGCACCAAAGAACACGTAGCTCGCGTAAATGATGACGTTGGGCAGGACGGACGCAAAGTAGAACAGGTTAACGAACCAGTAGCTAAATGCCGTCAGGAACGCCCAGCGACCACCCATCGAGGTCTTAACCCATGCGTACACGCCAGACTCGGAGTCCCTGTTGAGGCCGACGAACTCAGCGGTAACCAGGGTATAGGGGACAAAGTACAAAAGCGTGGCGAAGAAGAACGACGGCGCAGCTGCCAAGCCGATGGCCGCGTTGTTGTTGATGATGTTCTTGATACCGAACACGGCGGCGACCGTCATGCCCAGCAGAGCGAACGAACCGATCGTTCCTCGTTTTTCAGAGCTCATAAGCCCTCCCAATCATCCGTTATATCTCATCTAAAACCGTCCGGACTGCAAGCGCAATCGTGGACGACGCACCTGCTAAGGGGAATGGGGAAAAGGGAGTCAACAAAGCCATCCCCCTTAACGGCGCGAAGCAAACGTCCAAACGGACGAATACTACTTGTTGGGGAAGGAATAACCTTCAACCGTCACGTGCAGTACCACGACGCGGGGATCCGCGGCATCGGCCACGACACGGTAGGCCTCGTCGATCTCGACGACGGCAACGCCGCCGGCAGGAATCGTCACGGTCTCCCCCGTACCCTCAAAGCGCTCGCGATCGTCGATATCGCTGTAGGCGCGCGTGCGGGTAAGATCCGTCTTGGAAGCCACCTCGACAGTCAGGTCGCCGTCGAGCGGGGCGAGCACGGCATGGTAGCGACGGTGACCGACCAGGTCGGCGGTAGCCGCCTCGTGGGCGTTCACCCACCAGTACACCAACGAGTCGCCGATGGAGTACGCCACGTCGTGCTGCAGGTCGGCAACGCCATCGAGCGCCTGACCGGTGCGCATCCACTTCTTGACAGACTTCATCTGAGCGTCGAAATCGGCGCGCGAGTTAAAGACATGCATGACTTATGCCTCCTTAATGGGTGCCAGCGCCTGAGCCAGATCGGCAGACGTCAGCGGTCGCAGGGACACCTCAAAGCTGAAGCTCTCAAAACGGGTGCGGTAGGAATCGAGTACCTCGGAACCCCAAGAGTTCGAGCCAAGGCCGAGCAGCTGGTCGTTGATGTTGACCGTGACCGTATCGCCCTTGACAAGGTCGTAGACGTGCTTGGCGTTATCGATTGTCTCGCAGCTATAGGGCCATGCCGAGAACGAGAACGGGTTGGAGGCGGCATCAGCCGGACGAGTCACCAACACGCCGTCACCGTGACTGGAGCGCAGGGCAACCCAGCGGGTACCCTCACGGTTGGCGCAGTCCTGAGGCATAACGTAGGGCGTAAACATGTCGTCGACCGTAGTGCGGTAATGACCGACCGGGTTGGCGCGCAGCGAGTCCGGATAGTTCTCGCCCGGGCCGTGGCCATACCACTCGACGGCACGATTGCAACCGGAGACCTCGAAGGAGATGCCGATGCGCGGGATGATATCCGAGTAATCGCCGTAGGGCTCGCCGGAAACCTTGAGGTCGACGCGACCGCTCGGAAGCACGGTGTAGACGAGCTCGACGCGCATGCCGAACGCGCGGACGGGAGGAGCGATACGCTGGCTCACGGTAACGACGACCGCATTGCCGTCCTGCTTCCAAGAAACCTTGCGGGTAGACGTCTGCATCACATCGATGAAGTTGTCCTTCCACAGGGAGTCATACTCCTGAGCGTGGTTGTCGACGAGCGGATGCCAAAAACCAACCTGGGGACCAGAGGCCATTACGTCGCGGCCGGATGCCTTCCACTCGCTCACGGTACCGTTGACTTTGCTGAAGGTCAGCTCGCCGTTGAGGGAGTGAATGCGGATCTCCTGCTCGGTCTCCTCGACCGTAAGCTCAGGACGAGCGGGGGCGGCGATGGCCGGCGCCGGATGGTTTGCGATGGCAAACTGGCTTGCGCCCAGCTGGAACATCGGCTCGCACCAGGCGTGAGCCGCCATGGTGTAGGCGCACACGGTCAGCAGGGTCTCGCCTACCGCGGCCTCGCGAATCACCAGTGGCAGCTGGACGGATTCGCCGGGAGCCACCGCGCCGGGCATAAGCGTCTTGCGGCACACTACATCGCCGTCTACCAGGGTCTCCGCCGACAGGCAGACATCCTCGAGGGTAGTAAACCAGCGCTTGTTCGTGACGGTCAGCTCGCCCGCCTCGGTGTCATAAGCCATGCGAACCGGGCAGATGACCTGGCCATACTCAGTGAGGCCCGGGCTCGGCTGCTGCCAAGGGAACACCATGCCATCGATGCAGAAGTTGCTGTTGTTGGGGTAATCGCCGTTGTCGCCACCATACATATCGTAAGCAACGCCGTCCTCGGTCACAGCAGCCAAACCGTGGTCGCACCATTCCCAGATAAACTGGCCTTGGATGCAATCCCAGCGATCGAAGACCTCCTGGTACTCGGACAGGCCTCCGGGGCCATTGCCCATGGAGTGGCCGTACTCGCAGTTGATGCGCGGCTTGGGGAACGGATGCTCACCAAAGTCGTTCATCTGCGACACACGGGAGTACATCGTGGAAATGACGTCGACGGTATCGGCGTTGCGGTCCTCCTCGTAATGGACCGGACGATCATCGAGCTCGTGAGCCTTGGCGTACATCGCGCGGATGTTGCAGCCATAGCCGCTCTCGTTGCCCATCGACCACATAATGATGCAGGCGTGGTTGCGCTCCTGCATCACCAGGCGCTCAATGCGGTCGACGTAGGCCGCCTCCCATGCCGGGTCGTCGGTGACCAGGGCGATATTGCCGATATTCTCGAAGCCGTGACTCTCCATATCGGTCTCGGCGACCAGCATGATGCCATACTCATCGCACAGCTCGTAGAAGCGCGGGTCATTGGCATAGTGAGAGGTGCGCACCGCGTTGATGTTGTGTCGCTTCATGAGCTCCAGGTCACGGCGCATGCGATCGAGGCCCACGGCGCGGCCCTTGTGATCGTCGTGATCGTGGCGGTTGACGCCATGCATCTTAAAGTAGGTGCCGTTGAGGTAGATATGATTGCCCTCGACCGTCACCTCGGCAAGGCCCTGGCGATGCGGAACGTACTCGCTGACCTCGTCACCGTCGTAGACCTCAAACGTAAGGTCATAGAGGAAGGGGTCCTCGGGGTTCCAGAAGTGGGCATCGGCAACGCTGCACTCGGCATGGCCGTCGACACACTCGCCCGTAGCGACCACGTTCTCGCCATCGCTGAGCGTAAACACGACGCGGGTAGCGCCCTCGGCCACCGTATCGAGCGTGATCAGAGCGGCATCGCCCTCGCGGTGCGTGCGGAACCTAAAGTCGACCAGGTGCGCGGCGGGACGCTGCATAAGGTACACATCGCGGAAGATGCCCGAAGCCCACCACATGTCCTGATCCTCGATATAGCTGCCATCGCTGTACTGCAGGACCTTGACCGCAAACAGGTTGTCGCCCTCGACGAGCGCGTCGGTCACGTCGAACTCGGCGGACAGACGCGAGCCCTTGGTCATGCCGATAAACTGGCCGTTGACGTACAGCTCGCCATAGCTCTCGATGCCGTCGAAGCGAATGATCTCGCGGGCGCCGGCAGGAACGGCGGGAAGGTTGACGATGCGCTGGTAGACGCCCGTGGGGTCGTCGGAGGGAACGAACGGCTGATCCACCGGAAACGGGAAACCCTCGTCGGTATAGGCAAGGTTGCCATAGCCGTCTACCTGCCACAGGTGCGGAACCTCCACGTGATCCCACTCAGACTTGTACGTGGAGAGCTCCTCGTTGGAGACGGCAGCAGGCCCCTCAAAGAGGCGGAACTGCCACGAGCCAGACAGCTGGACAAACCCGCGCGACAGCTCGCGGCTGTACGTAGCAGCGAGATCGGCGGTCTCATAACCCATAAAGTACGCATGGGGTGCCAGGCGGTTCCTGTGGGTGAGCGCTTGGTTTTCCCAATCGTTAATGGCGTCCATGGTGATGCTCCTTCGTCATCGTAGTGATTCTTGTGCAACCGGTTGTCCTTATCTTACGGGCGATGCAAAAAACTGTGCAACCGGTTGTCCGCTGAACGGTCGATTTGGCCGGATTAACGGTGCAACCGGTTGTACAACCGCGACACTTATGTCACCCTGAATATCGAAACTCAACGCAAAACATCGTTCTTAAGCTCGTAGGCAACCGCCACGCCCGCTGATATCTCACCCACACGAGACGTATTCGATTGCGGCTTGGTTGCAAAACGACACCTGTCACCGGATATCATGAACGCTGTTCAGGTGCACTATAGTAAGCTGTATCCGCACCAGCCCGTATCAGTGACAACATCGACCGCATTTTCCAGGAGACGCCATGACCCAGCCAGTTCGCACCGCACCTACGCTTGCCGAGGTTGCCGCAGCTGCCGGCGTGTCGCGCTCCACGGCATCGCGCGCCCTCAACGATTCGCCCCGCATTAGCGAGGAAACCAAAAAGCGCGTCCGTGCGGCGGCCAAGAAAGTCAATTTTGTCCCCAACGCTCGCGGCCGAGCGCTCGCTGTCGGGCGCACGGAAATCATCGCCGTGCTCGTGACCGAGCCCCTGAGTGAGCTCTTCAGCGACCCCACCTATAGCGAATTTTTGAGCGGCATTACCGAGGAACTGTCGGAGTCGTCCTATCTGCCCGTTATCTTGCAGGCGTCTTCTACGCATGAGCGCAACCGCGCACGCGAGCACTTTGAGCGCCGCTCGTTCGACGCCGTGATCGACGTCTCCCCTTACAAGGGCAGCGAGCTGCTCGAGGTGCTGCGCGAGCTGGGCGTACCCACCGTGTTGTGCGGCCAGCTCGAGGGCCACCCCTATCGCGATGTGTTCTCGACAGTCTACTCTGACGACGAAGAGGGTGGACGCTTTGCGGCACTCGCTATGAAAGATCGCGGGCGCAAAGATATCGTCGCCGTGTTGGGACCGCAAGACAACCCCGCTGTTGTCGACCGCCTGCGCGGCTACCGCACCGTCCTGGGCGAAGACCTCCCAGGCGCAAACGTTATCTATACCGGCTGGAACAGCGGAGACGGCTATCAGGCCATGCACCAGATCCTCGCGCGCGAGATTGCTTTCGATGGCGTGCTCTGCGGATCGGACCGTATCGCGGCTGGCGTCATCACCGCACTCAACGAGGCAGGCCTATCCGTTCCGGCGGACGTTTCTGTCGTCGGCTTCGACGATCACGAGATTGCGGCGCGCTGCGTCCCCGCACTCACGACCGTCCGCCAGCCCCTGCGCGAAGAAGGCCACATGGCCGCCAACATTGCGCTCGACATGATCAAGGGCGCCGAGCCCACCACCTCCGTGATGCACACGCAGCTCGTTCAGAGAGACTCGCTGTAGGAAACTGGGCCGGGCTTTTCGCCAGACAGTTGTTGCGGAAAGCCTGCCCCGTTTTGAGCGCTCATTCTGGGGCACAGTTTCCGTTAGACCGCTCAAGCGAAAACTGTGTCCCATTATTTTGCCGAATTCTGGGTCGCGCTTTCCCAGAGGACCCCCTTTGGGAAAGCGCGACCCGTTCTGGACGCAGATTCCGGGACGTACTTTCCGCAACGCCCGGTCATCCCATGCCCTCACAATCTCGGCGTATAAAAAACGAGGGAAGGCACGTGTCCTTCCCTCGTTACGGGCAATATGTAGCCGCTTGCCTACATCAGGCGCAGGCTGACGTCCTTGAGCTGGGCGCCGCTAACGGCACTCGGGGCGCCCGACATGAGGTCGGAGCCGCTGGCCGTCTTGGGGAACGCCATGACGTCGCGGATGGAGTCGGAACCGGTGAGCAGCATGCACACGCGGTCCAGGCCCAGAGCGAAACCGCCCATCGGGGGCGCACCAAACTTGAGCGCCTCCATGAGGAAGCCAAACTGAGACTCAGCGCGCTCTTCGGTAAAGCCCAGGAGCTTGAGCATGGACATCTGCATCTCGGCGTTGTGGATACGCATACCGCCGCCACCGGCCTCAAAGCCGTCCATGACAAAGTCGTAGGTGCAAGAACCGGCTGCCAACGGATTGGCCTCGATCTTGGCGATGTCGGTCTCGGTCGGCAGGGTGAAGGGCTGGTGCTCGGCAGCGTAAGCCTTGCGGTCCTCGTCCCAGTGGAACAGCGGGAAGTTGACGACCCACAGGAAGTCGTGGCCCTCGCGCTTGATCTCGAGCGCGTTAGCCATGTGGGAACGCATGCCGCCCAGGATCTCGTCGGAGAGCAGGCGCGGGCCGGCGGCGAACATCACAAGGTCGCCGGGCTCGACGTCCATGCGCTCGCGCAGGGCGGTCATCTCCTCGTCCGAGAAGAACTTGACGATGGGGCTGTTGATGGAGCCGTCCTCGCGGAATGCGATCCAGGCCAGGCCCTTGGCGCCAAACGTGGAAGCCACGCCGGCAAGCTTATCGATCTTGGCGCGAGCCCAGGCACCGGCGCCCTTGGCGTTGATGGCCTTAATGACAGAGTCCTCCTCGTTCGCGGCAGTCGCAAAGACCTTGAACTTAGAGTTGGCGAAGATGTCGGTCAGGTCGACCAAGTGCATGCCATAGCGGGTATCGGGCTTGTCGGAGCCATAGGTGTCCATGGCCTCCCAGTAGTTCATGCGACGCAGCGGCGTGGGCATCTCGACACCCATACGGCCGAAGGCATCGGCAAGAACCTCTTCGAGCGCGCTCATAACGTCGTTCTGGTCCACGAAGGACATCTCGATATCGACCTGGGTGAACTCGGGCTGACGGTCGGCACGCAAGTCCTCGTCGCGGAAGCACTTGGCAACCTGATAGTAGCGCTCGACGCCACCGACCATAAGCAGCTGCTTCAGGAGCTGCGGGGACTGCGGCAGGGCGTAGAAGTTGCCCGGCTGGATGCGGCTGGGGACGATGAAGTCGCGGGCGCCCTCGGGCGTGGACTTGAACAGGGAGGGCGTCTCGACCTCCATGAACTCACGGTTGTGCAGCGCCTCGCGAATGGCAAAGGTAAAGTCGGAGCGCAGCTTGAGGTTGGCCATCATCTCGGGACGACGGAGGTCCAGATAGCGATAGCGCAGACGGGTGTCCTCGCTGGTCTCGATGCCGTCCTCGATCTGGAACGGCGGGGTGACGGACGTATTGAGCACCTCGGCGTGGTCGGTCAGGACCTCGATCTCGCCGGTGGCGAGCTTGGTGTTGGTGGTCTCCTCGCCACGGGCGCGCACGACGCCGTGAATCTTGATGGGCCACTCGGGACGCATGGTCTCGGCGATCTTAAAGGCGTCGCCGTCGGAGTGCTCGGGGTCGAAGGTAAGCTGCGTGATGCCCTCACGGTCGCGAAGGTCGCAGAAGATAAGGCCGCCGTGGTCGCGGCGACGGCTCACCCAACCGGTGAGGGTGACCTCTTCGCCCACGTTCTCGAAGCGAAGCTCGCCGCAGGTACGGGTGTGCATGGAATGCTCATCGATGGGACGGGTCTGGCTCATACCAGTGATCCTCCTTTATGGATCTGTGCCGCCCCGTGTCGTTCCGGGCGGCGTCGTACAGATTTGCCCAGCCTGCGTAAACCGCGCAGCCAGACATGGCGTTCTATCTTATCGCACTCGCGTCGATGTGCCGCGAAAAAGTGGCTCCTGCCCAAAGACTTGACGGAGACGAAACAATTGACGCGCCGTGACACCCGCCCGCGCTCGTCACGTGCGACAATATGCCCCAATAAAACAGCACTCGGAAAGGCCCGCCATGACTGCACGCCTCATCGTTATGGATATCGACTCCACGCTCATCAACCAGGAGGTCATCGACCTGTTGGGCGAAGAGGCCGGCGTGGGCGAGCAGGTGGCACAGATCACCGAACGCGCCATGCGCGGCGAGCTTGACTTTAAGCAGGCGCTCGAGGAGCGCGTGGGGCTGCTCGCCGACCTGGACGAGAGCGTGTTCGAGCGCACCTTTGAGCGCGTGACATTTACCCCCGGCGCGTTGGAGCTTGTGCGCTCGGCACACAGCAAGGGTTGGAAGGTCGGCGTCGTGAGTGGCGGCTTTCACGAAGTCGCCGATAAGATCGTGGCCGCCGCGGCCATCGACTTTTGCCTGGCCAATCGTCTGGAGGTCGTGGACGGCAAGCTCACCGGTAAGTTGGCTGCCGACATTGTGACCAAGGAGTCCAAGCTCATCCAGCTGCTGGACTGGGCAGTTGAGTGCGGCGTCGATATGGCCCACACCGTCGCGATCGGCGACGGTGCCAACGACATCCCCATGATTCAGGCCGCGGGCACGGGCATCGCGTTTTGTGCCAAGCCCAAGACGCGCGAGGCCGCCCCGTTTGCCATCGACGAGCGCAATCTGATGCTCGCCATGGACATCATCCTGCGCGACTAGCCAATCCGTCTAGCAATTGAATCAGTCTGTCCTATAGTTTCCGAACAATTCTGTCTTAGTGTTCGGAAACATACCCTTTGAGTGCTAAACTTTGCGCCGTCGAAGGGAACATATATGGATAAGCGAGATCTAGAGCAGCTGCTGAGCGATGTTGCCGGCGGAGCAGTCACCCCTGCCGACGCCCTCACGCGCATCCAGACGGCTCCGACCGCCGATTTGGGCTTTGCGCAGCTTGATCTTTCGCGCGGGGTGCGCCAGGGAGCCGGCGAGGTTGTCTACGGGGCCGGTAAAATCGCCGATCAGATTGCCGCCATTATCGAAGCACTGCGCGATGCCGGCCAGGAGCGCATCCTGGTCACGCGCCTGGATGCCGAAAAAGCCGCGCGCACCGCTGAGCTTCTCGGCAACGGCATCGACCTGGGATATGTCCCGGACGCACAGCTCGCCCTCGTGGGCGGCAAGCCCTCCCCTACCGGCAACGGACGCATCGTCGTCGCCTGCGCCGGCACGAGCGACCTGCCCGTCGCCGAGGAAGCCGCGTTGACGGCCGAGTTCTATGGCAACGAGGTCGACCGCCTCTACGACGTAGGTGTCGCCGGCCTGCACCGCCTACTCGCGCATGCCGAGGAGCTTGCTCAGGCGCAGGTGGTCATCGCCATCGCCGGCATGGAGGGCGCACTGGCGAGCGTTGTCGGCGGCCTGGTAAGCTGTCCGGTCATAGCCGTTCCCACCAGCGTGGGTTACGGCGCGAGCTTTGGTGGCGTAGCCGCGCTGCTCGCCATGCTCAACTCCTGCGCCAGCGGCGTTTCGGTCGTCAATATCGACAACGGCTTTGGTGCCGCCTACCAGGCAAGTCTTATCAATCATCTGAGCGCCGGCACGCCCTGCGCCCGTTAAGGAGCATTCCATGTCCAATCATCAGCACACGCTTATCATCGACGGCACCTCGGGCATCAGCGGCGATATGACCGTCGCGGCCCTGCTCGACCTAGGCGCCAGCGAGGAGCACCTGCGCGAGCAGCTCGCCACGCTGCCGGTCGACGGCTTTACGATCGCCGTCACACGCGTAAGCAAGCATGGTATCGACGCCTGCGACTTTGATGTTCAGCTGGCTGAGGAGCTCGAGAACCACGACCACGACATGGTCTGGCTCTACGGCAACGAAGCGGGCACCGAGCACACACATGAGCATGAGCACTACCATCATGATCATGGCGAGCACGAACACGAGCACTGCCACGAGCATGACCATGAGGCCCACGGTCATGGCCACGAGGGTCACCATCACGCCCACCACCATCACCACCGTTCCTTGGCGGACGTCACCGCCATCATCGATGACTCGCAGCTAAGCGATGGCGCCAAGCGTCGCGCGCTCGCCATCTTTACCGCGCTCGCCGCCGCCGAGGCCATGGCCCACGGCAAAACGACCGAGACCGTCATGTTCCACGAGGTGGGCGCCATCGACTCCATCGTCGACGTCTGCTCTGTCGCCATCTGCCTCGATGACCTAGGTATTGAGGACATCGTGGTCGAGTCGCTCTCCGAGGGTCGCGGCACCATCCGCTGTGCCCACGGCCTTATGCCCATTCCTGTCCCCGCTGTCGTCAACCTGTGCCAAGCGGGCAATATCGCCCTCACGCCCGCGCCGGTCGCCGGCGAGCTCGTGACGCCCACGGGCGCCGCCATCGTCGCCGCACTGCGCACGTCCGAGCACCTGCCGGCCCGCTACCGCATCGAGGCCGTCGGCTACGGCGCCGGTAAGCGCCCCTACGAGGGTTGCTCCGGTACGCTCCGCTGCCTGCTCGTTCACACGGACGCATAGCCATGGATGCCCGCAAGGCAAAAAGCCGCGCCGCCATCGTCGCGGCGTTCTCCGAACTGCTGCGCGAAGAGGACTACGGCAAGATCACCGTCGGCGACATCATCGCTCGCGCCCATGTGGGTCGGGCCACGTTCTATGGCCTCTTCAAGAGCAAAGATGACCTACTGTCCGAACTCGTGAGCGACATCTGCACCCACGCCCTCGACGACGATGGCACACCGCTCGATGATCCGCTCGTACAAGTCGAGCATATCCTCAACAACCTCTGGGAACGCCGCCAGGGCGTACGAGCCCTCGTAGCCGGCGCCGGCTCACGCGTCTTCGCCGACTGCTTACGCAAGACCATCATGTCACGAGCAGCCGAAACCGTCCCCACCGACCCAAACGGCCCCGCCGCCACCATGGACCGAAGCTTCCTACTACACCACATAGCCTCAAGCTTCGTAGGAATGGTCCAATGGTGGGCCTGGCACAACTTCCAAGCCGACAAAGCCGACGTAGCCAAAGACTACCTATCAGCCATACAGCCCCTCTTCAGCTAAGTAAGGCCCCCATCCCAAAGCATCACCCCAACCCAGGGCGCCACGCCTCCCAAAGTGTCACTCGCACCTCAAAGCGCCTAGCAACAATGTGCCCACCACATTCAAATTCAGATATATATGTTGGTTGCTTGTTCGAACGCAACTGGATTCCCGCAGGGTCCGGCATAGGTTAACTTTCCGCCGCACTCCGCAGGACGCAAGAAGCTCCCGCCGCACGAAGTGCGCAGCGGGAGCTTCTTGCATGTCCGAGGACGCGGCGGAAAGTTAACCTATGCCGGACCCGGGCGTTATATCAATTGTCTTGGACTAGAACATGCCCAAGAAACCATGCACAAACAGCGCGGCCACAATAGCACCGACAAACGGCGCGATGCCAGGAACAAGCAGACCATACTTCCAGTTGTTGTCGGCCTTGTTCTTGATCGGCAGCACCTGATAGGCCATGCGAGGACCAAGGTCACGAGCCTGGTTCATGGCGAAGCCGGTGATGCCGCCCATGCCCATGCCAACGGCCCAAACGATCAGGCCAACGCAGATGGCGAGCATCAGAACGTTCTCGCCGGCGCGGCTAGCGGCAGCAAGGATGGCGCTGATGAACACAAAAGTGCAGATAGCCTCGCAGAAGAAGTTACGGGCATAGTTCGTACCCTCGGTGGTGGGGTTGGTCGAGAAAATGTTGCGCTGGGCAATGGGGTCGACGACGCCCTCGGAAGCCTTGAACTCATCGGCATACATAAACCAGGCGATTACGGCACCCACAAAGCCGCCGAGCATATCGGCAATCATGAAGGGGATGCAGCTGCCCCACGGCACCAAGCCGACGATGCACTGGGCAAGCACCATGGCGGGGTTCATGCACACGGCGCCGCCAAAGACAAACAGGCAGACCGAGATGCCAAAAGACCAGGTGGTGATGGCAAACATGTGGCCGGAGCCCTGATACTTGGTGCCCTTGAGCACGGTATCGCAGTGCACGCCCACGCCAAAGACGATCATGAGGGCCGTCGCGCCGAATTCGCAGAGGAGTTTGGTAAGCATAAAACCTTATCTTTCTTGTCGGTTATAAACGATTCGTTTAGGCCGCGCACTAGTGCTGCGCAACAACAACGCCCAGGCCATCGGGAATGACGGCAACCTTGGCATCGGCACCCTTCATCTCAAAGGCGAGCTTGAGCGCCTCCTCGATAGTGTTGACCGGTGTCATGTGCATATCCTTGAGCATCTGGTGATCGCACAGATCGGTGACCATGATCACAGGGTGATGCGCCAGGATGCGGGCAAAGATCTGGCTCGTCCACTGGTCGGGCAGGGTCTCGTCCTTGGGACGATCGATGCAGGCGCGCTCAAACTCCGCCGGATCGTTGTCGGCGATGTTGTGATAGAAGCCCTCGCCACCGTGACCGTCGGCACAACCGGCGACGTCGATGATCACGCCGCCCTCGGGAAGCGTGGCCTCGGCAGCGCACATGCCCTTCACGGCCTGATAGATGTTCTGATCGAGGGGGTAGCCACCGTTGGTGGTGATGGCAATATCGCACTCGACGGGCTCAACGCCGGCAAGGCTCTTCACGAACTCACAGCCAGCCTCGTGCGCCTTGTGGATGTCGCCGGCAAAGGAGCCGATGACCTCGTGCTTGCCGTTGAGCACCACGTTGAGCACAAAGGCAAGGTGAGCCATCTCGGCGGCGGCGAACATGTCCTCGCTCACGTGGTTGTGGCACAGGTTGCCGGCACGCGAGTGGGAATCGTTCACAAACTGACCGTTGTGGTTGTACATGATGGTCTTGTAGCTGGCGATGCCAGGCAGGACGGACTTGCGGCTACCAGAGAAACCGGCAAAGAAATGCGGCTCAATGAAGCCCTCGGCAAGCAGCAGATCGCAATCGGCAGCAATCTTGTTGATGATGCACTCGCCACCAGAAGGCAGGGTACCGATCTTTTTCATCATGCTGTCGTCGGTCGCGACATGCATGACGATCTCCTCGTTAGCGACGATCTCCTCGCCGTACTTGTTAACGAGTTCCTCGTGCGTCGAGGGGCGATGCATGCCGGTCGCGACCAGGATGCGCACACGTGCCTCGGGAGCGGCAGCGTGGATGTGATGCAGCAGAATAGGCATCGTCACACGCGAGGGAACGGGACGCGTATGGTCGGAGCTAATGATGACGATATCCTTCTTGCCAGCACAAAGCTCCTCGAGCGAAGGCGAGCCATAAGGGTTGGCAAGTGACTCCTCTACCAGCTCTTCCTGCGATTTCGTAGTCTTAAACTCGTTTTGGTGACCTTCCATCACACCCGCGAAGTTCTTATCCTCGAGTTCCAGATGCAACGTCTTGTGGTCAAACGGCAGTTCACATTCAAACAATGACGAGCGCCCTCTTCCTTTCAACTGACACACTAGATAAACCGTTGGAAGGATACGCCGCTCACCGAAAAACACCACCGTCCACCGACTCATTAACACAACGTTCATATTTGACCCAAAACAGAGCGGCCGCGATCCCAAACGGGACCGCGGCCGCTACAGTCATAAGTCGAGAAGCGCCACATGCATCTCAAACCCGATCGATAAGACGCGAGGCGCAAAGCGCACTTTAATCTCTTCAGCCCCAATCCCAGAAGACCGAGGACAAAGAGGCCCGACGGGTTTCCCTCTGAATGCATTCCGCAGCACGAAGCCCCTTCCAAACGCGCGAAGCGCACTATATTCCCTCAGCCAGTATTCCGCCGAAGACAGGACATCGCAGGGGCTGCCGTATGTTTACTTTCCGGCGCACTCCGCAGGACGCAAGAAGCCCTCGCCGCACGAAGTGCGCAGCGAGGGCTTCTTGC
>UQYE01000040.1:0-20442 GCA_900545145.1 uncultured Collinsella sp. | reverse complement strand
TGCCGATATGGGCCTACTCAAGATGGACTTCTTGGGCCTGCGCACGCTGACTGTTATCTCCAAGGCCAAGGCAAACATCAAAAAGAACTTCGGCATCGACATCAAAGAGGAAGAGATTCCTTTTGACGACCCCGAGATCTTTAAGCTCATGGGTTCCGGCCACACCGCCGGCGTCTTCCAGGTCGAGTCCGCAGGCATGACGGCCACGATCAAGAACATGAAGCCCACCGAGTACAAGCACGTCGTAGCATTGATCGCCCTGTACCGCCCGGGCCCGCTGGGCGCCGGCATGGTTTCGTCCTACATCAACCGTATGAACGGCAAGGAGCCGGCGGTCTCCTACGACGACCGCCTGGACGACATCCTGGGCGAAACCTACGGCACCATGGTCTACCAGGAGCAGGTTATGCTCATCTCCGTCGAGATGTGCGGCTTCTCCAAGGGCGAATCGGACTCGCGTATCCGTAAGCCTGTGGCTAAGAAGAAAATCAAGCTGCTCACGTCGACGGTGCTCCACTGGGAGGATGGCTCCGACGAGACCACCTACGACCACTGGATGAACGGCGCCATCAAGAACAACTATACGCGCGAGGTCGCCCAGAAGATTTGGGACGATGTTCTCGAGTTCGCGTCCTACGCCTTCAACAAGTCGCACTCCGCCGGCTACGCCATCCTGGTTATGCAGACGGCGTGGCTCAAGGCGCACTATCCGCACGAGTACATGGCGGCCGTTCTGACGTCCTATACGGGCAAGACCGACAAGATCGTGCACTACGTCTCGGCATGCCGTCACGACGGCATCCCCGTGCTGTCGCCAGATGTCAACGAGTCCGGTACCGAGTTCACGGCTACCAAGGAGGGCGTGCGCTTTGGTCTGGCCGGCATCCGCGGCGTGGGCACCGGCGTGGCGCAGGCGATTATCGCCGAGCGCGAGGCGGGCGGTCCGTTTAAGACGCTGCACGATTTTGTCGAGCGCGTGGACTCGAGCCAGGCCAACCGCCGCGTGATCGAATCGCTCATCAAGGCAGGCGCCTTCGACTCCACGGGGTATCCGCGTCGCCAGATGATGCACTTTGTGGACAAGAACAACCCCGAGAACATCATCGATGCCGCGGTAAAGCGCCAGAAGGATCGCGCGAGCGGCCAGACGTCGTTCTTCGATATGTTTGGCGACGTTGAGGGCTCGGGCTTTGAGGTGAGCGTGCCCGATCCGGATGGCCAGGAATGGGACCGCCACCTTAAGTTGAGTCAGGAGAAGGAGGTTCTGGGCATCTATGTCTCGGACCACCCGCTGCGCCCGTTTGAGTATGCACTAGCCAAGGCGCGCGACTTCTCGTTCTCGCAGATCGATACCGGCTACGAAGTTCAGAATCCTACGGGCGGCACCATCAACCAGGAGATTCCCGAGGGCAAGGCGCTGTGGTGGGCCGGCATGGTCTCGAGCGTGTCCAAGCGCGTGACCAAAAACGGTGACCCCATGGGCATCGTGCAGCTCGAGGACATGGAAGGCGAGGCCACCGTCGTCGTGTTCCCCAAGACCTATAAAGAGGCCGAGGGGTACCTGTACGGCGAGGTCGATCCCGAGACCGGCGCGCAGCTGTCCGATGCCTTTGTGCGCATTAAGGGCAAGCTCGAGCGCTCGGACCGCGGCGACCAGATCATCGCGCAGGAGATCGTGCCGCTCGAGCTCAACGAGGAGAACAACAAGCCCAAGGTGTTTGAGGTCATGGTGCCCAACAGCCGCTTTAGCCAGGGCAATATGGCGCGCCTGGCCACGGTGCTCACCGCTAACCCGGGCGGCGACCGCGTGGAGATCTTTATCGAGCAGGTGGACGGGCGCGTGCTGCGTGCCGAGGTACCTGCCAAGGTCAACGCGCGTTCGATTCCGCTGCTGGCCGAGGCCAAGGCCATTGTGGGTAACCAGGGCCGCGTGACGGTGATCTAAGCTACCCCGGGTGAGATTGGAGGAAGTGATGGCGCAGGGGACGTTTGTGCAGGCGCTTCGCAAAGAGGCGGCGTTGAGCGGCACCTTTATGAAGGGGCGTTCGCTCATGCTCAACGGCGCCGTGCTGTCGATCGAGGACAGCGGCTCGCGCTTCTCCAAAAACGTGACGGTCGAGGGCTCGGTGCGCGGTTCGCGTGGCGACCTGTACAAGACGCACGTGGCGCTCGACATGGACGAGCACGAGGTGATCGACTACGACTGCGATTGCCCCGCCGCCTATCGTTACCCCGGTATGTGCAAGCACGCTATTGCCACGGCTCTGGCGTATTTGGATGCCAGCGGCGCCGAGCCCGTCGAAGGTTTGCGCACGCCGGTTCGCACGTTTACGGCGCAGTCGAAACAGCCCGCGCGCACCGCACCCAAAGCGCCGGCCGTCAACCCCAACTTTCCCTTTCCGGCGCCCGTCCCCACGAGCCCGAGCCTTGTGGCGGCGCTCTCCGATCTTTCGGACGCGCGCATGGATGAGCTGGCGAGCATGCGCCGCAAGCTTGCCGGTGCCGTTGATCCCGACGCCCCCAAAGCGGCATTGGAGCCCTCGTTGGTGCCGTACTACAATCCGCTGTTCGCTGACCGCTTTAGCTGGGCGCTCGAGTTCCGCATTCGCTGTGGATCGGTCTCCTACGTGGTCAAGGACATCGACGGCATGGCCGATGCCTACGTGCGCGGCGGCACGTTCTCCTATGGCAAGAAGCTCACGTTTGTCCATTCACCTGAGGCCTTTGACGAAACATCGGCAAAGCTGCTCAACCTTGTTGTGACGACAGTTGCCTATCTCGATGACATCACAAGCTCGCGTTCGGCGTCGTACGACTTTGCCCGCAGCGGTTTTGTTGCCGAGCGTCAGTTGCCGCTGTCCGAGCATAGCATCGTATATGTGCTGGACCTGCTGCGCGGCCAGACCATCTCCTTTGAGCCCGCCTGGTCGCGGGGGATGACGACGCATCGCACCTACGACGTGGCGGTTGAGCTGTCTCCGCAAGGGGAGGACGAGGCATCCGCTAAGCGCCCACCGCTGCTTGCCGCCAAAATCGCGCCGGCGGCTGGTGGTAGCTATGACCTGCGCCTGCCCGCCGATATGTACTGCTTTGCGTCGGGCGATGCCGCCTACTTGGTTGACACGCGCCGCGCGCGCCGTACCGACGCTGCATTTGCTCAGCATGCCGCACCTTTTTTGTCGCGCTTGCTGCCGTGCCGCACGCCCGCCCATATTGCCGCCGAGCAGGTGGGTGAGTTCTGCCGTATGGCGCTGCCCATTTTGCGCGACTATACCGACCTCACCGCGCCCGCCGCGCTCGATACTGTGGCACCCGAGGCGAGCTTTGCCATGGCAATCGGCGTCGACGATGGTCTTGTGACCTGCAAAATTACGGTTACCTACGGCGATTGGTCGGCTGATCTCTTTAGTCTTGGTGCTCCGGGCAGTCCTTTCGAAGAGCAACGCCCCGGCGTTCCGCCCCGCGATACGCTGGCGGAGTTTCGCGTTATGGACACGGCTGCCATGTACTTCGATTTCTACGAGGGCGGCCTGGCGTTTGAGGAGCGCGATGACGAGAGCCTGTTCCACTTGCTGACCGAGGGCCTGTCTGCCCTGTCCGAGCTGGGCGAGGTCATGCTCAGCGACCGTCTGCGCCAGATTTCGGTCCGCCCTGCGCCCAAGCTCTCGGTGCGCGCGACCGTCAAGAGTAACCTGCTCGATGTCGAACTGGGCGCGAGCGGCCTTTCGGCGGCAGATCTTGCCATCTATCTGGACTCGTACAAGCGCCACCAGACGTTCGCGCGCCTGACGTCCGGCGACATCGTGCGCCTGGATGAGGGAGCGCGTGCCGCGTTTGGTCTTGCCGAGGACCTAGGCGTCGATGCCGTCGACCTGCTCGACGGCGTGTCGCTTCCCGCGTCGAGTACCCTTTTTGTCGATAGCATGCTCGCACGCACGCCGGCGCTCGAGGCCGATCGCGACGCTGCGTTCCGCCGCACCGTCGAGCGCCTGGACACGCTCGGCAAGATGGACTTTACGGTGCCGGCATCGCTCAAGGCAACGATGCGCGGCTACCAGGTCGACGGATACCAGTGGCTCGGCTCGCTCGAACACCTGGGCCTTGGCGGCATCTTGGCCGACGACATGGGCCTGGGCAAAACGCTCCAGATGATCGCGCATATCCTGGCGCGCGTGGAGGCGGGGGACACCAAGCCCACGCTCGTGGTATGCCCGGCCTCACTCGTGTACAACTGGACTGCCGAGCTGGAGCGCTTTGCCCCGTCGCTCGATGTGTGCGCCATTGTGGGCGCCAAGGCTCAACGTCGTGTACAGATTGCCGGCGTGGCCGAGCATAACGTGGTCGTAACGTCGTATGACCTTATGCGGCGCGATATCGACGAGTACGTCGAGCAGGATTTTGCCCGCGTGGTGCTCGATGAGGCACAGTACATTAAAAATCCGCTCACGCAGGTGGCGCGCGCTGCCAAGCGCCTGCCTGCCGGCGTGCGCTTTGCCCTGACGGGCACGCCCATCGAAAACCGCCTGTCCGAGCTCTGGAGCATCTTCGACTTTTTGATGCCGGGCCTGCTTGGCACGCGCGAGTCGTTTGCCAAGCGTTTCGAAAGCCCGGTCGATCACGCTGAGGGCGACAGCGCCACTCGCCTGCAGGCGCTCGTGTCGCCGTTTGTGCTGCGCCGTGTCAAGGAAGACGTGGTGGACGATCTGCCCGAAAAGATCGAGGACACCGTCGTGGCTCAGCTCACCGGCGAGCAGCGCAAGCTTTACCTGGCAAACCAAGACCGCATCGCCCAGCAGGTGCAGCACCGTGAGGCATCCGAGTTTAAGAAAGACAAGCTCAAGGTGCTCGCCGAGCTCACCAAGCTGCGTCAGATCTGCTGCGACCCGCGTCTACACTACGAGGATTACAAGACGGGGAGCGCCAAGCTCGATACGTGCATGGAGCTCGTGCACGGCGCACTCGACGGCGGGCATCGCATCCTGTTGTTCAGCCAGTTTACGGGCATGCTCGATATCATCGGCAAGCGCTTGGCCAAGGAGGACATCGCCTTCCTTAAGCTCACGGGTGCTTCGTCTAAGGAGAGCCGCGCCAAGATGGTCGCGCAGTTCCAAGCGGGCGAGGTTCCGGTCTTTTTGATTTCGCTCAAGGCGGGCGGCGTGGGCCTCAACCTGACGGCGGCCGACGTGGTCATTCACTACGACCCGTGGTGGAACGTGGCGGCGCAGGACCAAGCGACCGACCGCGCGCATCGTATTGGCCAGCAACATACCGTGACCGTGTACAAGCTCATCGCCAAGGACACGATCGAGGAACGCATCATGCAGATGCAGGAGTCCAAGCGCGATCTGGTCAACAGCGTGCTCGGCGGCGACGGCATCTCGTCGGCGCTGTTCACGCGCGAGGATGTCCTGGCGCTGCTGGGCGGCGAGGGACGCTAGCCTGCGCGCTGATGCATACGTAGCCGGGCGCTCGGAATTGCCGACGCGCCCCGGCATCGACCGCTTAACGCGCCCGTTATGTGTTCATTTGCAATGCCGTGGATGGTTTGTCTGCCTTTGGGCATAAGAACCATCAAGAACATTGGCACGTCAGCAAAGGAGAACATCATGGCGAAATTCTTTAAGGACCCCGACGGTAAGCTCATTGCCGCCCTTGGCAACGACGTTGCAACCCCTGCCGGTTGCACGGAACTGACCGCAAACACTGAGGACGCGGCGCACGAGAAGCACGTGCCTGTTGTCGAGACCGAGCGCGACGGTCACGTGATTCGCGCACGCGTTGGCTCGGTCGAGCACCCCAGCCTGCCCGAGCACTATATTGAGTGGATCGCCCTTGAGGCTGAGGGCCGTCTGGAGATCCATTACCTTGAGCCCGGCATGAAGCCCGCGACGTTTTTTGCCGGCGGTTCCAAGACCGGTACCGTCTATGCCTACTGCAACCTGCACGGGCTGTGGTCCGCGACGTTCTAGGAGCGCGCCCCCGCTCGGGGTATCATAGCTAGCATATGCACATGCGAGCGCCGACTGCATTATGCGGCCGGCGCTTTTACTGCGACAACGATGGTTTACGACGGAAAGGGCTGAGCCATGAAGTTCGCGCTTGCACAGATCGATATGCGCCTGGGTGATATTGAGGGCATTTGCGGCCGCATCGAGGACCAGGCTCGTCTGGCCCACGGGCGCGGGGCGCGCGTGCTGTGCGTTCCGGCTCCGCTCTTTATGGGCGCCATGCCCGGGGGCCTGGTGGGCGCTGCCGACTTTGAGCACGACATGCTTGCCGGCTTGACTGGTGTCGCCGAGCGCATCCAGGAGCTTGACATGATCTGCATCGTGCCCGCGGCGGTTTCGTTTGAGGGTCAGCCGCTGCTCGACTACATGATGCTCAAGGACGGTCATGTGGTGCCGGCGCGTTCGAGCATTGCCCTGCAGCGCGGCGAGAACAATGATACGCGCTGGGCGCCGCCGGTGTTTGACGTGGACGGCGTGCGCATCGCCGTGGTGTTTGACCTGGACCGCGAACTCGAGATGCTGCCGACTGGCGTCGACCTCATTGCGTATTTCCAATTCAACGCGTTTGACATGACCGACCGCGAGACTGCTGCCATTGCCGCCGTACGCAGCGGCGCCTACCGCAAGATCGCATCCAAGCGCAGCGTGTGGTTTGCCTGCATGGCGCCGGTCGGTGCCTATGACGAGTCGGTGTATACCGGCGGCTCGTTTGTGCTCGACGACTGTGGTCGCGTGGTGGCCCAGGCGCCGTGTTTTGAGGAGAGCCTGCTGGTTCAGGAGATTCAGCGCGGCGTGATGCTCGATGCCCTGGAAGATCACGAATTGCCCGAGTTTCGTTCCGAGGAGTGGCTGTGGCAGGCGCTGGTGCTCGCTGTGCGCGACAACGCCCGAGCCCACGGTGCGTCGCGTGCTGTGGTGGCACTCGAGGGTGACTTGCCGTCGTCCCTGCTGGCGGCGCTGGCCGTCGACGCTCTGGGCCCGCGTAATGTGATTGGCCTGGTGCTGGGGCGCAACCGTATTTTTACGCCGGCGCAGGAGGAGGTGGAGGCCGCCCGCTGTGCCGCCGTCCGCGCCATCGCCGAGCGTCTGCACATTCGCACCGTCGAGCGCGATGCACCGGATGCGGCGCGTGTGCTCGATCGCGACGTGTCGGCGGGCGATGCCGAGCGTCTGCGCTCGCGCACGTTGGGCCTCATGCTGGAGGACACGGCGCTCGAGCTGGGTGCGATGGCGCTGAGCCCGCTGTCCAAAACCGAGTACGCGCTGGCGGCGCCCGCCCTTTCCGGCGGCTACCAGGGCGACTTTGCGCCCTTTGGCGATGTGTATCTGTCGACGCTTGAGTTTGTGGCACGTGTGCGCAACCGCACGTCTGCCGTGGTGCCCCAAGAGCTCGTGACGCTCAACGCGGTGGAGGATTGCATGGAACGCGTGCTGGCGCAAGCGCTCTCGACGCTCGACGGTCCGGTCGACATGCTCGACCGCGCGGCGCAGCTGCTCGGTGGGCTCGAACCGGGTGAGGTCGATGGTGCGCTCGAGGCGCACGTGGACCGCAATCGATCTTTCGACGACATCCCGATGGCCGCTGGCAAGCCTGAGGCCTGCTCGCTGCTGCTGATGCTCGTTCGACAGGGTGAGGCTGCCCGCCGCATATTGCCGACGGCACCGATCGTCTCGTCCCGCTCGTTTGCCGAGCGCTCTTGGCCGTACATGCTCGCCTGGTCCGACCTGGGGCTTAATGGCAAGGAGCGTATGTCGGTCGATTCGCTGGCGCGCGCCGAGGTGCGCCGTTTTGCTGACGAGGATACGAGTGAGCGCATGCGAAACGAGATGATGGGCGTGCTGGGCGAGCTACTGGGTATTTCGCCCGAGCAGATGGAGGAGCTGCGCTCCGAGGACGGTCAGCGTCGTTTGCACGAGGGAATGAAGAAGTTCGAGGGCGAGGTTCAGGACGCCATCGATAAGATGATGGGCGGTCAGGGCGGCTCGCAAGGTGGTCCCCAGGGTGGTCCGATGCCGCATCCGCCGGTGGATCCCCGACAGTTCCCATTCTTCTCGCAGAACTAAACTGGGGACGGGGCCAAGGTTACGCGGTTTTGCCAAACCGCGTAACGAGTCGACGCTGCGCGAGCCCCTGTCGGGCAATCTGCCGCTCAAACCGTCGCTTGCGTACAGAAGTACGCGGCGCTCCTCTTTCGCGACACCTTGCCACGGCAGGGACTCGCTCGCTGACTTATGCTCAACCTATGGTTCAACCTTGCTTGTTAGATACGGTCGCTGTTGTGTTATTCTAGAACAGACGTTCGTGAATAGTGCGCGAGGCCTTGTCTTGCGCCGTACTTGTGGCGAGGGGAGGTTGGCTTGGTCATTTTGGGTATCGACCCCGGTTTGGCCCATACGGGTTGGGGGATTATCGAGGAGCGGCGTGGCGAGGTTCGCTGCCGTGCCTACGGTTGTATCGAGACCAGCGCGGGTAGTCCGCTCGCGGTGCGCCTGTCGCATATCGCCCGCGACCTCAAGGGTGTCGTGGAGCGTTATCGACCCGATACCGCTGCCATCGAGAGCATCTACTTTGGCGCTAATGTCCGCTCGGCAATCCCCACGGCACATGCCCGCGGTGCCGCGCTCGTGGCGCTTTCGGAGTGCGCGCTCGAGATCGGCGAGTACACGCCTATGCAGATCAAGCAGGCTGTGGTGGGTACCGGTGCCGCAGATAAGCGGCAGGTCGCCTACATGGTGCGCACGCTCACGCAGCTCGATCACGACCCGCATCCCGACCATGCCGCCGATGCCCTGGCCTGCGCCATCTGCCACGTTAACCTCAGCCGCACCCGGGCGCTTACCGGCGGCGAGTTCTATCAACAGAGAGGAACCGGATACTGATGATCTCCCAGCTCCACGGAACGCTTGTCGAGGCCACGATGAGCTCTGCTGTCGTCGATGTGTCGGGCGTTGGCTTTGAGCTCGGCATCTCGGGCAGCACTGCGGCCACGTTGCCGACGCCCGGCGGCGAGGTCCGCCTCTACACGCGTATGCAGGTGCGCGAGGACGCCATGACACTTTTCGGTTTTTCCTCTAAGGATGAGCGCACGATGTTTGACCGGCTCGTGTCCGTGTCGGGTGTTGGCCCGCGCCTGGCGCTCGCCGTGCTTTCCACCTATACCGTGGGACAGCTGTATTCCCTGGTGATGGCCGAGGACGACAAGGGCATGGCCAAGGTGCCCGGTGTGGGCAAAAAGACCGCCCAGCGCCTCATCTTGGAGCTCAAGAGTACCTTTGCCAAGGACAAGGGCTTTGTTCCGGTCGACGTAATCCCCGGTCAGGTTGCGATGCCGGTTCCCGCCGCCGTTCCCTCGGCCATCGACGACGCTCGTGCGGCGCTCCTTTCCATGGGCTTTAGCCCGCAGGAGACCGAGGTTGCCCTGAGCGGGTATGATGGGCAGGATATGCGTGTCGAGGATCTGCTCGGCGCGGCGCTTAAGCGACTCGGAATGGATGCGTGATGTGGGAAGCCGATGACTCTCAGGACCTGTGGGCGACGCCCGGCAACTCGCCGGCGGCATCCATGGCGCACGGCGAGCGCATGGTGGGCTCGGAGCTGACGGCCGAGGACCTCGATGTCGACCGCACTTTGCGCCCCCAGCGCCTGGACGACTACTGTGGCCAGGAGCACATCAAGCAGAGCCTGCGCGTGTTGATCGAAGCGGCGCAGAGCCGTGGCGAGACGCTCGACCACGTGATTTTCTCGGGTCCTCCGGGCCTGGGCAAGACCACGCTGGCCACCGTTATCGCCAACGAGCTGGGCGCTCAGATCAAGACCACGAGTGGCCCTGCCATCGCGCGCACCGGTGACCTGGCGGCTATCCTTACCAACCTGCAGCCGGGTGATGTGCTGTTTATTGACGAGATCCACCGCCTCAACCGTTCGGTCGAGGAGGTCCTGTACCCCGCGATGGAGGACTTTGCCCTCGATATCGTGATCGGTAAAGGCCCGGCCGCACGATCGATTCGCCTGGATATCCCCAAGTTTACGCTGGTGGCGGCAACGACCCGCTCGGGTATGCTGACTGGCCCGCTGCGCGACCGCTTTGGCATTTCATATCGCCTGGATTACTACACGGTCGAAGAACTCGCGCAGATTGTGACGCGCTCGGCGTCCATCCTGGGTGTGACAATAGACCATCCGAGCGCGCTCGAGATCGGCTCACGCTCGCGTGGCACGCCGCGCTTGGCTAACCGTTTGCTCAAGCGCGTGCGCGACTATGCGCAGGTGCGTGGCAACGGCCCCATCGAGCTCGATATTTGCCGTCAGGCGCTCGAGTTCTTCGAGATCGACGAGCTCGGCCTGGACTGGATGGATATTCGTATCTTGGAGACGCTTGCCAAGACGTTCTCCGGTCGTGCCGTGGGACTTACGACCCTTGCCAGCGCGGTGGGCGAGGACCCGGGCACGCTCGAGGATGTCTATGAGCCCTATTTGCTGCAGTGCGGGTTGATGATTCGTACGCCGCAGGGCCGTCAGGCAACCCTTCGCACCTTTGAGCACCTGGGGATTGAACCTACCGTTTAGGGCGCTTTGTTTTGGCGGGCTGTTGGGCTATCGCCGGGCATCGGGTAAACATATCGCCGTTCATCGGTTATGGGCGTTTTACTATTGCGCGCCCGTGCTATGCTGAATTGGTCTTTTTCTCATCCGGTAACGAAAGGACCGCCCATGCCTACTGACATCGAAATCGCACGTTCTGTCACGCCGCTGCCTATTACCGAGGTGGCCAAGAACGCCGGCGTCGACGTTAAGCACCTTATTCCGTACGGCTTCGACAAGGCTAAGGTCGACTATTCACTGCTCAACGAGCCGACTGATCACCAGGCCAAGCTCGTCCTCGTGACCGCTATCAACCCAACGCCTGCGGGCGAGGGCAAGACCACCACGACCATCGGTCTGGCCGATGGCCTGCGTCGTCGCGGCGTCAAGAGTGCCGTGGCCCTGCGCGAGCCTTCGCTCGGCCCTGTCTTTGGCGTTAAGGGCGGTGCTGCCGGCGGCGGCTGGGCTCAGGTCATCCCCATGGAGGATATCAACCTGCACTTTACCGGCGACTTCCACGCTATCGGTGCCGCCAATAACCTGCTGGCCGCCATGCTTGATAACCACATCCAGCAGGGCAACCAGCTCGGTATCGACGTTAAGCGCATCACTTGGAAGCGCGTCGTCGATATGAACGACCGTCAGCTGCGCCACGTCATCGACGGTATTGGCGGTAAGGCCCAGGGCGTGCCGCGCGAGGACGGCTTCGATATCACCGTCGCCTCCGAGGTCATGGCAATCCTGTGCCTGTCTACGAGTATCAGCGACCTCAAGGAGCGCCTGGGCGAGATCGTCGTCGGCTACAGCTTTGCCGGCGAGCCCGTCCGTGCCCGCGACCTTAAGGCCCAGGGTGCCATGGCCGCGTTGCTTAAGGACGCGCTCAAGCCCAACCTGGTGCAAACGCTCGAGGGCACGCCCGCGTTTGTCCACGGCGGTCCCTTCGCCAACATCGCCCACGGCTGCAACTCTATCATGGCCACGCGTATGGCGATGCGCTTTGGCGATGTCGCCATTACCGAGGCCGGCTTCGGTGCCGATCTGGGTGCCGAGAAGTTCCTCGACATCAAGTGCCGTATGACGGGCGTTCGCCCCAGCGCCGTCGTGGTCGTCGCGACCGCTCGTGCGCTGAAGTACAACGGTGGCGTCGCCAAGGCCGACCTCAACGAGGAGAACCTCGAGGCACTCAAGGCCGGCATGCCCAACCTGCTGCGTCACGTCGACAACATCCAGAACGTTTATGGTCTGCCCTGCGTAGTCGCCATCAACCGCTTCCCGGCGGACACCGAGGCCGAGCTTGCGCTCATCGAGTCCGAGTGCCAGAAGCTCGGCGTCAACGTTAAGCTTTCCGAGGTCTGGGCCAAGGGCGGCGAGGGCGCGCTCGAGCTTGCCGATGAGGTCATGCGTCTGATTGAGCAGCCGAGCGAGCTCAAGTTTGCCTATGAGGACGGCGCCGATGTTGCTGACGCCCTCGAGGCCGTTGCCACCAAGGTCTACCGCGCCGACGGCGTTGACTTTACGCCGGCCGCCAAGCGCCAGCTCGCCGAGCTGCGCGAGAACGGCTTTGGCAACCTGCCGGTGTGCGTCGCCAAGACGCAGTACAGCTTTAGCGACAACGCCAAGGCCCTGGGCGCTCCCGAGAACTTCCGCATCACGGTGCGCGAGCTCAAGGTTTCTGCCGGCGCCCACTTTGTGGTCGCGCTGACCGGCAGTGTTCTGACCATGCCGGGCCTGCCCAAGGTGCCCGCGGCCGAGAACATCGACGTCGACAACGACGGCAACATCACCGGTCTGTTCTAGGCAAGAGCGACGTTATTGCCGCCTGTCCGCCCCGCCGTGCCCCACAGCACGGCGGGGCTTTTGTTTCTAGCCGCGCTTGTCTTGTAGATACCGACGGGCTTTGCCCATCATGGGCTTTTGCGCGGGTAGAATGCATGGATAACTTGATGCTTACGGGCGACGGAAAGGAATCGTTGCATGGATCAGGACAAGACAACCGTGATGGGCGGCTACGGTTCCGCGCAGGCTGGCGATAGCGCCGATGCGACCCGCGTTGTTCCCAACCCCGGTTATACCGACCCCGCCGCGACGCAGCCTTCTGCCGAGCCAACCCGGGTTATGGGCTATGGCGACACAGCGCGGGATTCTTATGCTGTATCTTCGCAAGGCTCCTATGGCGACGCAGCTCCGGACCCGTTTGATTACGCGCCGCAGGATTCTTATGCCGCCTCGACGCCGAATCCCTATGATGACCTGCCGCAAAATCCCATTCCGCAGCCTCAGCAGACGACGTATATGCCTCGCACGGCGCAGTCTCGCTACGAGTCGCGCGAGCCGTATCGCGAGTACCCCAAGTCGATTCCGCAATATGGCGAGGACGAGGAGAAGAAGCCGTCGCGTTCGTCGAGCGTGATCAAGAAGATCCTCATCGTGCTGGCGATCTTCTTTGCGCTGTCGGTTGTGTTTGCCATTGTGTCGGGCATGCTCAACAAGCGAGGGAGTTCAACGGCTGATACCGCTGCCGAGCAAACCGAGTCCGCCTCGTCTAGCACCGTCGATCTGAGCGATATCCCGGGGCAGTACTGGTCCAACGCCAAGAAGCTCCTCAAGTCGCGCGGCGCCAATCTTTCGAATGCCGTGGTCCTGACTGATGATGGCTCAACGCCCGTCATCGATGCCAACTGGGTCGTTACTTCTGCTTACTATAACGACAGCGGCAACCTCGAAATTCAACTCACGCACAAGAATAGCTCGGGCAACTCGCCCGACGGCCAAAGCGGTACCGACAGCTCGAGTTCCAATACGCTGGAGGACTTGAGCAACAAGGCACAGGAGCTTGGGGATAAGGCCCAAGAGCTGGGCGACACGGCCCAGAACCTGGGCGACACCGCTCAGAACTTGGGCGGCATGGCGACGGATGCCTGGAACGCTCTGCAAAACGGCATCTCGGGCGCTCAGGGAAACTAGCTGTTAAGCGGGCTACAGCTGCTCGGCCGGACGGTCGGGCGAGCTAAAGCCCGAGTCAAACGTAACGACGCATGAGGCATTGGGTCGGCGCTCGTGCACGATGCGCGTGACGAGCTCCAGCAGCTCCTCGTCGGATATGTCAAAGCCGTCGGGACGCACAAGGTCAAACGAAACGAACCCGTCGTGCTCGTGCAGGTCGTGGATGGAGAGCGCGGGATCGATCTGCATGATGCCGCGCTTGACCCAGCCGCGCAGGTCGTCGCCGGTGGTGGCGATGGGGTCACAGTGCAACGTGATGCCGATGCCCATCTGACGCTTGATGTCGTGCTCGATGGTGTCCAAAATCTCGTGGTGCTCAAATGCGTCGCCCTCGCCGGGCATCTCCACGTGGGCGCTGGCAAACTGACGACCGGGGCCGTAGTCGTGCACCATCAGGTCGTGTGTGCCCAAGACCTGCGGATAGGACATGATCTTGTCGCGGATTGCCTGAACGAGCTTGGGGTCGGGCGCTTGTCCCAGCAACGGGCTGATGGCGTCGCGCACTAGACCCATGCCGCTGATGCAGATGAAGATGCCCACACCCAGGCCTGCCCAGCCATCGAGGTCAAAGCCGGTCGTCTGCGAAATAAGCGCCGCCATCAAGACCGAACCCGAGGTGATGACGTCGTTTTTGGAGTCCTGTGCTGTGGCAATGAGTGTTTCGGAATCGATACGGTTGCCCAGCGCGCGGTTGAATGCGGCCATCCAGAATTTGACGAGCATGGACAAGACGAGAGCGGCTAGGGAGACCAGCGTGTAGGCGGTGGGGGAGGGCTTGATGATCTTGGTGACCGACTCGAGGATCAGGTTGATGCCGACGGCGCAAACCAGGACGGCGACGAACAGACCGGCTAGGTACTCGTAGCGGCCGTGGCCATAGGGGTGGCCTTCGTCTGCCGGGCGGCTGGCAAGGCGGAACCCGAGCAGGCTTACGATGTTGCTCGAGGCATCGGAGAGGTTGTTGAAAGCGTCGGCGATGAGGGAGACGGAGCCGGCGAGCAGGCCCGCGATGCCCTTGGCCAGGCACAGAGTGATGTTGAGGCCAATGCAGATGAGGCTTGCGGCGAAGCCCGCGTTGGTGCGGCAGGAGGTATCGACCGGCTCGCCCTCGCTGCCGGGAACAAGCGTATGTACCAGCCGATTTACAAATAGCATAGCGGTCGTCCTCACAATCATGTTTAAGGGGATAGTGTAGCTCGCGCGGAGGCGCTGTGCACCGATGCTCAGAAAATGCAGTAATGGTCTGCCGGTGCTAACGAGCGAGCCTTCTCGTCTGCCTGGGTGGTCCATTTTGGGCCACATGGGTATGGGCATGTGCCTGTTTGCTCGACATACTTAATGTCGACAGCTTTGTGCAAAGGAGGACGTTTCCATGGACGAGATGTTTGCCATTAAATGTCAAAACTGCGGCGGCCCTATGTACTCGCACCAAGCTAAGCGCAGCTTTGAGTGCGCTTATTGTGGTGCGGTCATTCCGTGGCAGGCGGACGCCGGAGAGCCCAAGAGCGCTTTGGGCATTCGCCATACGCCGTTGACGGTAGTGGATGGACTGCTCAAGCTCACGCATGTGTCGCAACTCGAGCGCCCGGAGGACCCGGACTGGTATTTCTTCAATTCGCACTGGCGCAATCAGTCGGTCCTGGAACATCTGCTGTGGGAGGACCGCGGCACGGCGCAGGAGTTCCAAGAAGCGACGCACGTGAGCATTCCCTGCCCCTTCTGCGGAGCGTCCTTTGAGGGCGAGTCAACGCAGCGTGTGTTTGAGTGCCCGTCCTGCGGCAACAAGATCGGCATTGCCGACCTGCTCAAGCCCGGTACGTTTAGCAAACGTCTGACCATGGGCGTGGGTGCGGAGTATGTGCCGGAGCAGGGTATTCCCTGCGAAATTTCGCCGCAGCAGGCACGTGCCAACGCGCTGCAGCTGGTGCGCCAGTACCCCGACGCCTTTGCCGGGCACGATGTAGAAGATGCGATCCAAAACGACATGATGCTCTTCTACTTCCCCATGGCGCTCGCGGATTTGCGCATGATGGCGTCCTTCCCGGGCAAGGGCCTGAGCAAGGAAACCCTGGTGTACTACGAGGTGCTCGACTGGGCGTATCCGCGGGCAAACTATCTGGATGTTCGCCTTATGGGCATTTTGGAGCCGTGGGACTTTGCCAAGGTTGGGCCGTTTGACCCGGCCATGCAGGAAGGTGACTTCCGCGTCGTCTCCGTCGATGCGTCTACCAAGGACCAGGTGGTCATTGATAAGCTGGCGCTCGACATTGCCGGCAACGATGCCGAGGCGGTGCTGGGGCTCAATAAAAAGAGCATCCGCACTTGGGCGCGCAAGGCCCGCAAGCATAAGGACGGCCTGGTGATGGTGCCGGTGTACTTTGTCGATCGTCCGGCGACGGACAGCCGCGATGGCGAGCAGGTGCGCATTGCCGTAAACGGCCAGACGAGCCGCGCGGCAGCGGTGGTGTTTAGCGACAAGCGCGAGACGCATGTGGTGGCGTCGCTCAATCCGAGTCTGCATCTGTCCGGCGAAAGTACCGTGCATGCCACGCCCATCGAGGTCAAATACGTTAAATCGCCCTTCCTATACCAGATCGTGCGCCGTGGAGGTGGCGAGCAACCGCGCCAGGTTGCAGCGGCAGCTGAGGGTTCCTACCGAGAAGAAAAGCCCAAACGCAAGGGATTGTTCGCTGCGATTTTTGGTAAGTAGGGGAGTGGTGCCGGGGCGTCGGGCTGCATCGCAAGGTCATGAGACGAACTTAAGACTGCTGGGAACGTGCTACCATTGCCGATAGCCTTAATCTTGTAAGAAGCGGAGGCCAGATTATGGGTTTTGCGGATCAGCAGCTTCAGCTTCAGGTACCGTATTCTCCTGACGACACGTTTAATGCCTTGAAGGCAGCTATGGAAAAGCTGCCTAAAGTAAAAGTTGATAGTGCATCGCCCACAACAAGAACAGTTGCAGCCGAGATTGGTATGAGCCTTTGGTCTTGGGGCGAAAATATCAGTATTTCGGTTGTTCCAGTTGAAGGCGGATCTGGCGTTACTGTCAAGTCGTCATCTAAGGTCAGGGCAAACGTATTAAACGGGGGCAAAAATGCAAAGAATATTGCCAAGATAGTCGATGCCCTATCGAAGGAGCTCGAGCGGTATCCGCAGGTTTCACAGACTATTGAGACGCTGGCGGATAGTGGTTGATGTAGTTGCAAGGCTTGAGAGGCTTGCAGCACTGCGTGAGAGTGGAGTACTTACCGAGGAAGAGTTTGCTGCAGAAAAGGCAAAAATCCTTTCGTAATCAGACACGATGGTTGGATTTGCATTCTATTATTGAACTTGTTTATACCAGGCTGAAAACATCGTGTGTAATAAAGGTGCGTAGTAGCCTCGTCTTGATTGGCGGATGTAAATAAACGGTGGAACGGCTGTAAAAGAGCCTTGCCACTGGGTAAAATCAGGATGTGCCGCGGAACCCGCTCCTCAGTCGGTCAACTTTGGAAGCGCGGGCAACGCAGGTACTATCGTCTAAAGGGCCGGGTGCGACCGGCCCTTTGCATGACTCCCTTCGCTATCCGTTACTGCTTATATTCCCGCCAGATCGAGTAGAGGTTCCGGACGATGCCGGTTACATACATCGAGAGGCGCAGGATTTCAAGAAACAAGTTCATAGGCTTCACCCCAATCGGAGATCGGAGCGTTGCCCGCAGGCGGATTCCGCGGCAGTCGTAATTCTACCTCACAGGCCGCGGCGGGAGACATCCTACCCGCCCCATGGCTTGGAGCAGTGTCGATCTAACGGGCAATCAAGCCTCTAGTTCTCTTTGAATTGAGCAAGCATCTGCCCGAAGAAGCTTAGTTCGGATGGCTCATAAATGATCGAACCGCCGTCCGCGGTCCTGTAGACCCCGCAGGGGAGGTAACGCCCGTCGGGGAGGACATAGAGGCTGGCTTCCTCCTTCAGTCCTACTGGAAATAGCGGAATCCCGTTTTCGTCCACTTGGAACTCGTTTATATTTGCGATCTTCCTCTCCATGATGCCTCCTGCCTTATTTCTTGAATGGCGCCTTAAAACAGGCAGCTCTCAATCAGCTCTTTGCCGCGCAGAGTGTCGATCCACTCCTGTGGGATGGCTTTGAGACCGTATGCCGTGCCGGCGAGGGCGCCGGCGACGGCTGCGGTGGTGTCGGTGTCGTCGCCTAGGTTGACGGCGGCAAGCACGCAATCTTCGTAGCTGTTAGTGTTGACGAAACACCAGGTGGCTGCCTTAAGCGTGTCGCGCACGAAGCCACCCGACCTGATCTCCTGCTCAGGCACGCCTTTCAGATGGAGCGCCCACGAGGGGAGCACGTCGTTCATCACATCCCTCATCAGCTCGACAAATATGATGCATGCGTCGGTCGACGTTCTGTGGGCGTGCGTAATCGCGGAGACCTTGCTGACCTCTTCGTCTGTCGCATCGGTGAACGCCAGGGGAGCGATGCGCATGAGCGATCCGTTGCCGTTGTCGCGCTCGCCGGAGCCTCCTTTGCCGGTGCGCAGGGCGCGGGCGGTCGTACCGCCGTAATCGAAAACGCCGTCGATCGTATACTCGCCACGGGCAATCCAGCTTACGAACTTGTCGCGCATGTCCGCGGTGTCGATGTGCCCGAGCTCCCTAATCGAGTCGCAGGTAGCAAGCGTCATAGATGTGTCGTCGCTCCAGGTGCCGGCGGGTTGCCCATGCGTGCCGTAGCCGATCATGTCCGTGCATTCGAACGTACCGCGGGGCCTGAACTCGTAGGGAACGCCCAGCGCGTCACCGACGGCAAGCCCATAGATGCAGTCGCGCAGTGTTGTTTTCGGTCTGTCTGTCATGGAAAGCTCCTCTTATCCCGGGTGATGTGGAGCGCCGTCGGGGGTATCGGTCGCAACGTGCCGCTACCCTTGCGCTTCGCCATTAGTCGCTTCGTTGATGGCGCGGTACTCGGCACTCAGCTCGCGCGCCAGCTCTTCCTTGCTTGGAAGATACGGCAGGTATTTGGCGGCAAACACTTGGTCGTTGTCTTCGGGCAGCGTGTACTCGACGATCGAATCGCTTTTGTCCGCGCAGAGCACGATGCCTATGGGCGGATTGTCGCCTTCGTTCATGAGCTCGCGCGTGTAGTAGTTCACATACATTTGCATCTGGCCCAGGTCCTGGTGCGTAAGATCGTCCGTCTTAAGGTCGATGAGCACGAAGCAGCGCATCAGATAGTTGTAAAACACAAGGTCAATATAGAAATGGCGCCCATCAAAGGTGATGCGCTTTTGGCGCGCCTCGAAAGCGAAACCACGGCCAAGCTCCAGCAGGAACTTCTGAAGATGCGTGATGAGCGCCTGCTCTAGATCGCTCTCGCGAAACGCAGTATCGTCCGAGAAACCTAAAAACTCCAGTACATATGGGTCGCGGATGATATCCTCGGGGCGACGAGCCGGGGCGCTCTTTTGGATTTCCTGGGTGACGGCCTCCTTGTCCTTGCTGGCAAGCAGGCGCTCGCGGAACATGGTGTTGATCTGGCGCTCGAGCTGACGCGTGCTCCAGCGAGAATCGGCACATTCGTTCATGTACCATGTTCGAGCATCAGGGTCGGTTATACGCGATAACCTGCGGTAATGTGTCCAATTCAATTCGGAACGCAGCGCGTTCCGAATTGGGAACGCAAGATAAAACTGACGCATGTATCTTAAGCTTCTGGCGTTGAAGCCTCTGCCAAAATCCTTAGTCAATCTAACGGCAAGTTCGTCGATCAGTGCATCGCCATACTTGGCGCGCTCCTCTCCGCCCTGTTCATCAACAATACTCTTGCCGATCTCCCAATATGCCTCAACCATCGCAAAGTTAACGGCGGTATAGGCCTTGTCGCGAGCGGCGTTGAGAATCGAGGAAACCTGCTTGTAAAAAACTTCTGGCACGATTGCCGATTCCCCGCGGTTTACCAGTTCACCCATCAATATCGCCCGACTTTCCTCTTGAGGAGTGCATCTTTATTGTTTTTAGTTTAAAGCCTCGTGCGGACACGGATTCTGGTGCTCTGAGCGCGATCGCGAAAAGGGTTTGCGGCGACTAGAATGTGATGGTGAAGGCAGTTTTAACTCTAACCATGAGAGCGATGCGTATGGACAACAACACCTTGCTGTTTCAGGACAAGGGTTCGGGTAGGTTTAAAGACGTCAAGATCTACCCCAACCGCATCGAGGTGCTCAAGAAGGGCACTTTTGGTGGCAAGCACGCCGAAATTGTCTATCTTAAGGACATCACGGGCGTCAATAGAATCAAAGGCCGCGATGTTTTTCTGCGCAACAGGCTGTTGACTGCTTGTGTCTTTAGCCTGAGCAGTCGTGCGAAGGCCCAGGAGTTTGTTAACGCGCTGAACATGGTGATGTAGCCCATGGCGGCGTTCGGGCCAAGGTAAAAATCGGGGGCACAGAACGGTGTCCTGCGTCCCCGATTGAGTCGATGTGTCTAAAAGGCGGGCTTGCCTACTCGCTGTCGTCCCCAGCGTTGTCGCGGTCACTGGCAAGCATTGCTGCACCTGCGACCGTTGTCGCCACGGCGGCGGCAGCGAGCCCGGCGGCAACGCCAGAGCTGTCGCCCGTGTCGGCGAGCTTTCCGCCCGAGCCCTTGCCCTTGTTGCCCTTACCGTTCTTATCAGCGCTGCCTGCGTTGGAACCCGTGCCGCTGCCGGTGCCGGCACTGCCTGCACTGTCCGAGGCCGCTACGGTAAAGCTTGCGGCTCCGTCGCTGGCGAGCGTGTAGTTCTGCGCCGCGTCGCCCAAGAGACCGTTCACGCGCACCCAGTACGTTCCTGCGGCAAATGTTTCGCCCTCGGCCAT
>UQYE01000039.1:0-20534 GCA_900545145.1 uncultured Collinsella sp. | reverse complement strand
ACTGTAAGAAATCATGCCAGTCGTCAGATTCGCGCAGCTCGGGGCCAATCCATAGGTTCGCATTGTCATAGCCCCCGCGAGCACGGCGGCCAAGCTCGCGAACGCCGTCAAACACATCAGCAATCGCCATGCTCGCACGTACAACTGTCGACGTCGCCTTGGCGGTAAGACCCAGGTAGAGCGTAGAGCCCTCCGAGGTTGCCAAATCGCGGGAAACCTGGCTCAGCGCACCGGTGCTCGAGCCACCCAGGCGCTCAAACAGAACGCGCGATTCATCCGCCGACACCACGCGCGCCCATTGACGGCGCGCCTCGCGCTCGATGGAGTGGGCCTCATCGATTACCCAGTGACGAATCGGAGGCAAGATTCTGCCCTCGGCCGCAACATTGCGAAACAGCAGGGAATGGTTGGTGACCACCACATCGGCATGCGCCGCGCGACGGCGGGCGCCGTGGACCAGGCATTTATCGGGGAAAAACGGGCAGAGGCGACGGGCGCACTCGCGCGAGGCCGTCGTAAAGTCGGGACGGTTGACGCTGCGCCAGCGAATGCCGAGCGAATCGAGGTCGCCATCGGCCGACTGACACACGTACGCCATGATGACCGCGACTGCCGTAAGCGTGTCGGCAGGATCACGCTTAGTCGTAATTTCGACTTGGCCACGGCTCATGCGCTCAAGCTTACGCAAGCATGGATAGTGGTCATAGCCCTTAAGGGCGCAAAACGATAGGCCGCCGTCCAGCTGCTCGGCAAGTTTGGGCAGCTCATGATACATGAGCTGGTCGGCAAGATTATTCGATTTAGTCGCGATACCAACCGTGATATTGTTGCGGCGCGCGGCCTCGGCAAAAGGCACCAGGTAAGCCATCGACTTGCCGACGCCCGTCCCCGCCTCAATCACGCGATGCGTTCCCGTAACGAGCGCGTCACGGACCTCGAGCGCCATCGCGATTTGCTCATCGCGCGGCTCGTACGTGGGATACATGCGATTAACCAGGCCGCCCGGCGCATAGTCCGCCTCGATTTCCTCGCGGCTCGGCATCTTAAGGACCGGTAGCTCGTCCGCATCAACGCGATCATCGGCCCGATCGGCCTTGAGAACGTCAGCACGAGCGGCGCTGAGAGAGAAGATAGAACCGGGGTTCTGTCCCGCCAAGAAGGAGAAGATGGGACGATAGGACCAGGGTACGTCGGGGTGCATGTCGGCCAGGCGCGCCATTAAGCCCTGAGGCAAGTCGGTGAGCGCCACGAGTAACACGCGCCACACACCACACAGGGCGTCGACATCGGCGTTGGCGCGGTGCGATACCGAGTCGCAGCCAAACAGGTCGGCCATGAAAGACAGCTTATGCGAAGCCAGGCGCGGAAGCGCGATGCGCGACAGCGCCAGCGAATCGATCCAGATGTCGCTGACGTTGACACCGCCCTTGACCGACTCGATAAACGAACGGTCGAAGGTGGCGTTATGCGCAATCACCGGGCAGCCGCCGACAAAATCGGCGAGAGCGGCCACGGCCTCGACGGCCGATGGGGCATCCACCACATCGGCGTTTGTAATGCTCGTGAGTTCGGTAATCTCGGCGGGAATCAGCTGCTTGGGATGCACGAAGGTATCGAACCGATCGACAACCTCGCGGCCCGAAAGGCGGGCCGCTGATATCTCGATAAGCTCGTTGTCCTGCACCGAAAGACCCGTGGTCTCGGTATCAAGGACGATAACATCTTCCTCGATGAGACCAAACGATTGGGTTTTGGCGCGCTCGGCAAGCGTGGCATAGGAGTCGATGACAAACTGCGGCGTTCCCGACGAAACAGCGTCCTCGATTAGCATGCAACGCCCGCTCGACGAAGTCCCATACGAATCAGACTGTCACACACCTGCGGGAACGTCATGTCATCGGTGTGGCGAATCTCATCCGGATACAGCGATGTATCGGTCATGCCGGGAATCGTGTTGGTCTCGAGGATGACGGGGCCATCCTCGCTCACGATAAAGTCGCTGCGCGAGATACCCAGGCAGCCGAGTGCCTTATGGGCAGCACAGGCGAGCTCCTGAGCACGAGCGTAGTTCTCGGGTGAAATCTGCGCCGGAATGCGATGGATGTCCGTAGGGTCGACATACTTCACGTCCAGATCGTAGAACTCGCAGTCCTCGGGCTTACGGATTTCAACAATCGGCAGGGCGCGCACGTCATCCTCGCCGTATACGCCGACGGTGATCTCGGTACCCTCGATGCACTTCTCGACCAGCACTTTGTCGCCGTACTCAAACGCCTTGGCGATTGCCGCGGGCAGCTCGGAGGGCTCATGGACCAGGGAAATACCGTAGCTGGAACCGTTGACGGCCGGCTTCACAAAGCAGCGCTCGCCACAAACCTCGACGATATGATCGATATCGACTTCATCGCCCGCCTCGAGCGCGAGGCCGGGGGCAATGGGAATGCCCGCCTTGGCGTACAGGAGCTTCGAGACCTCCTTGTCGGCACCGCAAGCGCTGGCAAGCACGCCCGAGGCCGTGTAGGGGATACCCAGGGTCTCCATGGCACCCTGCATGGCACCATCCTCACCGCCGGCACCGTGCATGGCAATAAACGCCACGTCGAAACCACCGGTCGCCATGGTTACCATAAAGTCATCGGCAGCCGTGTCGAGCAGCTCCACCGAAGTGTAGCCGGCCTCCTTCAAGGCCGCCACGACGTTCTTTCCCGAATTGAGCGAAATCTCGCGCTCAGCGGAATGACCGCCCGCCAAGACCGCTACGTGCATGTTCTCTAGGCTTTTACCCGGCATGGGCAGACTCCTCCTCTATAATTTCTGCAGCTGATACCATATTGTAGCGATACCCTCTACGTTTCCCCAAAATCGAAAGGCTTCCATGAATCCCAGGACTAAATCTCAGGACATTCGCGACTTGAGCCAAAACGATATTCGCGAGCTTGTGGCCGAACTTGGCCAGCCCGCCTTCCGCGCAAAGCAGCTCATCGAATGGGTCTTTGAGAAGAACGTTTGTTCGTTTGACGATATGACCAACCTTCCCAAGGCTTTCCGCGAGCAGCTTAAAGAGGCTTTTGCCTTTGACACGCCGACTGAACTCACCAAGCAGATTTCTAAAGATGGTTCTCGCAAGTATCTGCTCGAGTACCACGACGACATTTCCGTCGAGACCGTCGGTATGCCCCGTCGTAACAAGCTTTCCGTCTGCGTTTCCACCCAGGCAGGCTGTGGCATGTGCTGCGCCTTTTGCGCTACCGGTCTCAACGGCCTCAAGCGCTCTCTGACCGCTCAAGAGATCGTCGACCAGGTACTTCATGTATCCAACGATTTTGGCGAGCGTGCCACGAGCGTTGTCTTCATGGGCCAGGGCGAGCCGTTTGCCAACTACGACGAGGTTCTCAAGGCACTGCGTATCCTCAACGACCCCGATGGCATCGGTATCGGCGCCCGTCACCTCACCGTCTCTACCAGCGGCGTTATTCCCGGTATTCGCAAATTTGCCGACATCCCCGAGCAGTTCACGCTTGCCGTTTCCCTGCACTCCGCCATCCAGTCGACGCGCAACAAGCTCATGCCCGGTGTTAAGAAGTACACGCTGCTCCGCCTTCACGAGGCGCTTCAGCTCTACACCGAAAAGACTGGCCGCCGCCCGACCTATGAATATGCCATGATCGAAGGCGTCAACGATACGAATCCCGAGATGCAGGCACTCTGCGACTTCTGCGAGGGAACGCTGTGCCACGTTAACCTGATTCAGCTTAACGACATCGAGGGCAGCCCGCTCAAGCCGTCGCCGATTCATAAGGTCGAGGATCTTCAGCGCCGCCTTGAGTCTCGTGGCATCGAGACCACGATCCGTAACTCCCGCGGTAACGATATTGACGCCGCTTGTGGACAGCTCAAACAGCGCTTCAAAGTTCAGAAGAACGCATAGGGGAGTCGCACTCCAAAACGTTTCATGTGAAACATCGAACGGCCCCGGTTGCAGGATATGCAACCGGGGCCGTTTCATTTATTGACCTCAATTTTGGATCAGCTGCTACCTTTCCCATTTTTTACAGACAAAATAAGGGCCCTTGTCTCATGAATCAGACAAGGGCCCCTCAAAATATGCAGGGTAATTGTTAGGTACCTAATAGCCTACATTTTCCCATTGGTTGCTAACCCAACCTTGATTAATCTTAGGATTTTTCGTTACCTGAGCAGTGCGCATGGCAACATCTTCTGTCATAACATCCATTTTCTTCTTGGACGTATCAACGATATCTTGCGCGCCACGAAGCAAACGACCTCGAAGTTCATCGTCTGTCGCGATCTTATAGCCAGCAAAGGCACCAGCCGCGACAGTCGTCGCCAATGCAATCGCAGTAAAAATCTTATTCCTCATCTTGGCCTCCTTGATCAAACTGAATCATTTCACCAAGAATACGAGAGAGCTCTTCCTCGTCTTTAAACTCAATCTCAATCTTATTCTTTCCACGCGAGCTCTTCACACGCACGTTGGTATTAAATACCTGACGAAGTACACGCGCAGCCTTTTTAAAAGACTGAGGCGTTGCAGGCCGCGGCGTCTTAGGTGTCTCTCCGGCAGAAAACAATGGAGCAAGATTTTCTGTCGCTCTTACGGAAAGGCCCTCCGCAACAACCTTCTCTGCAAGTCGAATTCGAGCATCCTCATAGGGAACTGCAAGAATCGCACGTGCGTGACCAGCAGTAAGTTTACCCTCAAAAATCATCTTCTGAACTACTTCGGGGAGATCGAGAAGGCGCAGCGAGTTTGTAATTGCAGAGCGTGACTTGCTTACGGCCTTCGACAACGCCTCCTGGGTCATACCGCTAGCATCGATGAGCTGGCGATAGCCCTTAGCCTCTTCGACGGGATTCAGATCAGAACGCTGAAGGTTTTCGATAAGAGCAAGAGCCAGCATCTCTTCATCATTAACATCTTTAATGATGACAGGCAGTTCCTCAAGACCAGCAAGCTTTGATGCCTGGTACCGACGCTCACCAGCGATGATCTCATAGCCGTTTCCATGCTTGCGAACCAAGAGCGGCTGCAAAACGCCATGTTCTTGGATTGACTCGCTCAACTCGCGAAGTTCAGTTTCATTAAAGTGAATTCGCGGTTGATTAGGGTTGGGAACGATATCCTCAATAGGTAGTTTTGTTTCAGATGCGGCATTTGAAGCAGATGCAGCAGAACCACCGGTCTCATACTCAGCCTCTGAGACCAAAGCATTGAGTCCGCGTCCCAATCCACCACGTTTCTTTGCACTAGGCACGCTTGATCACCTCTTTTGCAAGGTTCATATACGCTTTTGCACCCTTATTTTGAGGTGCATAGGTAATTACCGGTTCTCCAAAAGACGGAGCTTCAGAGATTTTAACCGTACGGGGAATCAGCGTCTTAAACGCCTTATCACCAAAGTACGATTGAACTTCCTCAACAACCTGATTCGACAAAGAAGTACGTGAGTCATACATGGTCATAAGCACGCCATAGGTGTCTAAGCCCTTGTTCAGACGTGATTTGACCATCTTCATTGACTCAAGCAGCTTCGTAACGCCCTCGAGTGCGTAATACTCACACTGGATTGGAATCAAAACGCTATCTGCTGCGGTCAAGGCATTGATAGTAAGCAGGCCGAGCGAAGGAGGACAGTCAATGAAAATAAAATCGAACTCGTCCTGAATCGGCTCTAGCAAATCTTTGAGGCGGGATTCACGAGCAATTGCGCTTACGAGCTCAATTTCGGCACCTGCAAGCTGAATCGTAGCTGGAATTACGAATACCTTTTTGCAATTTGTATCAAGAACAAGCGATTCTGCTGGCACATCATTCAACAATGCATCATAGATGCAGTGATCAAGGTCTTCTTTTTCAATTCCAAATCCACTGGTGCTGTTTCCCTGCGGATCAAAATCGACAATCAGTGTCTTACGACCCTGCTCACCCAGTGCTGCTGCAAGGTTTACAGCCGTCGTTGACTTACCGACGCCGCCTTTTTGATTGATGATTGCAATGATACGCGTGTCTTTTGCGCTCTTAGAACGCTTAACGTCGCGAAATCCCACGGTCCCTCCTGGTGTGTATTAAAGCTGTCAAACGGAGGATGTTTCACGTGAAACATTCCGATTCGATATCAACCGCCATGTTTCACGTGAAACACTGCAAGTTGTTAGTATCCATTATGTTTCACGTGAAACATCTAGGCAAGCGGATTCTTCTTAGCCATGCCATTTGCACGAGGCAATGAAACGGATGCTGGATGACTCTTCTTGAGAACAATGAACTCCCTGTGGCCCAAGCCCTCAGGCAAATCGATTGCGTCATTAAGAAGCAAAGTGAAGCCGCAAATCTTAGCTGCCGACATACCGGAAACTAGCTCCTCATCCGAAGGATTACCCTTGGTGATAACAAATAGACCTCCATCCTTGAGGAACGGAGCCGCATACTCAACAAGAATCGGTAGAGGGGCAAGTGCGCGGGCGGTTACGACAGAAAACTGCTTCTTATGGCTTCGAGCATATTCTTCAAGGCGATCATGAACCGCATGAGCATGTTTCAATCCAAGAACATCAACAAAAGAATTGACAGCATCAACCTTCTTACCAACAGAGTCAATATAAGTAGCTTTACGATGCGTGGTTATGGTTAACGGAATACCAGGGAAGCCCGCACCTGTACCCATATCGAGCAAAGCTCCCTCAGGAGCCTTATTGATATAGGGGAGCAAAACAAGTGAGTCGAGGATATGAAGTACCGCAGCATCTTCTACGTTAAGAATACGGGTGAGATTAGTTGTCTTATTTGTTTCCAGAACCAAATCCAAATGCTGAATACATTTCCTCAGCTCAACATCAGATACGCTCAAGGAATACTCTTTGCAATAGGAAGATAGACGAGTCAACATCTCGTCAGCTTGCTGATCAGTAAGTACTAACAACGAAAGCTCCTTTCTGACAAAAATCAGTGTATCGAGAACTTTTGACAAAAAAAGGGGACGTGGAAACCACGTCCCCTTAGCATAAGCTCGAGCAGATTATCGAGCAACAATCACCACATGGCGATCAGGGTCAGAACCCTCAGAATGAGTATCGACAGCATCATTGCCACGAAGTGCAATGTGAACCAGTCGACGCTCATAGGCATTCATGGGCGGAAGCGAAACACTCTTATGAGTGCGGATGGCACGCTCGGCTGCAGACTGTGCCATGGAGGCAACCTTGTCCTGACGGCGGCTCTTGTATCCCTCGACGTCCACTACAACCGGATACCTAAAGCCAAGCTTGCGGCTCACCAGCAATGAGAACATAACCTGAAGGGCATCAAGGGTGCGACCATGACGGCCAATGAGAACAGCAAGGTCGGGAGCCGTTACATCCAGAATCAGCTCACCCTCGTCGCCCTCATACTCATCGATAGGAGAGTTGGCAGCATCGAAGTGCGAAAGGATGGAACGCAGGATGGAAATCGCGACATCGGCAATGGTGTCGAGCTCCTCGTCGGTCAGCTCTTCACCGGCCTTGTAGCGCTGTGCAATCTCGGGATAATCGCCCGCGACCTGCGGGGCAACCTCCTCAAGCATATCCTCGATGATCTCTTCAGACATAACGTACTCCAAAAGTTAGGTACCTAAATAAGATTGATATCCCGCTACTTCTTCTTGTGCGGGCGCGGCTTCTTCTCGCGACGAGTGACCTCAACCTGCAGCGGCGCGTTCTTAAGGCGCTCCTCCTCATCGGCCTTCGCCTTGTCGATGACCTTCTGCGTCACAAAAATCTGCTGGATAACCTGCCAAGCAGACGAGACGTCGTAGTACAGCAGAACACCAACGGGAAGGCTCCAGCCCATCCAAAGCATCATGACCGTCATGACAACGGCCATCATACGCATGCTCTGAGCCTGCTGGCCGGTCTGGTTGCGCGACATATAGAGCTGCGGAATCAGGGTCAGGACAGCGAACAGGATCAGGCAGACCAGCGCAGGAAGCGCGACCATAAAGCCATCGGCAAAGGAGGCACTCGGCGTGGTGGTCAGGTCGGGCAGAATATTAAAGAACGAGAACGTGCCGTCGTTAAAGTAGTCCGGCAGGTTACGCAGCAGCGTAAATAGGGCGAACAGGACAGGCATCTGAATCAACAGCGGCAGACAACCAGCCATCGGGTTGAACTTGTTCTCGCTGTAGAACTTCTGCATTTCCTCGGCCTGACGCTGGGGATCGTCGGCATAGCGCTCCTGGATCTCGAGCATCTTGGGCTGCAGCACCTGCATGCGTGCCGTCGACTTAGTCGACTTGAGCATAAGCGGCGTCAGCAGCAGACGGATGATGACCACCAGGATGATGATGGACAGGCCCCAGTCGACCGCAAAGGTCTGGATGAGCTTGAGCAGCTCGAAAAGGATGTTAACGATCCAATCCCACATGTAAGTTTTCCTCCGATAGCGAGTGCCCGCTAGGGCACAGGGTCATAACCGCCGACGTGCAGGGGATTGCAGCGAGCGATGCGCCTCACGGCAAGCCAGCAGCCTCTCAAAACACCGTACTTCTCAATCGCCTGGACGGCGTATTGCGAGCACGTTGGGTAATAAATGCAGGCGTCAGGCAATAAGGGCGAAATAACCTGTTGATATATGCGAATAGGAGCGATGGCAACACGTCGCAAAACGTGATTGCTCATCGCTCCTCCCCGGCAACGCCGGCGCGTTTCATAAGCGAACGCAATGCATTGTCCATCTCCTGCGGCGAGGAAACCCTCGTCTTGGGAGTTGCGAACAAGATGATGTCATAACCCGCAACGGGAAATCCACAGCTGCGGGCGGCCTCGCGCATCACACGCTTAGAACGGTTGCGCACGACAGCACAACCGAGCCGTTTAGCACCAACGAAGGCGACCCTTCCGGAGTCGCCTTCGCCAACCGATTCACATATGGTCATTCGAATCAGAGGGTGATTGAAACGACGCCCCTGACTGAACACATGCTCGAAATCTTGCCGAGACTTAATAGTCTTCATGCGAGATGTGTGTATCGCTGCTAGACAGTGAGACGCTTGCGGCCCTTGGCGCGACGACGGGCGAGCACGGCACGACCACCCTTGGTGGCCATACGGGCACGGAAGCCATGGGTCTTGGCACGCTTACGCTTATTAGGCTGATACGTACGCTTCATCTTAAGTTCCTCCTGCTGCATTTCGAGTGTCCGCGGGGGCGCGGACGCAGATATAGACACGTGAGCTTGAAGATTGTAGGGAAATCAATGTTCAAATGTCAAGAAATCAAAGGTAAAAGGTTGCGCAGTTCACACGGTTCCCCCATAAGCCGAGCTCGATTTAGCGGTGCATGGCAACTTTTCACGATATTTCATCGAGTTTTCAACAGGTCATGTTGGCAATGTTGAGAACTTTTCGTCCGTTTTCCAAAGTTTTCAACAGGTTTTGAAAAGTTGTCGAAAGATGAGAAACATTGCACGGTGAGCTACTATTTGTTCGAAACCTTTTGAAAGATTGCGAGCGGCATGTCTGACGACTTTTACACCATGGTCGATTCCGGAGACCCGGCACCCGACAACGAGCACATCACCGGCGTGCGCGAAGAGCGTGAGGAAGGCGAGCAGACGACCACGCAGGCGCCAAAAGCCATGTACGCCGCGCGCATCGCCGTCTATGACGACATGCTGTCGACACCGCGTGTGATCGTCATTGATCCGCAAGATGTCCGCACGTATTTGGAAGAGACGACCAACACCGTCTACCAGTGCATGAAAGAACAAGGTGGCCATATCTCGCTCATGGTCATCCGCGAGATTGTCGAAAACTTTATCCACGCACACTTTGCCGAGCCCATCATCTCGATTCTGGACGGCGGAGACACCATCCGCTTCGCTGATCAAGGACCCGGCATCGACGACAAGGAGCGCGCTTTCGACTTTGGCGTTACCAGCGCAAACAGCAAGATGAAGCGCTATATCCGTGGAACAGGAGCAGGGTTTCCCATGGTGCAGGAGTATTTGGAAAACGCCGGCGGGGCCGTGTCCATCGAGGACAATATGGGCAACGGCACCGTGGTTACGGTAAGCCTGGACCCTAAACGCGTGCAGGAAATAGAGCGTGCAGGGGGACGCGGTGCTGCCGTGCGGCCCGAGACGGAACAGCCCACATATCCCCTGCCGGGAGCTTTTGCGCAGCAGCCCATGGCAACGCAACAGATGCAGCCCCGCGTGGGACAGATGCAGCAGCCCGGAATGCTTCCTACACAAGAGCCCCAGGCGGCATCGATGTCGATGCCGCCAAACGCGCCAGAGGCCATGCCGCTGGCGGATCAGGATGCAGCAGCAATGCAGCAGGCGACGGGGGCACCGGGTGGCCAGCAAATGGGCTATCAGCCGTACCAACAGGGATATCCATATCAGCAGATGCAGCCACTGGGGTATGGCCAGCAGTTCCCGCAGCAGTACCAGCAGGGATATCAGCAGCCGTACCAGCAGATGCCTCCGCAGCCTTACAAACAGTGGCCTCAAAGTTTTCAACAGCAAATGCCGCCGATGCAGAGTTCTCAACAACCAGCAGCTCAAATGATGTATCCTAATGCAGCAAATCAGTATGCGCAGCCACAACCGGACGTGTTCGTAAGCGATCGCGGCAACGCCGCGCTGGGCTATCTGGCGCAAAATCAAGCGTGCGGTGCTACCGATCTGGCGAGGGCGTTTGGAAACTCGGCCCCCACTTGGTCACGCACGCTCAATGACTTGGCGCAGGCCGGCTTGGTCATCAAGCATGGCCAGAAATACCATCTGACCGAACTCGGCGCCGCTCGCGTGCGAGCTCAGAGCTAAAGAACGGGAGAGATAGTGGACGAGGAAGCAAGCATCATCCTGGGGGATGCCATCGCCTTTTGCCAGCGCGACGGCCAAGATGCACGCCTCATCAACATGCTGGGGCAATCGCGCGCCATAAGCCTAACCGAAGATACGCTCACGATCGAGGCCCCCTCGCGCTTTGCCATCGCGCAGCTCAAAAAGCATCAGCCGACCATTGAGGCCTATCTGGAAGAAATCGCCTTTGCACCGATTGCGCTCGACATCGTGGCACCGCAAGGCGCAACGGCCGAATCTGCTGCCGCGACGGCGCCCGCCACGGCTCCCGCTGCTTCCCCGGCGGTGCCGGCCTCCGCAGGCGACGTGCCGACAATCGAGCACCAGCACGGCGATGTTTCCCGTGAAACCATGGCACCGTTGCCGACCGCGGCGGCGACGTCAACGAACGCACCCGTCACGCACATGCCCATCGCTCACGACGCAACGACGGGCGCGGATTCGGGCATTGCAATCAAGAACACGCTCTCGGCCGATGATTTTCGTCGCATGATGAACCAGATGAAGGGTGGAGCGCCGACTAAATCCACGCAAGCTGCGACCCCCGCTTCACCCATGCCAGCACCGACCGCGCCGGCCGAACAGAATACGGATGGAGCCCCGCTCGCCGCGAACTCAAAATTTACCTTTGAGAACTTTGTCTACGGCCCCGAGAACAGCCATGCCTATCGCTCGGCACTCAAGTTTGCCGCCCTCGCGGACGAGCGCGGCACGTGCACATCACTGTTCATCTACGGCAAATCGGGCCTGGGCAAGACGCACCTGCTGCTTGCCATCAAAAACGAGCTCGCCGAAAAGTCGCCCGAGATCAAGGTCAAGTATGCCAACTCCCAGGCATATCTGGACGACCTGATGACCGAGTTCGACCGCCAAAAGAAGAGCAACGCCCCCATCATGCAGGCGTACCACGGCGTGGACGTGCTCATCATCGACGACATCCAAAACATCATCGGCAAGCGCGCGAGCGTGGACTACTTTTTCCAGCTCATGGACGAGTTCATCCGCAACAACAAGAAGGTCGTCATCGCGGCAGACCGCGCCCCCAAGGACCTGAGCATGGACGAGCGTCTGACCAGCCGCTTCAACGCCGGCATGCTCTGCCTGGTCGCAGAGCCCAGCTACGAGATGAAATACAAGATCTTGCAGCGCTATTACGAGAACACCATCGTCGCCGCTCCCGAGGCAGGCGACGACTCGCTGCTGGCGGCCTATGGGGGCGACGGCGGGCACCTAACCGACGAGCACTTTAAACACATGGCCGAGGTCTCGGGCACCAACATCCGCGAACTCGAGAGCTTTTGCGAGCGCTGCGCCGGCGAGGCGGGCGACCGCGAGCGCGAGGGCGGGGAGCTCACCTTTGACGATATCGACGCCATCGCCAGCCAGTACTTCGACACATCGGCCAAAAAGATCAACGTCCAGACGGTTCAGTCCGTCATCGAAGAGCAGTACGGCGTGACGCACGAGGAGCTCATCGGCCCGCGTCGCAACGCCAATATCGCCAAAGCACGCCATATCGCTATCTACCTGGCCATCGAGATGTGCGAGATGACGACCACGGCGGTGGGCGCCGAATTTGGCAACCGCAACCACTCGACCGTCAGCACGAGTTACAAAAAGGTCCAGAAGATGATCCAGGAAGACCGCACCGTCACCGAAGACCTCAAGTCGCTGCGCGATAAAATTACACTGCGCTCGTAGGGAAATAGAGACACCTGTTGAAAACTTGTCGAAACCACGGGCATAAGGTGTCTAAAACCCAACCCGCGGTGATGAAAAGTTTTGCGCAGGTTTTGAACGTAGAAAACCACCCCTGTTGCACACAGGTTGCTGTCGATTCTCTTTCTTGGTCTGACCTGCGTCTTTGGGAGTAATCAACAGTTTCGTCAGTGCTATTACTATTATTAAGATATTTATATCTATAGAAAGGTATTAAAAGATGAAGTTCACCGTCAGCCAGAGCTCGCTTACACAAGCCATCGGCGTCGTTATGAAGGGTGTCGCTTCGGCATCCACCCTTCCCATCCTGTCGGGCGTGCTCGTTAAGGCCCAAGACGGCATCTTGGAATTCCAGACCTCTAACTACACTATCTCGATCCGTCATCGCATCGCGGCGCATGTCGAAGAAGAGGGCGAGATGGTTATCCCCTGTAAGATGCTCTCCAATATCACCAAGACCCTCCCCGATGCCCCGGTCACCTTTGAGCTGTCCGAGCGCCAGGTGCTGATTGGTTGCGAGAAGAGCTCTTTTAGGCTGAACACGCTCGATGCCAATGACTTCCCCGAGTTTCCGGCCTATGCCATCGAGAGTGCCGTGGAGCTGCCGACCGATGTCTTGTCCGAGATGGTCGGCCGCGTGTGGCGCGTCACCTCGACCGACAAGGCTCGCCCCATCCTGGGCGGCGTGCACATGAAGGTCGAGAACAACACCGTACGCCTGGTGGCGACCGATTCCTTCCGCTTGGCCGTGTGCGATACGCAGGTCGAGACCTCGACCCTCGAGGGCTCCTTTGAGCTCAACGTTCCGGCTGACGCCTTTAACGACGCGCTGAGCATCATGGCCAGCCAAGCGACCATCATGATCGGGGCTACCGACACCCAGGTCGTCTTCGAGGCCGGCAACACCACCTACGTGTCGCGTCGCATCGAGGGCGTGTACCCCAACTACAAGCAGCTCATCCCCGATTCGTGCGTGACGAGCGTCAAGATCGATGTCGCCGCCTTTAACGCCGCCCTCAAGCGCGTAGCCGTTATCGCGAGCGCCAACCCCGCCGTCAAGTTCGAGATCGATGTCGAGAACGGGCAGATGGGCCTGTCCTCCATTTCCAATGACCAGGACCTTGCGCAGGAGACGATCGATGTCGAGGCCGAGGGCGAGTCGGGTACCATCGCCTTTAACTACCACTACATCTTCGGCTGCCTCAATGCCCTGTCCAAGGAGAAGGAGATCACGCTGGAGCTCAAGAGCTACTCGCAGGCGGGCATCTTTAAGTCCTACGACAAGATCAACTACCTGTACCTGGTCATGCCGGTCCGCATCTAGCGCTGCGCCATGACCATGTTCGCCCGCGATCTTTCCGTCGCGCACTACCGCAGCTTCGATAGCTATCGCCTTGCCCTGGACGAGGGCGTGACGATACTTGCGGGACCCAACGCGGCGGGAAAGACCAATCTCATAGAGGCGCTGCAGCTGCTGACGAGCGGCGCCTCGTTTAGGCATTCGACCGCAGCCGAGCTCGTCCATGACGGCGTGGGCTCGTGCAAGATCGAGCTGAGGCTCGAGGGCGACGGCCGCGTGCTTGATATGGGATTGAGCGCGGAGGACGGTAAGCGCTCGTTTAGTCGCAACGGCAAGAGATGCTCTGCCGCCGGTGTGCGCGGGGTTCTGCCGAGCGTGCTGTTTTGCCCCGACCATCTGGACATGGTTAAGCGAGGCGCCAGTGTGCGCCGCGCCGCCCTTGATGACTTTGGCATGCAGCTGAGCGCACGCTATGCCGATCTTGCGAGCACCTATGGGCGCTGCGTGACCCAGCGTAACGCCTTGCTCAAGGAGACCTGGTGCTGTCGCGAGATGCTCGGCGCGTGGAGCGATTCGATTGCCCGCGCGGGCTCGGCTCTGCTCGTGCACCGGTTGGCCCTGCTCGACCGGCTGGCGGGCCATGTGCGCACTGCCTACGGGCAAGTGGCGTCAGGTGAGGCCGCCAACGTGACCTATGCGTCCACGCTGGGGGATTTGCCCCAGGTCGAGGATCGCGAAGAGCTGAAGGGTTGGGCGTACGAGCGCATGCTGGCCGCCCTTGACGAGCATGCCGACGAGGAAATTCGCCGCGGTGTGACGTTGGTGGGGCCGCATCGCGACGAGATCGAGTTCACCGTGGCTGGTCGCTCCGCCCGTTCATTTGCCAGCCAAGGACAGCAGCGCACGCTGGTGCTGTCCTGGAAGGTGGCCGAGGTGGCCGTGGCTCGCGATGTCCTGGGCACCGCCCCGCTGCTGCTTTTGGACGACGTGATGAGCGAGCTCGACGGCGAGCGTCGCGGCGCTTTCCTGCGGCTGATCGGCGATGATATCCAGACGGTCATAACTACGACCAACCTGGGGTACTTTACCGATGACCTGCTTGATCGAGCCAAGGTGGTGAGCATGGGTGAGACGTGCTAATTACGAGCGCGAGAGCGAGACAGTCGCCTTCAGTGGATTTTTGAACGCAGAGCGCCAGCGCATCCTGGCGGCTGCAACGCCTAAGCGCCGTGCGCAGATGGAGGCTGCCGAGGAGTCGCGCACGGTCTATCGCGCATGGAACGCGGTGTGCTCGGGCACGCGCGAGGGACGGCATGTGACGGGACTGCGCTACCTGCCCGAGTCCAATGAGCTGCTGGTATATCTCGACTCGCCCTCGTGGACGCAGGAAATGACGCTGCTGCGCGAGATCATCCGCGCACGCATGGAGCGCGCCGGCGCGCATGTGGACGGCCTGGTGTTCAAAACCACCGCGCCCGGTCACACACCGCCCGCCGCCAAGGAGTGCCTGCGCCCGGCGACGACCGAGCGATCGCCGGCCCCGCACGCCGACCTAAGCGAGGCCGAGCGCACCGAGATCGAGCGCCAGGTGGCGCCCATCGAAGACCAAAAACTGCGCGAGGCCCTCGAGAATGCCATGAGAGCCAGCGCCGAGTGGGCCAAGGGCGCGCAAAGCAAAAAAGAGCCTTAAATCGCATCTGGTGGCCTTGTAGAGCCAAATACCCTCGTTCCCGAGGGTATTTTTTTACGATAAACTAGTAAGGCTGTACACATTTTCTTGACTGAAGGAGGACGTGTGGCAAACGAAAACGATTACGATGGCGGCGAGATTAAGATTCTTGAAGGTCTCGAGGCCGTTCGTAAGCGCCCGGGCATGTATATCGGCTCGACGAGCGCCAGCGGTCTGCATCACCTGGTGTGGGAGATCGTTGACAACTCCGTCGACGAGGCCATGGCCGGTTTCTGCACCGAGATCCAGGTGACGGTCCACGTCGACAACTCCATCACGGTCGTCGACAACGGGCGCGGCATCCCCGTCGACGAGCACCCTGTTAAAAAGATCCCGACACTCGAGGTCGTTATGACGATCTTGCACGCCGGCGGTAAGTTCGATAACTCGGCCTATAAGGTCTCGGGCGGCCTGCACGGCGTGGGCATCTCCGTCGTCAACGCACTGTCCAAGCGCGTGGTCGTTCAGGTTCGTCGCGATGGCAACACCTACGAGATGGAGTTCTCGCGCGGCAAGACCGTCAAGAAGATGGAGGTCGTGGGCACCTCGGATTCAACGGGCACCACCGTCACCTTCTGGCCCGACGACGAGATCTTCGAGACCTGCATCTACGATTTCGATACGCTGCACAACCGTCTGCAGGAGACGGCGTTCCTCAATAAGAACCTTAAGATTGTGCTGACCGACGAGCGCGAGGCGACTCCCCACGTGGAGGAGTTTTGCTACGAGGGCGGCATCATCGACTTCGTCAAGTTCCTCAACGAGGGCAAGGACGTCCCCGAGGCCTTTAAGGAGCCCATCTACATCGAGGGCAAATCGGATCCGGACGCGCCTGTGACCAAGATGGGCGAGGTCGAGGTTTCCCTGCAGTGGAATAGCGGCTACGGCGAGAACGTCATGTCGTTTGCCAACGACATCTACACTCCCGAGGGCGGCATGCACCTTGAGGGCTTCCGCACCGCGCTCACCCGCGTGATCAACGACTACGCGCGCAAACAGAACCTGCTCAAGGAAAAAGACGCCAACCTGACCGGCGACGATGTGCGCGAGGGCCTTTCGGCCGTTATCTCGGTCAAGCTGCCCGATCCGCAGTTTGAGGGCCAGACCAAGGCCAAGCTCGGCAGCTCCTATATGCGCGCGCTGACGCTCAAGATCGTGACCGACGGCCTTGCCGATTACTTGGAGGAGCATCCCAAGCCTGCCCGCGAGATCGTCAAGAAGGCGCAACAGGCCTGCAAGGCGCGCAACGCCGCCCGCAAGGCGCGCGAGGCGACCCGCCGCAAGAGCCTGCTCGAGACGGCGTCCCTGCCCGGTAAGCTCGCTGACTGCTCGGTGCGCGATGCCGAGCTGACCGAGCTCTTCATCGTAGAGGGTGACTCGGCAGGCGGTTCGGCCAAGGACGGCCGTCGCCGAGACATCCAGGCGATTCTGCCCCTGCGCGGCAAGATTCTGAACGTCGAACGCGTTGGTGACCATCGCGCGTTCTCGAGCGACACCATCCAGTCGCTGATTACCGCGATCGGCTGCGGTGTCACGACGAGTGCCGGCGACGGCGGCGACTTCGATATCACCAAGGCGCGCTACCACAAGATCATCATCATGACCGATGCAGACGTCGACGGTGCGCATATCCGCATCCTGCTGCTGACGTTCTTCTACAAGTACATGCGTCCGCTGATCGATGCCGGCTACGTCTATGTTGCCTGTCCGCCCATCTTTGGCATCAAGGTGCGCAACAAGATCCACTACGTGTATCCCAACGGCCGCCAGCCCGAAGACGAGATCCTGCGCGACACCATCCAGAGCCTGGGCCTGAACCCCGACGATAACGACGAGGACGGCAAGGCCAAGGACGGCAAGATCACCAAAAAGCGCAAGGGCTATACCGTCCAGCGCTACAAGGGTCTGGGCGAGATGGACCCCAAGCAGCTTGCCTCGACGACGATGGACCCCAAGACCCGCATCCTGCAGCGTGTGTCGATCGAGGACGCCGTGGTGGCGGACCGCGCCGTGCGCGAGCTGATGGGTTCCGAGGTCGGCTATCGCCGCGAGTACATTGAAAAACACGCACATGATGCACGATTCCTTGATGCTTAAGAGGAGGTAACGTGGCAGACGATATCAACAACAACGAGGGTATGGACGAGGCCGGCGACGCCGGTATGCCCGATGATCTGAAGCGCCTGCTTGCCCGTGCTGAGCAGGGCGAGGACGGCGACCCGGACGCCTATAACCCCGATGCCGATGATGATGAGGAAGAGGACGACGCCGAGCTCGAGGAGAGCTTTGGCGAAGTCGACCGTGGTGCCTCGGCCGGTGAGGATATCAACGGCGGCCAGCTCCAGATTTCGGAGTTCGGTCGCGAGATGAAGCAGTCGTTCATCGAGTATTCGATGTCGGTCATCACGGCGCGCGCCCTGCCGGATGTGCGCGACGGCTTAAAGCCGGTGCACCGCCGCATCCTGTACGCAATGAACGAGAGCGGCATCTACCCCAACCGCCCGCACAAGAAGTCGGCCTGGACGGTCGGCGAAGTTATCGGTAAGTACCACCCGCATGGCGACGCCGCGGTCTATGAGGCCATGGTCCGCCTGGCGCAGTGGTTTTCCATGCGCACGCCGCTCATCGACGGTCACGGCAACTTCGGCAACATCGACGGCGACGGCGCGGCAGCCATGCGTTACACCGAGAGCCGCCTGGCCAAGCCCGCCATGGAACTGCTGCGTGACTTGCAGAAGGATACCGTCGACTGGCAGCCCAACTACGACGAATCGCTCGCCGAGCCCGTGGCACTGCCTGCGCGCTTCCCCAACCTGCTGGTCAACGGCAGCCAGGGCATCGCCGTCGGCATGGCCACCAACATCGCCCCGCATAACCTCACCGAGGCGATCGAGGCCACCTGCTACCTGATCGACAACCCCGACGCCACCGTCGACGAGCTCATGCAGATCATGCCCGGTCCGGACTTCCCCACCGGCGCCATCATCATGGGCAGCGCCGGCATTAAGCAGAGCTACGAGACCGGCCGCGGCTCCATTACCGTGCGTGCCAAGGCACATGTGGAGTCCACCAAGACCGGCCGCAGCCGCCTGGTCTTTACCGAGATTCCCTACATGGTCAACAAGGGCACCCTGCAGGAGAAGATCGCCCAGCTCGTCAACGACAAGCGCATCGAGGGCATCTCGGATATGCGCGATGAGTCCAACCAGAAGGGTATCCGTCTGGTCATCGAGCTCAAGAAGGGCGTCATTCCGCAGGTCGTGCTCAACAACCTGTATAAGTACACCTCGCTGCAGACGACCTTTGGCGCCAACAACCTGGCGCTCGTCAACGGCGTTCCCAAATGCTTGAGCCTGCGCGAGATGCTGCAGCACTACATCGACCACCAGGTCGACGTCGTCACTCGCCGCACCCGCTTCGACCTTAAAAAGGCCCAGGCCCGCGCGCATATCCTTGAGGGCTATTTGATGGCCCTCGACCATATCGACGAGGTCATTAGCATCATCCGCTCCTCGCAGACCGACTCCGAGGCCAGCAGCCGCTTGATCGAGCGCTTTGGCTTTACGCCCGAGCAGACCACGGCCATCCTCGAGATGAAGCTGCGCCGCCTGACCGGCCTGGAGCGCGACAAGATCCAAGAAGAGTTGGACGGCCTGCGCCGCGCCATCGCCTACTACGAGGACCTGCTGGCGCATGAGGAGAAAATCCTGGGCGTCATCAAGGAAGAGATGCGCGAGATCTCCAAGAAGTTTGGCGACAAGCGCCGCACCGAGATCAGCCAGGTTGAGAAGGACCTGGATGTCGAGGACCTCATCGCCGACGAGGATATGGTCGTGACCATCACCCACACCGGCTACGTTAAGCGTATCCCGGTTGCCGCCTACCGCGCCCAAAAGCGCGGCGGCAAGGGCGTGTCGGGCGTCAACCTCAAAGAGGACGATGTCATCGATGAGATGTTCATTGCGTCCACGCACGAGTACGTGCTGTTCTTCTCGAGCAAGGGCAAGGTCTATCGCCTGAAGGTGCACGAGCTGCCGGTGGGTACGCGCCAGGCGCGCGGTACCGCGATCGTCAACCTGCTGCCCTTCGAGGAGGGCGAGAAGATCGCGAGCGTCATCAGCTGCCGCGAGTTCCCTGCCGACGAGTACCTGATGTTTGCCACCAAGAGCGGCATGGTCAAGAAGACCGTGATGAGCGCATATGACCGCAGCCGCCGTGATGGCCTGATCGCTATCAACCTGCGTGACGACGACGCGCTGCTGAACGTGCGCCGCGTGCGCGAGGGCGACAAGATTATCCTGGCCACCACCGCGGGCAAGGCGATCATGTTCTCCGAGGAGCAGGTGCGCGCCACCGGCCGCGACACCAGCGGTGTTCGCGGTATCGGCATGAAGGACGGCGTGAGCGTTCTGGGCATGGAAGTCACTAACGGCAACGGCGATCTGTTCGTCATCACCGAGCGCGGCTACGGCAAGCGCACGCCGGTCGCGGACTACCCGGAGCAGAATCGCGGTGGCCAGGGCGTCTACACCATCCAAATGACCGAGCGTAAGGGTAACCTTGCGGCCATGAAGACGGTGGGCCCACAGCACGAGCTGTTCATCGTGACGGAGGGCGCGACGGTCATTCGCGTCAAGACCGATGAGATCAGCCAGACTGGCCGCGCCACCCAGGGAGTCAAGATGATGACCGTCGACGACAACGACCGCATATGCGCCGTGGCCCGCATGACAGCCGCCAAAGAGAAGCCCGAGGGCGAAGGTGCCGAGGCCGCAACCGACGCCGAAGAGGCCCCAGTCGACCTAGGCGACGGCAACGACATGCCAGAGGATCTCCTAGACGAGTAAGAGGCCCTAGCTGGTAGAAAATATCAGACCCCATATATCGGCGGTCGGCGCACCTGCGCGCCGACCGCTTTT
>UQYE01000038.1:0-20597 GCA_900545145.1 uncultured Collinsella sp. | reverse complement strand
CGAGCTCGCCGGCGCAGGTGATGCCGGACGGGCCGGAGCCGACGACAGCGACCTTCTTGCCGTTCTTGGGGGCCATCTTGGGCGTGGAGGCGAGCTCGGGGCGGTCACCCAGGAAGCGCTCGAGCTGGCCGATGGCCACGGGCTCGGACTTCTTGCCACGGATGCACTTGCCCTCGCACTGGTTCTCCTGCGGGCAGACGCGGCCGCAGATGGCGGGAAGCATGGAGTCCTCGCGAATGGTATCGAGAGCGCCGCCGAAGTCCTTCGCGCGGATCTGCTCGATAAAGCGGGGAATGTTGATGTTGACGGGGCAGCCCTCAACACAGAACGGCTTCTTGCAGTTGAGGCAGCGCTCGGCCTCGGCCAGCGCCATCTCCTCGGTGAAGCCCTTGTCGACGGGGCGGAAGTCGCAGGCGCGCTCGGCAGCCGGCTCCTCGTTATCGGGGGTGCGGGGCGACTTCATATCGGCAACGAAACGACCGTTAACTAGTGGCATGCGCAGCTCTTTTCCTCATAGGCCTTGAGGGACTCGCCCTCTTCGGAACGGTAAGCGGCCTGGCGGGCACGAAGGTCATCCCAGTCGACCAGGGTGGCATCGAAGTCGGGGCCGTCGACGCAAGCGAACTTGGTCACGCCGCCCACCTCGACGCGGCAGCAGCCGCACATGCCGGTGCCGTCAACCATGATGGGGTTGAGCGACGCGGTGATGGGGGTGTCGTACTTCTGGGCGGTGAGGGTCGAGAACTTCATCATCGGAACGGGGCCGACGCAGAAGACCTGGCTCACGGCCTTGTCCTGCAGCAGACGCTCCAGCGGAGCGGTGACAACGCCCTGCTCGCCGTAGGAGCCGTCGTCGGTGGTGATGTGGATGTGGTCCTCGTCGAGGAGCTCGCGGAACTGGTCCTCCATGAGCAGGAGGTCCTTGGTGCGGGCGCCCATGATGGCGTGCACCTCGTGACCGGTCTCGACCAGGTGCTTGGCGACCGGGAAGGCAATTGCCAGGCCGACGCCGCCGCCAATGACGGCGCAGGGGCCCTCGGCCATCTCAGTAGGAACGCCCAGCGGGCCCACGACGTCGCGCAGCGACTCGCCGGCCTCGTAGGTGGACAGCATCTCGGTGGTCTTGCCGATCACCATGAAGATGAACTCGACCCAGCCCTCGTCACCGTTCCAGCCGGCCAGGGTAAACGGGACGCGCTCGCCCGTCTCGTTGGCGCGGACCATGAGGAACTGTCCAGCGTGCGCATGCTTGGCGATTGCAGGCGCCTCAATGCGAAACTTGAACACCTTCTCCGAGAACTGCGTCTTCTCCAGGATCTTATACATAGAACCCCTCTCTTGTTAGGGCTGCCGAACCGTGCCTCCACGGAAATGGACGGTAGCCCGAATAAAACCGTACGCGCACAGGCGTTGTGCAGACATACGGTGCAAATTATACCCTCATGGACATGCTGTTTACGTGTATCTTCGGCGGTTGGGAAAAGGGTTTATCCCGACCTACCAAAAAGGGACAGGTTTATTTTGGTCAGTTTTATCAGGTAAAACAGCAAAGGGGGCCGGCCTCGGGTTGTGATGAGGCCGGCCCCCTTTGGGGTGTTATGCGTGTATGGCAGCGCGGGGTTTATTGCGATGCGGCCACCGGGGCGTTTCTGTAGATAAAACCTGCCAAAATAAACATCCCTAAATGGTAGGTTTTAGTGCTTGCCGTTGGAGGAAGCGGCGCCGTTGACGTGGTCGCGGGCATAGATCACGCCGTGCACGATGGCGAGGCCCGCGGCGTCGGCCGCGCGGGCGCAGGTGTCCTGGAAATCCTCGGCCTCGCGGGCACGCAGCTGCTTGAGCACGTAGTCGGCCACGGCCATCTTGCCGGGAGGGTTGCCGATGCCGGTGCGGATACGGCTAAAGTCGCGGCTGCCCATCTTGTCGATGATGGAGCGCAGGCCGTTGTGACCGGCGTGGCCACCGCCCACCTTAACACGTACGTCGCCGGCGGGAATGTCGAGCTCGTCGTGGATGACGAGCAGCTCCTCGGCCTTGATCTTGTACTCGCGGCAGAGCTTGGAGATGGGTCCGCCCGAGGTGTTCATGTACGACTGAGGCTTGACCAGTACAATCTGGCGCTTGCCGCCCTCTTCCTCGGGATCGTTGATGTTGATGAGCGCGACCTCGGCGCCGGCCTGGTTTTTCCAGTACGTGACACCGGCCTGACGGGCCAGCTCATCGATCGCCTTAAAGCCGGCGTTGTGGCGGGTTTCGGCATATTCCTCGCCCGGGTTGCCAAGCCCGGCAACCATGCGAATCTTAAGCGGCTGTGCAGCTGCCATGTTCATCCTTTCGTTGATTTGTCGCCTGCTATGGTGAGCGACCCTGTTGCCGCTGTCAAATGGAGGGTAATTGAGGGCGTTTGGGGGCGTTTGGACGGACGTCGAAATCCGAGGTGGACAGTTAGTTCAGATACGTATAAGTTCTGAGGACTCGAATTACTCAATTCAATGCCGATACGTTGTTTTGGAGCTTTAGTTAGTCCATATGGCGTTGTTTTGAAGTCTACCCTGCCTTCAAATAGGGCGAATGGTATAGAGATAGCTGCAAAACAGTCTAATTCAATGCGTCCATTTATACGTATTTGAACTAACTGCCCAGCCCTGCTCGACGGCGCACGGGTGATTCGCCGTTTAGACCGGCGCGAGGCCGGTTCCGGCCCGCAGAGCGTTGAGCCAAGCGGCCTGACGCTTGCGATAGCCCTTGATACGGTACCGGAATCGGACTCCTGTGAGTCGATGCATCGTTTGGGCGAAGGCTTCGAGTGCAACAAGGTCTTTCATTTGGTCGCGATTGATAACCAGGACGTGGATGCCCATGGCCTTGAGGCCATTATTTCGATTGCCATCGTGGATGCGAGCGTTTTGAAGCTCATGCCCAATTCCGTTGTATTCGTTGTCGACTCCGGCTGCCGGGCAATATAGGTCGCAGATGGCATAGAGGATGCCCGAGGACATGTTGACCGCAAGAGTATCGAAGTCGATTCGATGGTTGAGTAGCAGGCCTCCCATGGGCAGGCTGCAACATCCGAATCCGCCAAAGCGCATGGGCGCTCCGAGAACGGCAAACATTAGGGATTCGGCTGGGGATGCGGATCCAGCCCGGGCGAGTTTGACTGCCGTGCGAAACGAGGCGTATGAGCTACTTTTGGCGAACCGTGCGACCGCCTCGAGCTCTTCGATGGTCGTGGCGGGATCGCATTTGTAGTGCGCCTGTTCATAGCGGGTTTCGTTCTGTTGTTCGGCCGCTGACTGGTTGCCCAGGCAATCAAGATCGCCCGTCGCTTCGTAGCCATCGCCCTTGGGCCAGATGTCGTCATGGGCAATGGGGTATGTTGCCCCGGGAGGAAGGGAGTAAGTTCCGACCAGTTCCATGAGAAGCATCAAGGTTTTGGCGACTGATTCATTTTTAGAACAAAGCATGGCTGTCATGGCAGGAGACGTTGCGTAGATGTCGGCCTCGACGTGCATAATTGCACCTTCAGGAAGCGGAGCGGAGAGAATATGCTGAAGAAGTCGCTTGTCGGGGCGTCTGTTGTCTTCGTTTGAAACGAGAAGATCGAGCAGCTCGGAATCATCTTCATTCCAGGCGTCGAGTATCGAAAGTGCGCCAAAGTCTATCGCGTCATTATTGGGAATACAGCTAGCCAAGGCCTGTGCTTGCTGTTCACTATCAATGGAGCTCCAGGGTAGGGCAGAGTACGCCCGTCGTGCGCGACGAATTGCGCGGAGGGCGGAGAAATGTGAAATCACGGTCGTCATAGCTATAACGTACTAAGTTGGCGGCAGAATGCGACCGCCATACCGTTCTTTTCGCTCAGCGGGGTGCTGGGCGCCATGAACGGCCGGGTGTTAGGAAATCGGTGGAATCGGTTGAGGGGATTGCAGGAAATTGAGCTCTGCCGAGAAGGTTGACGATGGCTACTGGACAGTTAGTTCAGATACGTATAAGGCGGCGGGCGTTCGAGGTGTTTCTAAGGGCCTTCGAGGGCGATTTGAAGATAATATATGCGGCGGTTGTACTCGAAAACGATGAGCTTCGGGCGGCATGGCATCCGCCGGGGAGCTCAGAAGGCTCCGAACGGACCTTTGGAGCTTTAAAAAATACGTATCTGAACTAACTGTCCAGGGCGGATTGGCGAGGAATAGAAAAAGGGTCGGAAGCGAGCTTCCGACCCTTTAAAAACATCAAAGATGATGCGATACGCGTTGGACTACAGCGCGAAGTCGCCGCCGACGAGCGTGGAGACGGGCTCCTCGTGGTAAACGGCGGAGATGGCCTGAGCGAACTCCTCGGCGACCGAGATGGTCTTGATCTTGCCACCGACCTCGACGGGGATGGCGTCGGTGACGACGCACTCGACGATGGGGGCATCGTTCAGGCGCTCGATGGCCGGACCGGAGAAGATGCCGTGGGTGGCGCAGACGTAGATGTCGCCGGCGCCCATAGCCTTGAGCTCCTTGACGTTGGCGCACAGGGTGCCAGCGGTGTCGATCATGTCGTCGTTGATGATGCAGGTCTTGCCCTTGATGTCACCGATGATGCCCATGACCTCGGCGGCGTTGTGGCGCGGACGGCCCTTGTGGGCGATGGCCAGGTCGCAGCCGAGCATGTCGGACAGCTTCTTGGCGGCCTTGGCGCGACCCACGTCGGGGGAGACGACAACCAGGTTGTCGGTGTCGAAGTGCATGTCGTTGTAGTACTGGCCAAACAGCGGCAGTGCGGACAGGTGGTTAACCGGGATATCAAAGAAGCCCTGGATCTGACCCTGGTGCAGGTCGAGGGTGATGATGCGGTTGACGCCGGCGCGCTCGAGCAGGTTGGCGACGAGGCGGGCGGTGATGGGCTCGCGCGGGCCGGCCTTGCGGTCCTGGCGGGCATAGCCGTAGTGGGTGATAACGGCGGTGATGGAGCGGGCGGATGCGCGCTTGGCAGCGTCGGTGGCGATGAGCAGCTCCATGAGCATGTCGTTGACGTTGCCGCCGGCCACGGACTGAATCAGGAAGACGTCGGCGCCGCGGACGGTCTCGTCGTAGCGGGCGTAAATCTCACCATTGGCGAACTGCTTTAGCGTAAGGCCCGAAAGCTCGACCCCAAGGTACTCAGCAATCTTCTGAGCGAGGGGACGGTTGGAGGAACCGGAATACACGCGGATGGACTTGCGCATATTCTCCGACTTCTCGGGATCATTAATCGGCATTACCCTTCTCCTTTATACATCGAATGCCATATAGATGCCTTGTTGCATTGTAACCGCGCGGCGGGGTTTATCGGGTCCTGATAACGTCTTTACCGCCAACGGACACGAACCGACCACTCATCCGGTTGCGCAGGTCACGATAGAAAAAGGAGCCGCCCCCATGGAGCAGCTCCTTTTGTGCTTGGTAAAACGTTATACCTCGTCGTCCTCGTGCAGACGGCGGCGATAATCGGCGGCCCAGCCCTCAATATTTACCTGACGGGCGCGGCCCAGGCCGAGTGCGTCAGCCGGGACCGGATCGGTGATGACGGAGCCGGCGGCCACGAGCGCGCCGTCGCCGATCTGGGCGGGCGCGACCATCATGGTGTCGGAGCCAATGAAGGCGTCCTTGCCGATGACGGTCTTGTGCTTGTGGACGCCGTCGTAGTTGCAGGTGATGGAGCCCGCGCCCACGTTGACGCCGGGGCCCATGGTGGTGTCGCCGATGTAGGACAGGTGCGGCACCTTGGAACCCTCGCCGATCGTGGACTTCTTGATCTCCACGTGCGTGCCGGCCTTGGATCCGTCGAGCATGTGGGTGCCCGGGCGCAGGTAGGCGCGCGGGCCGCAGTCGACGCCATTCTCGATGACGGCCTCGATGGCGATGGTCTCATCGATGGTGCAGCCGCTGCCGACGGTGGTGTCGGTGAGGCGGCTGTTGGGGCCGAGCTGGCACTCCTCGCCCACGGTGACGTGGCCGATCAGGTGCGTCTGCGGCCACACGACGGTGTCGCGGCCGATGGTGGCGTCGGGGCCGATCCAAGCCTGCGTGGGGTCGATGAACGTGACGCCCTCGGCCATCCAGTGCTCGTTGATGCGGTCGCGCGCGATGGCGGTAAGCTGCGCGAGCTGGATGCGGCTGTTGACGCCCAGGCCGTCGCGGTAGTCGTCGCAGTGGAAGATGGAGACTGCCTGGCCGTGACCCTTGAGGATTTCGAGCATGTCGGGCAGGTAGTACTCGGACTGCGCGTTGTCGTTGCCGATCTCGTTAATGTGGGCGGCGAGCTGCGCGCCGTCGAAGGCGTAGCAGCCGGCGTTGCACTCGAGTAGCTCGGCGGCCTGCTCGGGCGTGCAGTCCTTCTGCTCGATGATGCGCTCGATCTGACCATCGGCGCCCAGCTTGATGCGGCCGTAGCCAAAAGGATCGGGCGGGGTCATGGTCATGACGGTGCAGGCGAGCTCGCCGGTGGCGACGGTCTGTGCGAACTTGGTGACGGTGTCGGCGGTGATGAGCGGCAGGTCGCCGTTGAGCACGACGACGGGGCCTTGCGTGATGCCGCAGGCCTCGAGCGCGACCTTTACGGCGTGGCCGGTGCCCAGGCGCTCGGTCTGCTCGACGCACTCGACTTTGGTGGCGCTGTTGGCGTAGGCGCCGTCGATGAGGGCGCGCATCTCGTCGGCGTGGCTGCCGATGACGACCACGACGCGGCTGCAGCCGGCCTTGATGGTGGCGTCGACGATCCACTGGACCATGGGCTTACCCAGGATCTTGTGCGAAACCTTGCAGTGGTTCGACTTCATGCGGGTGCCCTCGCCGGCAGCGAGGATAATTGCGGTTGCGTCCATGTGATCTCCTGTTACGTTATAGAGACGTGTGTTTGGAAACGATACACGGCGCAATATGATACCGCAGGCATATGACGAGCGCGTAACGTTTGGGCCGCGGCGGCTGGGTTTGTGGTTCCGGCGCGGCGGTTGCGCTGCTTGTGCGGTGTTTGCGGCGCTGCGGCATTGGTATTTGGGTGAGAGGGCGGGTGCCCGTGGACAATATGCGAGAGAGGTCGGCCATCGAGCCCGTCGCGGCATTCTCGATGTCGCACCCGGCGGTGCCTGCGCTCTACATGGCGCTAACGCTGGGACTCACCATGTTCTCGATGCAACCGGTGCTGATCGCGCTGTCGCTCGCAGGCGGGCTGGCATACGGCTTTGCGACCCGCGGGGCTGCTCGCACACTGAACGCGCTTCGCTGGCAGCTGCCGGTGATTTTGATCATTGCGCTGGTCAACCCGCTGTTTAGCGCCTCGGGCTCGACGGAGTTGTTCCGCATCGGCATGCGCGCAGTGTATTTGGAGAGCATGGTATACGGCCTGTGTATGGGCGGGCTGTTTGTGGCGAGCGTGCTGTGGTTTGAGGCTGCGGCGTCGATGCTCGAATACGACAAGGTGCTCGCGTTGCTGGGCAACGCCGCGCCGGTGCTCGCGCTCATGATCTCGATGTGCATGCGGCTTATCCCGCAGTTTTTGCGCCGCGGCCGCACGGTGCTGGCGGTGCAGGACGCGATCGATGTGCCGGGCCGCGCGCCGGCCGACCCCGTGCGTTCGCGTTTGCGGGCATCGAGTGTGTTGATGGGCTGGGGCATGGAAGATTCGCTGGAGCGCGCGGACGCCATGCGCTCCCGTGGGTGGGGCGCCGCGACGCGTCGAACGACGTATGCGCGGTATCGACTGGGGCGCAGCGACGTTGCCGCGCTGGTTGGGCTTGCGTTGTTTGGCGTGGCCACGGCGGCAGTGGCGTGGACCGCGACGACGCAGTATTCGTTTTATCCGCAGCTCTCGGTGCCGGCGCCGTGGCCGGGCTATGTCGTGTACGCTGCCTGGATGGTGCTGCCTTGCGCGTTGCATGCGATTGATGAGAAGAGGTTTGGTTGATGGCTCGGTTTGATAGGAGCTCGGCGGCGGGTGTGGCATATGGCTCGGCCACGCCGGCGATTGAGGTGCGAGGCCTTAGTTTTGCCTATCCCGGGGCCGAGGCACCGGTGCTCGAGGGACTTGATTGGCGTGTTTCCCAAGGTGCGTTTGCGCTGCTTGTTGGCGGTACCGGGTCGGGCAAATCGACGCTGCTGTCGCTGCTCAAGCCCGAGATCGCTCCGGCGGGCGAGCGCACTGGTGATGCGCGCGTGCTGGGCGAGAACGTTGCCGACATGGACGTGCGGGCATCGGCGGAGCGCGTGAGCTATGTGTTCCAGGATCCCGAGAACCAGATCGTGTGCGAAACCGTGTGGCACGAGATGGCGTTTGGCCTGGAAAACTTGGGGCTAGCACGTGATGAGATGCGCCGTCGCGTAGCTGAGACCAGCTATTTCTTTGGTCTGGAGGACTGGCTTCATCGCGATACCGATACGCTTTCGGGCGGCCGCAAGCAGCTGCTGTCGCTTGCCGCCGTCCTGGCGCTGTGTCCGCGTGTGCTGCTACTCGACGAGCCCACGTCTCAGCTCGATCCCGTTGCCGAGAAGAATTTTCTGCACGCGCTGTTTCGTGTGAATCGCGAGCTGGGCTGCACGGTTGTTGTGGCTACGCATCAACCGCGCCCAATGCTCGAGTATGCGACGTGTGCGTACCGGATTGAGGACGGTCGCGTGCGCGAGGTGGCGGATATGGCTTCTTTGGGGCGTCGAGAATCGCTGTTTTCCGACGACATGTTGGGGTGGGGTGCCGTCCGATGTGCAAAAAACGGAGTATTCAGCAGGCGTGAGGACAATTTGGGCTCTCTGGAGCCGCCCGGGGACGTATCGAGCGCGAAAAAAAGTTCGGAATTGGACAAATCGTCCGAATTTGTGGCGCAAACGTCGCTCGAGAACGGCTCGGAAGCCTTCCCGCGCACGGATGGGAGCAGAATACTCCAAAAAATGCACGGCGGGTCGGCTACCACCCTGGCAGGGAGCTGGTTTCGCTACGATCGCGCGGGCGGTTGGGTTCTGCGCGGGCTCGACGTGGCGTTTTCGGCCGGTGCGGTGCATGCGATCGTGGGCGGCAACGGATGCGGTAAGTCGACGATGCTCTCGGTGCTGGCGAAGACCGCCAAGCTGCAGCGCGGTCGCATGGTGCGCGGAGCGGCCTCGGCGGCGCTGCTGCCTCAGAACCCCAAAGCATTGCTGGTTGCCGAGACGGTTCGCGATGAGCTGATGGAATGGGCCTCGACCTGCGGATATGACGAGAACTTGGCGCGGGAGCGTGCGGCGAGCTTGGGGCTGTCGGGTCTGGATGGGCGCCATCCGTACGATCTTTCGGGCGGACAGCGTCAGCTGCTTGCGTTGGCAAAGCTGCTGTTGATCGGCCCCGAACTGCTATTGCTCGATGAGCCCACCAAGGGTTTGGACCTGGCCAGCCGCCGCATCATCGCCCGCGCCCTGCGCGACCATGCGCAGGCTGGCGGCACCGTCGTCATGGCGACGCACGACCTGGACTTTGCCGAGCAGGTTGCCGATGACATTTCCATGATGTTTGATGGCGAGATCGCCTGCATGGAGCCGCCGACCGACTTCTTTGCCGACAACGTGTTTTATAGGGCGTGATGGGATGGCGGATTATCGCATCGTGCGCCTACTCGCAAAACTGGAGATACCGCTGCTGCTGGCGGTGCCAGCCGTGATGGCTGCGGCGTTGCTGGCGGGCGTTGAACAGGCGGCACTTGCCATGCTTGTCGTGGTGGCGCTGGTGCTCGCGCTGTTCTTTGCGGGCTACGAGGCGTCGCGCCCGGGCTTACGCCAGATTATACCAACGCTGGTTCTGGCGGCGTTGGCTGCGGCGGGGCGCATTCTGTTTGGCCCCATTCCCGACTTTAAACCGGTGAGTGCCATCGCCATTATTGCGGGGGCGACGCTTGGTCGCCGCAATGGTTTTATGGTTGGCGCGTTGGCGGCGCTGACCAGCAATTTCTTTTTTGGACAGGGCATGTGGACGCCGTGGCAGATGTATGCCTGGGGCCTGGTTGGCTATGTTGGCGGCGCGCTGGCGCATGCGGGTGCGTTCGACCGCGCCGACGGCACCGTGCGTATGCCGGCGCTGCTGACCTACGGCTTTGCTTCGGGTTTGCTGTACGGCGTTGTGATCAACGCCTACGACATTATCGGTTTTGTTCAACCGCTCACGTGGGCGGGTGCCATGGCGCGTCTTGCCACCGCCGTACCGTTCGATATCACGCACGGCCTTGCGACCTGCGTGTTTTTGGTCGCCCTGTATAAGCCTTGGTGTCGCCGCATCAACCGAGTCGTCGTGAAGTACGGACTGTAGGGCTGGTTGCGCCGGGGCGGGAATCAATACTGCCGAAGTGCCATTTTAAAACTATGCCGGTTTACGGGGCCAGATTGGCACAAGCAGACCATGCCGGCTATTTTTGAAATAGAGCAAGCCGTTTACCTGCGGTTTTATTATTTCGGAATTGCGTATGGTTGGGGGTTCGCGATTTAGCCCCGTAAACTGGCATAGTTTTGGAATGGCCGGCTGATATGACGGGCGTCGTGACCCTCAAGAGCCAAATTGATCCGTTTTCTTCCGTCTCCAGACGTCCCCGGGGAATCAGCTGAACTCGCCCGCCACGAAATCAGCCTATCTACTACGTTTGACCCGACACCCCCAAACACAACCGCGTTTTATGAAAAACCGCAGACTTTCTACCTGCGGTTTTCTTTTTGCGTTGTTCGCTGTGGTTGAGGGTGGTGGCTTAAACGTAGTAGATGGGCGTGTTTCGTGGCGGATGGGTCACGTGGATACCACCACGAGGCCCAAAATGATTCGTTTTCCTCCGTCCCCAGGGGATCAGCTGGGGCTAGAGCTCTAGCGTGAGGGTGACGGGGCAGTGGTCGCTGCCGAAGATGTCGCCGCGGATGCCGGTGTCGCGTACGTTGTCGGCGATTGCGTCGCTTACCAGGAAGTAGTCGATGCGCCAGCCGGCGTTGTTCTTGCGGGCATTAAAGCGATAGCTCCACCAGCTGTAGACGCCCTCGACGTCGGGGTTTGCCGCGCGCCAGGTATCGGTAAAGCCGGCGTTGAGCAGCTCGGTAAACTTGCCGCGCTCCTCGTCCGAAAAGCCGGCGTTGCCGCGGTTGGACTTGGGGTTCTTAAGGTCGATCTCCTCGTGCGCCACGTTAAAGTCGCCGCAGGTCACGACGGGTTTGCCGGTCTCGCGCTCGAGCGCGTTCAAAAAGCCGCGGTAAGCATCGTCCCAGGCCATGCGCACGTCGATGCGGGCGAGTTCATTTTGGGCGTTGGGTGTATAGACGTCGACAAACCAGAACTTGTCGAACTCCAGCGCGCAGACACGGCCCTCGGTCGCGGCTTGGGCAACGAGCTCAGCTGCCTCACCCTCGCCGGCGTAGGGTAACAGCGCGTCGGCGTGCAGCACGCGCAGCGGTTCCTGGCGGCTAAAGACCGCAGTGCCCGAATAGCCTTTACGCTCGGCGTAGCTCCAGGTTTGGTGATAGCCGGGCAGGTCAATATCGACCTGGCCTTCTTGCAGCTTGGTCTCTTGCAGCGCCAGGATATCGACGTCGAGTTCTTGCGCGATCTGGATAAAGCTCGGGTCCTTTTTGAGCACGGCGCGCAGGCCGTTGACGTTCCACGAGGCGAAAGTGTAAGTCTGAGGCATGGTGTCCTTTCGACGGGGTTGGCAGGCTTAAGATTAGCGCAACAGGGGCGGGGCGGGCCCCGCGGACGACGGCGCAATCGCAGTCGCCCCGACCAACATGGACGGAGGACTCATATGACGCAGGCAATATCGGACCCCAGGCAGGCCTCCGCCGCGCTGGCGGAGCTGTTCAATGCCCACGAGCGCGTGGTCTTCTTTGGCGGTGCGGGTGTTTCCACGGCAAGCGGCATTCCCGATTTTCGCAGCGTTGACGGCCTGTATCACCAGCAGTTTGCCTATCCGCCCGAGACCATGCTCTCGCACAGCTTTTACGAGACACATCCGGCGGAGTTCTTCGACTTTTACCGCACCAAGATGATCGCGCTTAGCGCTAAGCCCAACCGCTGTCACACCAAGCTTGCCGAGCTGGAGCGCGCCGGCAAGCTTGATGCCGTGGTGACGCAAAACATCGACGGCTTGCATCAGATGGCGGGCTCGCAGCGCGTGTTTGAGTTGCACGGATCGGTCCATCGCAACATTTGTCAGTCGTGCGGAGCGGTCTATAGCGCCGAGTGGATTTGCTCGCGCGAGCAGGAGGACGCCGCGGGCGTGCCCGTGTGCCCCGCGTGCGGTGGTCGCATCAAGCCCGATGTGGTGCTCTACGAAGAGCCGCTCGACGAGCATGTGTTGACCGGTGCCGTTGCCGCCATCGCCGCGGCCGATGCCCTCATTGTGGGTGGGACCTCGCTCGTGGTGTATCCGGCGGCGGGCCTTACGCGTTACTTTACCGGCGATACGCTGGCCATTTGCAATTTGGCGCCTACCGATCAGGATGCAAATGCCGACCTGCTGATTTCTTGCGACATCGCGGCCGCGTTTGCGTTCTAGCCCGCGTGCGCGGATACAATAGAAAGACTGAGTGCAAAGCGACCCCGCCGCCAGCTCCCCAAGCTCGGCGGCGTGGGCATTTTAGGAGGATGTTCATGGCGAACGACAGCAAGACATGGCGGTGCGGAAAGTATGAGCTCAGCTTTGACCGCCCGCGCATCATGGGCGTCCTCAACGTGACGCCCGATTCGTTTAGCGATGGCGGGGAGCACTTCGACCCGGATGCCGCGATCGAGTATGGCCTGGCGATGCTCGACGCCGGCGCCGACATCATCGACGTGGGCGGTGAGTCCACGCGCCCCGGCTTTACCCCGGTCAATCCCGATGAGGAAGCGCGCCGCGTGCTGCCCGTGGTGCGCGCGCTGGCCAAAGAGGGCGCCATCGTCTCGATTGACACGCGTCATGTGGCGGTTGCCAAGGCGGCCGTGCGCTGCGGCGCCTCGATCGTCAACGACGTGACCGGCTTCACCGACCCCAAGATGGTCGAGTTTGTTAAGACGAGCACCTGCGGCGTCATCGTGATGCATGCCGGCGAGGTCGCCGCGCCCGCGCGCACGCACGCAACGGTGCAGCTCGATACCTCGGCTGCGGCGTTTGTTGCCGAGAAGGCGCGCGAGGCGGCTGCCGAGGCCGCGCGCGAGGCCGAGAAGCCGGCCCGTCGCCGTCGCGGCAAGTTGCTGGGCGAGCCTAAGCCGGAGGCCAAGCTTCCGGGCGGCGTGGTGCAGCCCTCGTTGCCGTTTGGCGAACCTGAGCCCGCGACCGAGCCTGCAAGCGAGCAGGAGACGCCGGCCGCCGAGCAGGCTGCTGCTGCCGAGACCGTCGCGCCCGCGCCCGAGGCCACCGAGGCCGCTCCGGAGCCCAATGATCACCTGGCGGCCATGATGCGCCGCAGCGCCCGCCGCGAGGAGGCCTACGTGCCCACCTCGCAGCTCCGCCGCTTCACCCTGCCCGATTCGGCGCCCATCATGCGCCGCGTCATGGGCTTTCTGTCCGACCAGGCCCGCGCGCTCATCCACGCCGGCGTGTCGCGCGACCGCATCTGCATCGATCCCGGTCCGGGCTTTGGCAAGACGGCCAACGAGGACATCGTCATCCAGCGCGAGACTGCCAAGATGGCGTCACTGGGCTATCCGCTCATGTGCGCCGTATCGCGCAAGCGCTTTGTGGGCGCCGTCTCGGGCGTGACCGAGGCCGCCGAGCGCGATGCCGCTACGTTTGGCGTGTGCCTGGGCGCCATCCAGGCCGGTGCCAACATCGTGCGTGTGCACGACGCCGCGGGCTTTGCGCAGTTCCTGAACGGCTACTGGGCGGTTGCCAAGCCGCAGCCGCGCCGCGCGTTTGTGGCCGTGGGCTCCAATCTGGGGCATCGCTGTGACAACATCCGCGCCGCACGCGACATGATCGCCGAGATTCCACTCACCTGCGTGTCCAACTCCTCCAAGATCTACGAGAGCGAGCCGGCCTACGAGACGCGCCAGGACGCGTTTGCCAACGCCGTCATCGAGATTAAGACCGAGCTGGCGCCGTTGGTGCTGCTCGACGAGCTCATGAAGATCGAGGCCGAGCTGGGCCGCGACCGCTCCAAAAAGGCCAAGGCCAACGGTCCGCGCACCATCGACCTGGACCTGCTGTGGATGGACGGCGAGACCCACGGCGGCAAAAAGCTGCGCCTGCCGCATCCGCTCATTGGCGAGCGCGACTTTGTGCTGGTGCCGCTCGAGGACCTGATGCACGACCCGGCGCGGTTCTTCCGCTATAACGGTGTCGAGGTCAAGGAACCCGAGGATCGCGTGGGCCATATCGTGGGCGAATTGGGGCGTATGTAGATGATCGAGATGAATGCTGTTGTCGCCGGTACCGAGCTCGACGCGGCGCGTGACGCGGGCCGCGAGGGCGTGTCCGCGGGCTGGTGCGCATGGAACGCGGGCGATGCTTCGCTGACGTTTTCGCTGGTCGTGCGTCCGGATGTGAATATGCACGCCTTCCACGGCCTGCCGTTTGTGGCGGCGATGGGCATGATGGACGCGCTCGTGGGCACGGCGTCGACGCCGGGCCTGGGCCTTGCCGGTAAGGTGGGTATCCAGTGGCCGAGTGACATCGTGTGCGGTGCGCCTGCGTTTGAGGCGTCGCTCGCGCGTGTTGCCGTGAACGGCGGTGCCGGTGCTGCGGGCATGTTTGCCGCGGTGACGGTTGATATTGAGCGTGCGGCGCTGGGTGAGCTTGGCGTGGATATGGCAGATGAGGCGCTGATCGAGGCATTGGCCGCCGCTGTGCTGACCCGCGTTGACGCCTGGGCGGTTGCCGCCAACACGCCGCAGGGCGCTGCCGGCCCGCTGGCTCCGGTGCTGGGCGAGTACTTTGACATGGTGCCACTGCTGGGTCGTCAGGTCGCGGCGGTGTCGCCCAACGGTTTGCCGCTTGCGGTCGGTGTGTTTGCGGGCCTGGACATCTGGGGTCGCGCGACCATCAAGACCGATGCCGGCGAGCAGGAGTTTCCGCCCGAGGCCGTACGGATTCGCGGACTGTAACGCGAGGCGCCCGCGCTCAAAGATAACGATGACAACGAAGCCCTCTTCGGCCTGTGCTGGGGAGGGTTTCGCCTATCTGGGGAATGGGTTGCCAGCGCCCTATTCCTCAAAACTGAAAAATTTTCGTTTTTGAGGAATAGGAAACATGCACGATATCGCTGTGCTGGGTGTATTCGAGGAGCTGCTATTCCTCATAATTGAAAATAATTCAGTTTTGAGGAATAGGCTTGGCGAACGTTTGCGGGGGCTGTGGCATCGGGCATGCTCGACTTAAGCCCCTGCCTTACCCCAGCTCCTGCATGCGGCGGTAGATTTCGCAGATGCCCTTAATGGTAAGTTGTCCGTCGATCACATCGAAGGCGTCGGTCGAATCGGCGACGATGCCGGCGAGGCCGCCCGTGGCGATAACGGTGGCATCGTCGCGGCCCAGCTCGCGCTTCATGCGCGCGACCAGGCCCTCGGCCATGGCGGCGGCGCCCACGACGGCGCCAACTTTGATGCACTCTTCTGTATCGCGGCCGATGGCATGCTCGGGCGCCTCGAGCGGAACGCTGGCGAGTTTGGCGGCACGGGCGGCGAGCGCATCCATGGAGATGCGGATGCCCGGTGCGATTGCTCCGCCAATGTAATAGCCGTTCTCGTCGATAACGTCGATATTGGTCGCGGTGCCAAAGTCCACCACGATTGCCGGCGCGCCGTAGAAGGTCTCGGCGGCAACGGCGTTGGCGACGCGGTCGGCGCCCACGGCCTGGGGGTTCGCCGCCCGCAGTTTGGTCACGGCCGCCGTCTGCGGTCCAATGACGATGGCGTCCGCCGCGATGCGGTCGGCCACGGCGTGCCACTCGCGCGAGAGCTGCGGCACCACGCCCGCAAAGGCGATCGCGTCAACCGCATCGAGCGAGAGGCCGTACATCTTAAAGAAACCCATCAGGCGCACGTGGATCTCGTCGGCGGTATAGGAGCGGTCGGTGGGCATGCGCCACGACTGCACCAGCTCGTCTCCGTCGAACAGGCCCATGGCCGTCTGCGTGTTTCCCATATCGATAGCGAGCAGCATGTCTACTCCCAGTGTTGGCATAAAAGGACGCGCACCATTGTATACGCGCCGTCGACGGCGCTCGGCCGCGATTCGTTTACGGTGATAGGGGCTGAGGGGTTTAAATATGAAGGAATTATGCTCTACGAGATTTTCCTTGCCGTTTACCGAACTCCCGCGTAATATTCTTTCTTGCGCACATGAGGCGCCCAGACATTGCGGGGTGGAGCAGTCTGGTAGCTCGCCGGGCTCATAACCCGGAGGTCGTAGGTTCAAATCCTGCCCCCGCGACCAAGAACTTGCAGCTCGTCGGCCTAGCCGGCGAGCTTTTTTGTTATTCCGGGACCGTGTTTTCGGTCCAATTCCCAACCTCTCAATCAAAGATCTCGATCTGTAACATCTAGACCCGATTTGGGCGGCTAGATGTTACAGATCGAGATATACCGGTGGATTGGGTCCCGTTTGTCTAAATCTATAACACGAGGGACGGATTTCGCCGAGTTGTTGTTATAGATTGAGATTTTCTAGCAGGCGGGTCCCGTTTGTCTCGATCTGTAACAGTAAGACCCGATTTTGCCGCGTAACTGTTACAGATTGAGATAAACCGACGGGCCGCCCCGCCCATCCCCATCCACCCGCCGCCACCTGATATTCGCCGATTTCCGTTGCGCCACTGTGCTCCCATGCCATATCCTCTAGACAACTACGCGGCACCATCGCCGCCGCGCCTACAAGAGAGGAATATCCATGACCGCACCTGCATCCAAGCTGCTCCAGCCCATTACGGTTGGCCCCCTTGAGCTTAAAAACCGCATTATGTTCCCGCCGCTGACCACCGGCTACGAGGAGCGCGACGGTTCCATTGGCGAGCGCAGCCTGGCTTTTTACGAGCGCCTGGCCCGTGGCGGCGTGAGCTACATCGTCATCGGCGACGTCGCTCCCGTCATGACCGCAAGCCCCACGCCCAAGCTGGCGACCGACGCTCAGATCCCCACGTTTAAGGCGCTGGCCGACGCCGTCCACAAGCACGGCGCCAAGATCGCCCTGCAGCTGTTCCACCCCGAGTACGACGTCCCCGGCGTCGGCCGCATGGTCATGGGTTCCATGGCCGCTGCGAAAGCTGCGCAGGAGGCCAAGGCCGCCGGCGACGAGGAGACCTTTGCCGCCAAGATGGCCGAGTCCAACGAGATTCGCAAGCAGGCCTACGCCAAACTGCACCACGACATGCAGCACTTTGTGAACGAGGCCACCGTGGAGCAGCTCACCCAGATCAAGGAGGCTATCGCCGCCTCGGCCGCCCGCGCGCAGCAGGCTGGCATCGACGCCATCGAGGTCCACGGCGACCGTCTGGTGGGTTCGCTGTGCTCGGCCATCCTCAACCAGCGCACCGACGAGTACGGCGGCTCGTTCGAGAACCGCGTCCGTTATGCGCTGGAGGTCGTCGCCGCCATTAAGGAAGCCACACCGCAGCTGATGGTGGAGTACAAGCTCCCCGTGATCATGGAGAACCCCGACGGCACACCGCGCGGCAAGGGCGGCCTGCAGCCCGACGAGGCCTGCGAGTTCGCCAAGCTGCTCGAGGGCGCCGGCATCGATATGATCCAGGTGGCGCAGGCAAACCACACCGGCAACATGGGCGACACCATTCCGCCCATGGGCGCCATGCCCTACAACTGGACGCTGCCCGTGGCCGAGCGCGTCAAGGCCCTGGTCTCCGTGCCGGTGGCAACCGTCGGCCGCGTTGTCTCGGTCGAGGCGGGCGAGAAGATCCTGGAAGACGGTTCGGCCGACATCGTCGCGTACGGCCGCTCGCTCATGTGCGACCCCGACATTGCGCTCAAGGCCGCCACGGGTGAGCCCATCCGCGAGTGCCTCAACTGCAACAAGGGCTGCGTCGACGCGATCCAAAACCGCCAGTACATCTCGTGCGTGCTCAATGCCGAGAACGGCGACGAGGCGACCGTCGCCATTAAGCCGGGCGAGGGTGACAAGAAGATCGCCGTGGTGGGCGGCGGTATTGCCGGCCTGGAGGCCGCGCGCGTGGCGGCCAAGCGCGGCTACGACGTGACCGTCTACGAGGCGAGCGACCATCTGGGCGGCCAGATTGTGCTGGCGGCTGCGCCTCCGCGCAAGGACGAGATCATGCGCTCGGTCGAGTACTACGAGAAGATTCTGCCCGGCCTGGGCGTGAAGGTTGAGCTCAACCACACCGCTAGCCCCGCGGACCTCAACGCCGCCGACGCCGCGATTGTGGCCGTGGGCGCGCACGACGTGGTCATCCCCGTTCCGGGTGCCGATTCGGAGAAGGTCGTCTCGAGCTGGGATGTGCTGGCCGGCAAGGCGGAGCTCAGCGGTCGCGTTGCCGTTATCGGCGGCGGCCTGGTGGGCACCGAGACTGCCGAGTACCTGCTGCAGCACGGCTGCGAGGTGGCGATCGTCGAGATGCTCGACAAGATTGCCGCAGGCGAGTCCGAGACCATCCTGCCGCTGATTATGAGCGACTTTGCCGAGCATGGCGTTGAGCAGCATGTTAAGACCCGTCTGACTGCCATTACCGATGAGGGCGTGGAGGCCGTTCGCACCACCGAGGACGGCGCCGAGGAGCCGGTGAAGATCGCCTGCGATTACGTGGTGATGGCCGTGGGCTCCAAGGCCAACGCGTTTGACCTGGACGGCGTGACGGTGCCCGTGACCTGCGTGGGCGACTGCTCGGGCGAGCGCACCGCCGACATCGCGAGCGCCATTCGCACGGCGTATCACGCGGCCAACGAGCTCTAAGCAAGAAAGCTATCGCGTATTGAGTGGGCGGGGAGTGCCGTATCGGTGCTCCCCGCCTTTTTGCCAATAGAGTATCCCTGACCAGCTGGTTCAGAAAATCCGAATCTTGAGCACCTGAAAATCCGAATTATATGAACACGAAAATCCGAACCGCAACCACCCGAAAATCCGAATTTGCTACAGTGGAATAGAAGAATCAGAAAGCAGGACCTGTAAATCTGCGGGGGTGGCTCATGGCGGGCGAGAGGCTACATCGGGACGGATACATCCCACGTATCGTGGATGCGCAAATCGAGCGCTACCTTCGTGTCTTTGGCGCGGTCGAGATTGCAGGCACCAAGTGGTGCGGCAAGACGTGGGCCGCGCTCGAGCACGGGGCGTCCGTCTCGTATGTCGACGAGAATCTCGACCTCGCGCGTGCCGACCCGGCGATGATGTTGCTGGGAGACCGTCCGCATATTATCGATGAGTGGCAGCGCGTTCCCCAGATTTGGGACTACGTTAGACACGAGGTCGACCGTGCCCGGGGCACGCGCGGCGCCTATATCCTCACGGGTTCCGCCACGCCTGCGTTTGGCTCAAAGGCGGAGGCACCCGCGCATAGTGGAGCCGGCCGCATCGGCCACGTCCGCATGCACCCCATGACGCTTGCCGAGACAGGTGAGTCCAACGGCAAGGTGAGCCTGGCGGGCTTGTTTGAGCATCGTTTTGAGCCCTGCCGGTGCAATGGCGATACACCGGGGCTTGTCGAAGCCGCCTGCCGCGGCGGCTGGCCCGAGGCGATCGATATGGTCTCGGCTGACGCTCAGCTCATCGCCCGCGAATATCTCAACACCACGTTTTCGAGCAGCTTCCCGGCGGTCGGTCTCGACCCCGATATTGCTCGTCGAGTCTCTGCATCGATCGCGCGCAATCTGGGACAGGCAACCACGTATAAAACGATTCTTATGGATATGTTCGGTGCCGAGGAGGAGCCCGCAGCGTTTGCCGACGAGACCAAGGTGCGTAGGTACCTGGATGCCCTCAAAGGCATGTTCATTCTCGAGGAGGTCCCCGGTTGGGTTCCCGCCGCGCGCGACAAACGACGCTTTACCGTCAAGCCCAAGCGCTATCTGGCAGATCCGAGCCTTGCTTGCGCCTTGCTAGGTATGTCCTTGCAGGCGCTGCTTGCCGACTGGCAGACATTTGGTCTGGTGTTTGAGAATTTGGTCATACGCGACCTTTCGGTCTACGCACGTTCGCTCGACCTGCTGGATAGCACGCCCGTGCGCTATTATCGCGACGATTCGGGCCTTGAGTGCGATGCTATCGTGCAGCTAGCCGACGGACGGTGGGCCGCCTTTGAGATTAAGGTGAGTGAAGATAAGGCGAGCGCCGGCGTTGAGAGCCTCAAGCGCGTTCGCAAGAAGGTCTGTGGAAATCCTCGTTCACGCACACGCGAACCGGAGTTTATGGCCGTGATTGTGGGGGTGGGTGAGTACGCCCGCGAGGTCGAGGATGGTATCTACGTGATACCCGTGCGCGCGCTGGGGCGTTAAGGGGCGCCACGCCGTGTGTTCTCCGCCCGGCGCTATGGATTGGTGCAAGGGGGGTTAGGTTTGTTAGCACCATGTTGGCGCGAAGTGACCTGACCCCCTTGCACCAAGGATTTGACTTTTAAGACATCATTAAGGCTTGCGCTGTGGAGCAAACCGCAGGTCAATGCTATTCTTTTACCTTATCGTATGGTGTTGTATTCTGCCTG
>UQYE01000037.1:0-21340 GCA_900545145.1 uncultured Collinsella sp. | reverse complement strand
AGGTATACGAGCACATCGTCTTCGCGCCGTATCATCATGTATACGCGGGTTCTCTGCCGGAGATCGCCGACCGCGTGATCTGCTGCTCCTCCCTTTCCAAGACGTATTCGATCACCGGCTGGCGCCTCGGCTACCTCATCGGGCCGGAAAACGTGATCGAGGGCGCGAAAAAGGTGCATGACTTCCTGACCGTCGGCGCGGCGGCTCCGCTTCAGGAGGCGGCGGTCACGGGGCTTCGATTCGGGGACGAATATTACGATGATCTCAGAGATAAGTACACCGCAAAGCGCGATTTGTTTATAAAAGGACTCAATGATATCGGGATAAAACACACCGTGCCGCAGGGCGCGTATTATGTGATGCTCGACATTTCGGAGTTCGGCTTCGAGTCGGATTTAGAGTTCTGCGATGTCCTCGCGCGTGATGTCGGAGTCGGCGCAGTGCCGGGTTCGAGCTTCTTCCGCGAGCCCGTCAACCACCTCATCCGCTTCCACTTTGCCAAGCGAGACGAGACGCTTAACGCGGCGCTGGAGAACCTCAAGTCTCTGCGTGATAAAATCGAGCCGCGCGGGTAAGGACGGTCAGTAACTAAAGGCACTAAAGAAACCTCGTGAACCCGTTGGGCCATGAGGTTTCTTTTTATAGCGACCTCATTCATTTTTTAGAGCGCTATACTTTAGTCACGGAGCAACTTGTCCCAGAGAGGAATACTATGGCAGAGCAGCAGCTTATCGGAGCGCTCGAGGCCGGCGGCACCAAGATGGTCTGCGCCACGGGCTATGCAGACGGCACGGTCCTGGAACGCGAGCAGATTGCGACCACGACCCCGCGGGAGACCGTTGAGGCCGTCAACGCATGGTTTGCCGACAAGGGCATCGCCGCGCTGGGCATCGGCGCCTTTGGCCCCACCGCAGTCAACCCTGCCTCGCCCCAATACGGCAAGATCCTGGAGACGCCCAAAACGGCATGGCGCTACTTTGACCTGCTGGGCACCATCCAAAACGAGCTCAATATTCCCTGCGGCTACGACACCGACGTCAACGTCGCCTGCCTGGGCGAGGTCACCTTTGGTTGCGCCCAGAGCCTCACGGACGTGGTGTATCTGACCATCGGTACCGGCGTGGGCGCCGGCGTGCTCTCGGGCGGTAAGCTCGTGCACGGCATGATGCATCCCGAGGCCGGTCACATCCTGGTCACGCGCGACCCGCGCGACACCATCGGCGAGCACAGCGGCTGCCCCTTCCACGACAACTGCCTCGAGGGCCTCATCGCCGGCCCCGGCGTCAAAAAGCGCTGGGGCGGCAAGAGCGCCGGAGAGATGGCCGACGACCCAGATGCCATGGACCTGCTTGCCGGATACCTTGCGCAGGCGCTCATGACTTACATCCTGTGCTACGCACCGCAGAAGATCGTCATCGGTGGCGGCGTGGCCGACCACACCCCCATCGTGCCGCTCGCGCGCAAGAAGTGCGCCGAGATGCTCAACGGCTACATCGTCACGCCCGAGGTCAACGACATCGATACCTACATCGTCAACAACAGCCTCGAGGGCAAGCAGGGCATCATGGGCTGCCTGGCCCTAGGCGCACAGGCGCTTCAGTAACAGACGCACCCACAGGGCGTGGCGCACCCGGCAAATCCGACCTATGGAACGACGCCGCCACACCTCATATAAGCCCTCAAATAAAAAAGGCCGCCTAGGACCAAACAATACGTCCTAGGCGGCTTTTTTGGCGCGCATCAGCGGCCGTAAGAGATATCGGAGCACAACGCCCGTTGCCGCTCCACAGCAGTCGATCATCACATCGGTGATCATGCCGGCGCGTCCCGGCACAAAGAGCTGAATCGTCTCGTCGATCGAGGGAATCAGCAGCAGGAACACTGCCGTGGGCAGCAGCACGTCAAAGGTGCGTCGGCCCTCAAAATCAAAGGCGTGCGTTGCCAAGATGCCGAGCACCATATACTCGGTAAAATGCGCGCACTTACGAACAACAAAGTTGGTCACCCATTCATATGGAAGTCCCACGCCGTGCAGGAAACCGCGGATAGCTTCCATGACCGTTAGGCTCAGTGAGCCCGACCCCGAGCCGGGAACCAGCGAATTGCCCCAGATCAAGAGCGCCATCAGGCAGGTTACGACCGCCCATTTTCGATTGATCTTAACCATGCAGAAGTTATGCCTCCGCGCGGAGCGGCGCGAAGCTGGCGGTACCGCCCTCGATAACGCTCAGATAGGCACGGCCCGTACGCTTGGCGGTAGAGGACTGCAGGCGCTCGATCTCTTCCTCGAGGATCTGATTGACGCGCTCGTGACGACGATTTTCCATAATGCCGGCGGCAATAGCCTCGGCCCGCTCGATGCCCTCGCGCGAGATACGGGCGGTATCCTCGGGGAACACAGCACTGTGACGGCCGACATAGGCGGGGGCAGCAGGCTGAGGGGCAGCGACGGGAGCGGGGGCTGCAACAGGAGCAGGCTCGTCAATCTCATCCAGAATCGCGGTGGCGGCGGCCCACATGTCCTCGTGGCCCGAGTAATCAGCCATGGGGACATCAACCTCGAGCGAGGCATCCGGAAGGTCGCCGGTGTCGATGCGATCTTGGGCATCAATCGATGCGGTGATGGCCGCAGGCTCATCGAGGTCATCGAGATCGATGTCCGCGACACCGGAGATGATAGGCATGCTGGCGAGGTTTGCGTTGTACGGCGCAGCCTCAGCCGCCTGCTGCTGGGCAGGAGCGCCCCAAAGCGAGCTTTCGGCGGCACGGCGGGCGGCAACGGCCTCCTCGTCCGCGGTCATGGCTTCATCAACGTACGAATTATCGGCAGAAGCGTTCACGTCCGCCGAGGTGGCGCTGCAGGCGTTATTGGCTGCCGCGTTGGCAACGAGTGCCACGAAAGCCGCCGTGCTGCCCGCAGGGGCGGCCTGGGAGCCCGACACGGCGCGTGCCGCGGCGGCGATATCATCGCGATTGAAGGAGCCGGTCTGCCCGCCGTTGGTGAGCTCGTCGATGGCGACTTGATAGACGTCGCGCGAGCGTGCAGGGTCGCAGCTAACCGGCGAATCGTCGTCGAGCATGCTGTCGATCATGGACCAAGCCTCGGCCTCGTCCATAGCATCTGCGGCTCGAGCGATGGTAGGGACACCATCATCGGCATGACGGCGCTGGAACGCACCAGTCAGGCCGGAAAGGAATGCCGAGGTAGACTGCTCCGACTGAGCCTGAGAAGCAGAAGCGGCAGCATATGGAGTCGCATCCTGCTGCTGAGCTGGAATCGAGGCGGTCTTGAACTCGCTTTGATGCTGATTGAGATTGGCGGCACCGCCCATGGCATCGGGCTGGAACAGACGCTCTTCACGCTGCGCACGGTACTCGGAGATACCCAGCGAGGCGGCATAGATGCCCACGCCCGCCACCGCACCGACGGCAAAGGGAACAGCGCCCGCGACAACCGTCTCGTTGACCGACGAGAACGGCAGCGTCGCGGCATACATAACCACGGGAGCGGCAAGGCCGATCCCGCACGAAAGTCCGGCAAGGACTGCTCGTTGTGTTGCATCAGAAGAAGCCATGAGCTCTCCCCATCTTCCAGCACCCAAATCGCATCATTCAGTTGGCTGCGCGAGAGAAGATGAAGCGGGGCTATGCCCCAAAGCAACGGTATATGGTTCGTTTCATCTGCGTTTTCCGTCGCGAAGCTTAAAAGCTATTATGCGAAACCGCCCTGCCGATTGCAAGCGACGATGTCGGATTGAAACGGGAAACCTGCTGCTCGTCGGTCTTACGGTCAAAAATAAGCGCGGAGCGGCGCTATGGAAAAGGGCCGAGGCTCAAAGCCCCGACCCTTTATCGCATTGATGACTATCGCTGCGCGTAGATGACAACCTAGAACGTCTGCTCGTAGTCGCTGTGTTTTTTGGCCGAACGCACCAGGAACTCCTGGTTGGTGTTGGTGCCCTTAAGACCCTTGATAAACGATGCGGCTGCGCGCTCGGTGTTGTTCATGCCGGCAAGAATGCGACGCAGGCCAAAGACAAACGGACGCATCTGCTCGTCGACCAACAGGTCCTCGTTACGCGTACCGGAGGCAACGGGGTCGATAGCCGGGAAGATGCGGCGGTCGGCCAGGTCGCGGTCGAGCTTAAGCTCCATGTTGCCGGTGCCCTTGAACTCCTCAAAGATGACCTCGTCCATCTTGGAACCGGTGTCGATGAGGGCAGAGGCCAGGATGGTAAGCGAGCCACCGTTCTCGATATTGCGGGCTGCACCCAGGAAGCGCTTGGGCGGATATAGGGCCGCCGAATCGACGCCGCCCGAAAGGATGCGGCCCGAGGCGGGCGCCGCCAAGTTGTAGGCGCGGGCGAGGCGCGTGATGGAGTCGAGCACCACCACGACGTCGCCACCCAGCTCTACGATGCGCTTGGCGCGCTCGATGACGAGCTCTGCCACGCGGGTGTGGTTGTCGGCAGGCATATCGAAGGTCGACGCCACAACCTCGCCCTTGATGGAACGCTGCATATCGGTGACCTCTTCGGGGCGCTCGTCGACGAGCAGGCAGATGAGGTGCACCTCGGGGTTGTTAATCGAGATAGACTGGCAGATCTTCTTGAGGATCGTGGTCTTGCCGGCCTTGGGCGGGGACACGATCAGGCCGCGCTGGCCCTTGCCGATCGGTGACACGATGTCGATGGCGCGACCGGTAATAGAGTCCTTGCCGTGCTCCATGCGCAGCGGCTCGTTGGGATAGACCGGGGTGAGGTCGCCGAACTTGGGACGGTTGCGAATCTGCTCGGGGTCCAGACCGTTGACGGTCGTGATTTTGGCGAGGCCGGCGCGCTTGTCGCCGCCGCGCGAAGGACGCAGCGAGCCCTCGATGACGTCGCCCGTGCGCAGGCGCGCGGAGCGGATGAGGTAGGCGGGCACGAAGGCGTCGTCGTTGGACTTCATGTAGCCATGGGCGTGGATGATGCCGGAGCTGTCCGGGCGAATCTGCAGAATGCCCTTGATGTCGCGGAAGCCCTCGGCCTTCGCAGCGGTGACGTAGATTTCCTCGACGAGCTCGGCCTTCTTCTTGCCGGTCGTCTCGATCTCGAACTCTTTTGCCTTCTCGCGCAGCTCGGCGACCTTCATGGCCGCAAGCTCCTCGCGCGAAAGCGAGGGCTCGGTGGGGGCGGCGTTACGCTCCTTGTTGCGCTGCTTGCGGTCACGCTGGCGGTTGCGGCGGTCGTTGTTGCGATCGTCCTTGCGCTCGTTGCGCTCGTCGTTGCGCTTGTGCTGGCGACGGTTGGGACGAGTGCCGTCTTCGCCCTCGGCGGGGGCGGCACCATCGGTTGCGGTGGTGTCAACATTGGCCGCAGCGGCGTCATTGGCCTCGGCGCCAGAATCAACCTGCGCTTCGACATCAGCATGCTGCTCGGCGGCCTTGGCCTTAGCGGACTTCTTACGGCCGCGCTTGGGTTTCTCGGACGCAGGCTGTTCGACGTCCTGGGGCTCGGCGGCATCAGCCGATGCATCGGCGGTCGTCTCGGCGGAATCCCCGGACGCGCCCTTCTTGGCGGCCTTAGCCTTGGACGTGCGCTTAGCAGCGGTGCGACGGCTGCGACCGGGACGGACGTCGGCGGGCTCGGCATCGGCAGAAACGGCCTCGGAAGTCGTAGCATCCTGGACGGGTTCATCGGCAGCAGTTGAGGACTTGGCGGTCGCCGCAGCATCCCGAGCGGCGGCGGCTGCTGCTGCGGCCTTCTCTGCCTCGACAAAGGCCTTGGGCTTGCGACCGCGACGGTGCGGGCGCAAAGCCGGATCGACAACGGGAACTTCGCTGGCCTCGACAGGCGCAGCGGGCTCAACAGACGATGCACCCTCCCCTGCCGCGGAACGGACCGAAGTCTCAGTGGGCTCGGGGACTACCTGTTCCGCAACCTGCTCGGCCTTAGCAGCCGTGCGACGGCGTGTGCGCGGTGCCGGCTTCTCGGTCGGCTGGTCGGCGGCAAGAACCTCGGTGGCGGCAGGAGTCTCGAGTACAGACGGAGCTGCAAGCTCGGTCAGAGCCGCGGCCTCGCGCTCGGCAGCACGACGGCGGGCGCGCACCACCTGAGCCTCGCTAATCTGCGCCAACGCACGTGCCTGCGCGACCTCATCGGAAATCGGCGCCGAGGAGTCAGCTGCAACGGTGAGCTTGGCGCGCGTCGTGCGCGTGGTACGGCGCTTTGGCTTGGTGACCTCCTCGCCGTCAGCGGCAGGCTTGGCCGTGCGGCGCATGCGCTTGGGCTTTGCCGGAGCAGCCTCCTCACCAGTTGCAGGCACGGCCTTCTCAGCCGCTACAGGCATAGGCGTCGAAGCAGCCTTAGGCGTCTCAGGAGCCGAGGCTTGCGCGGGCGCCGCGACCTGGTCCGACGCAACCGGTGCAGCGGGAGCGGCCTGCGTCGTCGTTATTTCGTTTTCTTGCTGTTGATCAGACACAGTGTTTGCTCAACTTTCTTTTCAAGCCCTGTGATCACATGCTCCCTGCATAAACCTTCAGGGCGGCTAAACAGTCTAGTTCCGTTCAAAACGACGGACATCATTGATCTGTATCGAGATGATTGCGTCAACTACGCAGCGTTAGTGTAACACAACCGCCGCCACCTGCAACTTAGTCATTGGGGACGTTCTTAAACGACTAGTCAAAAGGGACACTCTTTGTTTGCCACCCACAAATCCGACTGCCTCCGCCAAAACTATGGCGGTTTACTACGATGAATCGCTCAACCGCGACCACTCCGAAACTTGTTGAACTAAAACCGCAGGTAGACGCCTTGCACTTTTTAGCAAAACGCCGGCGTGGTTAGAATTCCTCAATTCATCGTAGTAAACCGGCATAGTTTCGTATTTCCAGCAGTTCCAAATTCATCAATACGTCGGCGTTTGCGAAAAAAGCCCGACCTCCGTAGGGGATCGGGCTTATAGGGCTCAGTTAAACCAAACCTACACGGTCAAATGACCCGCAGATTACATCTGCTCGGGCGCGGAAACGCCAACGAGGGTAAGCACCAGGGCGAGCGTCACGCGGACAGCGTCGCAAGCTGCCAGACGGGCGCGCGAAAGCTCGGGGTCGACGGGACGGCCCTCGCTCGGCAGAACCTGGCAGGCAGCGTAGAAGCTGTGGAAGTCGCCGGCGAGCTCCTCGGCAAAGTGGGTCAGACGGAACGGAGCGCGGTCGCGAGCACAGCTGGCGATCAGGTCGGTGAGCTCGTTGAGCTTGCGCGAAAGGGCGAGCTCGGTCGGGTCGGTCAGCAGCGAGTAATCGACGTTCTCACCGATGGCCTTGGCGGCAACGGCCTTCATGCCCATCTCGTCGGCCTGCTCGGCGGTAACGTCGGCGGCACGGCGCAGGATGGAGCACACGCGGGCGTGAGCGTACTGCACGTAATAGACCGGGTTGGAGTTGTCGCGCTTCTTAACGGCCTCGATGTCGAAGTCGACCATCTGGTTGGAGCTCTTGGAGATGAGCGTGTAGCGAGCGGCATCGGAGCCGACCTCGTCGACGAGCTCCTGCAGGGTCACCATGGTGCCCTTGCGCTTGGACATACGGACGGGCTTGCCGTTACGCAGCAGGTTGACGAGCTGGCCCAGCAGAACCTCAAACTTGCCGGGATAGCCAAGAGCGTCGCAGACGCAGCGTACGCGCTCGATGTAACCGTGGTGGTCGGCGCCCCAGATGTCGATGACGTGATCGACGCGCTGGAACTTATCCCAGTGATAGGCGACGTCGGAGGCGAAGTAGGTGTACTCGCCGTCGGACTTGATCAGGACGCGGTCCTTGTCGTCGCCCAGATCGGTGGAGCGGAACCACAGGGCGCCGTCCTTGGTGTAGAGGTAGCCCATCTTGTCGAGCTTCTCAAAAGCGCGGTCGACGGCGGAGGTGCCGGCGGTCTCGCCCTCGGTGTCCTTCACGTACAGCGAGCGCTCGGAGTACCAACGATCGAAGTCGCAGTTGACGGCGTGGCAGAGGTCGCGCATGTTATCGACCATCTTTACATAGCCGCGCTCGCGGAAGCTCTCCATGCGCTCCTGAGGATCGGCGTTGACCCACTTATCGCCGTCGGTGCGCCAGAACTCGGCGGCCTCGTCGATGATGTAGTCGCCGCCGTAAGAGTCCTTGCCCAAGGTCTCGGCAAAGTTGTCCTGATACGGATGGGTCTCGGGGTGCTCGTCGTTCTCGTCGGCAACAAAGGCGTCACGGTCAGCGATCAGCAGCTTGTGAGCCTCCTCGATATCAACGCCCTGCTTGGCGATGATATCGGCAAGCTGCATATAGCGCGTGCTGATGGAGTTGCCGAAGGTGTTCATCTGAGAGCCGTGGTCATTGATGTAGAACTCACGCTGGATCTCATAGCCGGCGTGGTCCATAACGCGGCAGAGCGAATCGCCCAGCGCGGCCCAGCGGCCGTGGCCGATGTGCATGGGGCCGACGGGGTTGGCGGAAACGAACTCGACCTGGGTCTTCAGGCCACCACCGACGTTGGACTTAGCGAAGTCCATGCCCTTCTCGCGAGCCTCGCCAAAGATGGCATTCTTGACGGCAACGGAGAGGTAGAAGTTGATGAAACCGGGGCCTGCGATTTCGACCTTCTCAATCGCGGGGTCCTCGGGCATATGGGCAACGATGGCCTCGGCGATCTTGCGCGGGGCGCAGTGAGCCAGCTTGGCGGACTTCAGGGCCATGGTGGAGGTCCACTCGCCATGAGAAGTGTCAGCCGGTCGCTCGATAGCGCAATCGTCAAGTTCAAATGCGGAAAGGTCGCCGGCCTCCTGGGCCGCAGCAAGCGCAGCGCGTACCAGCTCTTCAATCTTCTCGGGCATAGATCCTCCTTGTGTTAAAGCCCCCGAGCTCTTGGTCACTCGTAGGGCAAAAGCCAGAGTTTGTAGCACTCTATCACAAGCGAGGGACACTGTCGCAGGGTAAAGCCAATCGAAATTGCATATGCACAAAATTGACTACAGCTTGCATGGACTCACTCAAAGATGCCGGTCTGCCTGCAGATTATGCACGCGTTGAAAATGCATAAAGGTGTGAATGAGCTGTGTCTTTTATCGAATACTCTTACCTATCAGAGTTGTGTGCTTTTCCTGCATAAAGCGAGGATTTGCGCACGTCAGCGTGTTATTCTAGACATACGTAAATTCGTATAAGTTGGAGGTAGCATGTTCTCAATCGGTCAACACGTCATTCATCCGGGTCAGGGAGTCTGCACCGTCGTCGGTTTTAGGGACGACACGCCGCAGCCCATGCTGTTGCTCGAGACCAAGCAGGGACATGCGCAGACGATCCTTATGTACCCCGTGGCGCAGGCCGACCGTCTGCATGCCGCCATCTCTCAGCAAGATGCCGAGCATCTGCTGAGCCACTATGACGAGCTGGAGTGCGACACCTTTACCGAGCGCAACAGCTCGCTTGAGGAGACGCACTTTAAGCAGCAGCTCAAGCTGGGCGCGCCCGAGACGGTCCGCGTGGCAAAGACCATGATGCACCGCATTCGCCAGGCCGAGGAAGCCGATAAAAAGCCCAGCTCTTACTATATGCGTGTACTCAAGGAAGCCAAGCGCCGCTCCATCGAGGAGTTCGCCGTGGCATTGGGCGTCACCGAGGAGGCCGCCGAAGCCCGCCTAGCCCAAGCCGCCCTCAACTAACCCATCCGCGCCAAAAACCACCACAAAGGGGACAGGCACCTTTGTGGTGGTTTTTTCGTTCTAGTCGTTCTAGTAGTATTCATTCTTAGCGATACCTGCGAGCACAAGGAGTCTTTTATGGCAGAGCCACTTTCCGCCGGAATCACCCGCGACCGTGCGTTCGAATTGCTCAACGAGCACAATAAGGACCCGTTCCACATCACCCACGGCGAAACGGTCGAGGGCACCATGCGCTACTTTGCGCGCGAGTTCGACCCCGAGAACGAGGAGTTTTGGGGCATCGTCGGTCTGCTGCACGACCTAGATTGGGAGGAGCATGAGGACGACCCCATGAACCACACCATCTATGCGGCCGAGATCCTTGAAGGCGAGGGCGCCTCTCCCGATCTCATTCGCGCCATTCAGACGCACACGTCGGACTTCAACACCTCGCTGCCCAAGCCCGAGCTGCAGATGGAAAAGATCCTGTTTGCCTGCGACGAGCTCACCGGCTTGATCGGTGCTGCCGTCATCATGCGTCCGAGTAAGAGCGTCATGGACTTTACGACCAAGTCGCTCAAGAAAAAGTTCAAGGACAAGCGCTTTGCCGCCGGCTGCTCGCGCGACGTGATTACGCAGGGTGCCGAGATGCTGGGCTGGGAGCTCCCCGAGCTCTTCGACCGTACCATCGCGGCCATGCAGTCCTTCGCCCCCGACCGCGACACCTTTCAGGCTTAATTCCAAAACCATCACAAAGGGGACAGGCACCTTTGTGGTGGTTTTTGTTTGCGCGGGCGTTAGGGGCGGACCTGGCCGGTGCCTCGGAGCTTGTATTTGTAGGTGGTGAGGGCCTCGGCGGCAAAGGGGCCGCGGGCGTGGAGCTTTTGGGTCGAGATGCCAATCTCGGCGCCCAGGCCAAACTCGCCGCCGTCGGTAAAGCGCGTGCTGGCGTTGGCATACACGGCCGAGGCATCGACCTCGTCCAGGAAGCGCTCGCAAGCATCCGTGTCCTCTGCAACGATGGCCTCGGAGTGCATCGTGCCGTAGCGGTTGATGTGCGCGATGGCCTCGTCCTCGTTCGCCACGACCTTCACGCTCATCTCGAGCGCCAGATACTCGCGACCCCAGTCCTCCTCAGTCGCGGCAACGTAGTCATCGCCCTCGGCAAGCCCGGCGTCGGCGCATGCGGCGCACGTGGCCTCGTCGCCGTGAATGAGCACGCCGTGGTCATGCAGCACGGCCACGACCGCGGGCAAAAACGCATCGGCCACGGCACGGTCGACCAGCAGCGACTCGGCGGCATTGCACACGCCCACGCGCTGCGTCTTAGCGTTGACGATAATATTGAGCGCTTTATCGAAGTCGGCGGATTCATGCACGTAGATGTGGCAGTTACCCGTGCCCGTCTCGATCACCGGAACGAGCGACTCGCGCACGCAGCGCTGGATCAGGCCCGCACCGCCACGCGGGATGAGCACATCGACGACGCCGCGGAGCTTCATGAGCTCGCCGGTGGCCTCGCGGTCGGTAGACTCGATCATCGACACGGCCTCGCGCGGGAAGCCCTTGGCCTCGAGCGCATCGGCCAGCAGTTCGGCAATCATGGCACACGAGTGATAGGCCAGCGAGCCGCCGCGCAGAATACAGGCGTTGCCGGTACGGATGCAGATGCCCGCGGCGTCGGCCGTCACGTTGGGGCGCGCCTCGTACACCATGGCGACCAGGCCCAACGGCACGCTCACGCGGGTGAGGTCCACGCCGCTTGCGAGCACGCGGTGGTCGAGCACGCGGCCGACAGAATCGGGCAGCTCGGCGAGCTTCTCCAGGCCGGCGACCATACCCTCAACGCGCTCGGGCGTCAGCAGCAGACGGTCGAGGAGCCCCGCCGAGGTCCCCGCATCGCGCGCGGCGGACATATCGAGCTCGTTGGCGGCGACGATGGAGTCGACACCGTTGCGCAGCGCTGCGGCCATGGCGCGCACGGCCTCCTGGCGCTGCTCGTCGCTCGCCGTGGCAAGCGAGGCCGACGCTGCCTTAGCGGCAACGGCAAGATCGTGGACATACGTGGCTATATCGACCGACATGGGCGGCCCTTTCTCCTAGAAGTTTGCAACCATGGTAGCCGATTTGCGCATGGCCTCGCCCGCGGCGGTAGAATTGGTCAACCCGAAACACCGCAACGAACGGAAGACTCACATGGCCCTCATCACTTCGTACCACGTCCCCGGCCTGTATGTCGAGGACCACAGCATCGACGTCCCCCTCGACTGGCGCGGCCTGGAGCCGATGCTCCTGGCCGTCGGCAGCACCATGCGCCGCGGCGCTATACCGACACCCATCGCCGGCGCGCCCGAGAGCATCAAGCTCTTCTACCGCGTGGTTTGCGCACCCGACCGCATCAACGACGATCTGCCACTGCTCCTGTTTTTGCAGGGCGGCCCCGGCGGCGAGAGCCCGCGTCCGCTGTCGCCCACAAGCGATGGCTGGATCGAAGAGGCCGTCAAGCATTTCCGCGTCGTGCTGCCCGACCAGCGCGGTACCGGGCGCAGCAGCTGTGTAGACGGGCGCACGATTGCCGCACTGGGCGAGCGCGCCGAGGCGGCCGGCTCCGATGCTGCCCGCTCGCAGGCGGACTTCCTCAAGCGCCACCTCGCCAGCTCCATCGTGCGCGATTTTGAGTACCTGCGCCTGGTGGGCTTTGGCGGCAGGCCCTGGGTCACGCTCGGGCAGAGCTACGGCGGCTTTTTGACGTTGAGCTATCTGTCGCTCTTCCCCGAGGGCGTGGCGGCAAGCTTTACCTGCGGCGGCATCCCCCACGTACCGGCGAGCGCAAGCGAGGTCTACGCGCACACCTTCCCGCGCATGGCCGCCAAGACGCAGCAGTATTACAACCGCTACCCCGCCGACGTCGAGCGCGTGGCGGCCCTGGCAGATGCCCTCGAGGAGCAAAAGCCCGTGCTACCCGACGGCTCGCCGATGACGGTCGAACGCCTACAGCTCATGGGCAGCGACTTTGGCATGAAGCCGAGCTTTGAGCGCATGCATTGGATTATCGATCATGCTTTTGTTGACGGCGACGGCACGCTGGCCTGCGGCGCCTCGGTATCTGACAGCTTTTTGATGCGCGCCTTCGAGCGCACCAACACGCGCACGAATCCGCTGTACTGGACGCTTCAGGAGTTCATCTACGCCGACGGCGACACCATGCCCATTCGCTGGGCCGCGGCAGAAGAGAAGGCCCGTCGTGCCGAGTTCGACACGCTCACGCGACCGCTCATGTTTACCGGCGAGGCCATGTTCCCGTGGATGTTTGAGCAGATGCCCGAACTTAAGCCCTTCAAGCCGGCGATGGATCTGCTTATGGAAGACACAAGCTGGGACAAGATCTACGACCCGCAGCGCCTGGCGTGCAACGAGGTGCCCCTGCAGGCCGCGGTGTACTTCGATGACATGTACGTGGACTCGGGCATGCAGCTCGATACGCTCAATCGCGTGGGCAACTCGCATGCCTGGGTGACCAACGAGTTCGAGCACGACGGCTTGCACGGCAGCGTGGTGTTCAAGCACCTCTTCGACGAAGCCCTCAACCGCGGAGACCTGCGCCAGATCTTCTAGCAAAGGAGTGTCCCCACCTGCCGGCACAATAGAAACGTCCCCAAGTGCCGGATGATGTCCTTCGCCACGAAAACGGCCCATCTACTACGTTTCACCCGCATGGCCCAACCAGATGCCATAAATAAAGAAAACCGCAGGCGTTCTACCTGCGGTTTTCTTTTAGCAATTCTTGGCATGGTCACCGATAGCCTATTAAACGTAGTAGATGGGCCGTTTTCGTGGCGACCAGCTCGGACATAAGCGCGGCGGGGCAAAGTTACCCTGGTAATTTCGCCCCACGTGCATTGCAGATCGAAGGCGCCCGGCGTCGAGGCCTAAGCAAATACAATCAAGTTGTCCCTATGGATCGCGGGCTTCTCGGCCAGGTCTGCGAGCAGGCGGTTGCTGGCAATCTGGTCCTGGCGGCGGCCGGCGGCAAGCTCCAGCACGTCCGAATCGGCCTCGGCGATACCACGGGCGACAACCATGCCGCTCGGGTCGCACACGTCGAGCACATCGCCCTCGGAAAACACGCCATCGACCTCGCGAATACCCACCGCGAGCAGCGACGAACCGCGGCTGACCAGCGCCTTCGCGGCGCCGTCATCGACCGTCACCGAGCCGTGCGCCTTGTCGCCCAGTGCGATCCACAGCTTGCGCGGCGCAATGTCCAGGCGCTCCGCCGGCGGATCGAACAGCGTACCCACGCTCTCGCAGCGGGCCAGACGCACGAGCGCATCGGGCTCCTCGCCCGAGCAAATCACGCTCTGAATGCCCGCCGTCATGAGAATGCGGCTCGCGCGGATCTTGGTGATCATGCCGCCCGTGCCCACCGATGTGGAAGAATCGCCCGCCGAGGCGATGATCTTGGCGTCGATCTTATGCACGACCGGGACGAACTCGGCCGTGGGATCCTCGTGCGGATTGGCGGTGTAGAGGCCATCGATGTCCGAGAGCGTCACGCACAGATCGGCAGAAACCAGGCAGCTCACAAGCGCCGCCAGCGTGTCGTTGTCGCCAAACTTGATCTCATCGACGGTGACGGTATCGTTCTCGTTGACGACCGGCACCACACCCAGCTCCACAAGGCGCAGCAGGGCGTCGCGCGCGTGCAGGTAGGACGTGCGGCGCGCCGTGTCGTGACGCGTGAGCAGCACGAGCGAGGTGAGCAGGTCGCGCGCATGGAACTCCTCGTCGTAGGCCGACGAGATGATGCACTGACCGGCCGAGGCGCAGGCCTGCAGGCTCGGCAGGTCACCGACCGGCTTACGGTCGAAGCCCAGCACGGGATAGCCGCAGGCAATGGCGCCCGAGCTCACCACGACCAGGCGCCAGCCAAGCTCGCGCAGCGCTGCGGCCTGATCGGCAAGCCCGCCGATAAAGGCGCGGTTGACCTTGCCGTCGGCGCCCACCACCGTGGACGAACCGATCTTTACCACCATCGTTTTATAAGAAGTCGTCATACGTCAAACCAATCAACTGTTCAGCGAACGGCCGAGCCGGCGGCAAGGGAAGCGTGACTCGCCCCTACCGCCCAAGGAATTAGTGAGCCCAGGGAAAGGCAGAGGCCGCGGCCATGTTCTTGCGCACGAGCTCGTCGCGCACCTGAGCCAGGCCCTGCTCCATACCCACCACATAGGTCTGCGGGTACAAGAAGCGCTTGAAAGCTGCGTCCAGATGGTCGAGCGCCCAAGCACAGCGCTCGCGCGCGTCCTGGATGCTCTCACGTGGAGCCACCGCACTGCCATCGCGCACGATCGGCACCAGCAGCTCGCGATACTCAAGTTCGGACACGTCGGTCACCAGGGCGGCATCGTTCACGGCCACAAGGGTATTGCCGCGCGCGGCGCCCTCCCCTGCCAGATGGTCCTCGTCATAAATCATGTCGCAGACCGGGCCGCCAAAGCCGTCGTAATAGCGTCGTACGCGCTGCACGCCGGGGATCGTGCGCTTGTAGGGCTGCTCGGAAAGCTTCACCACCGGCGTCCACGGCTCCGCGTCGCTCGCACGACGGGCCGAAAGCTTGTACACGCCGCCCAGCGCAGGCTGATCGTAGCAGGTCGCAAGCTTGGTACCCACGCCAAAGCTGTCGATGGGCGCGCCCTGGTCGAGCAGCGACTGAATCGTGTACTCATCCAAATCGTTAGAAACCGAGATCCCCACATAGGGCAGGCCCTCGGCATCAAAACGGCCGCGCACATACTTGGAGAGCTTGGCGAGGTCGCCGGAGTCGATGCGAATGGCCGACAGGCGCTCGCCCACCGCCTCCATCTCCTTGGCAACCGTAATGGCATGCTCGCAGCCCTCACGTACGTCGTAGGTGTCGATGAGCAGCGTGCAGTTCTTGGGACTCGACTTAGCAAAAGCCCGGAATGCCTCGAGCTCGGAATCGAAGCTCATCACCCAGCTGTGCGCATGAGTGCCAAAGACGGGAATACCGTAGCGGCGGCCGGCGAGCACATTGGACGTAGAGGAGCAGCCGGCAACATAGCTCGCGCGCGCGACGGCCAAGCCGCCATCGGGACCCTGAGCGCGGCGCAGGCCAAACTCGGCAACGGGACGGCCGTCCGCCGCCAGCACCACGCGCGCCGTCTTGGTAGCGACAAGCGTCTGGAAGCCGACAATGTTGAGCAACGCCGTTTCGAGCAGCTGGCACTCCAGCGCGGGGCCGGTGACGCGCACCATGGGCTCGCGCGGAAAGACGAGCTCGCCCTCGGGCACGGCGTCAATGTTCACATGCGCGCGGAAGTTGCGCAGGTAGTCGAGGAATGCGGGCTTAAACATCGAGCCGCCGGCCGGAGCCTGGAGCGAAGCTAGATAGTCGATGTCCTCGGGCGTAAAGCGCAGGTTCTCGACAAGCTCGGGCAGCTCGGCGGTGCCGCACATGACGGCATACGCGCTGCCGAAGGGATGGTCGCGGTAAAACGCCGTAAAGCAACCCTGCTCATTGGCCTTGCCGCTCTCCCACAGGCCCTGGGCCATAGTGAGTTCGTACAGATCAGTGAGCATTGCAATGTCGGTGGGATGCGAGATGTCGGTCAAAGCCATGGGGCGACCTTTCGGATGCGTTGTGCAGAGGTTGAGGGTTGGCGAGGCGGGCGTGCGGGCATGGAGCCCAGCGCGAACAGGCTAAAGCAGGCCCATGCTGGTCAGGATCGTGTAGCCCATAAAGATGACAAACGCGATGAGGGCAAGGACAATGATGATTTTTTGAGCCGGCGCCATACCGGGGATCTCGTTCTCACCCGCAGGCTCCTTGGAGGTAACCATGCGCTGGGCAAAGCTCATCTCGTCACGGCTCGGCTTGGGATCGACGGACTTGGGACGAGCGGCCTTTTTAGGCTGAGGTTTGGGCGCGGCAGGTGCAGGCTTCGCAGCAGCGGGCTTGGGTGCGGGCGCGGGCTTGGGCTCGGATGCAACCTTCGCAGCGGCCTCCTCGGCCTTCTCGCGCTCGGCACGCAGGGCGGCCAACTCCTCACGCTCGCGGCGTGCCTCTTCCTGGGCCTCGCGACGAGCTTTCTCGGCGCGGAGCTCTTCCAACTCGGCGCGTTCCTCGGCAGACAGTGGTTGGGACTCAAGCTTGGCCATGGTACAGCCCTTTCTTTTAAAAAAAGCCGCCGACACAATGTCAGCGGCTTATCAAATCCAAGGGTGGAGACGAAGGGAGTCGAACCCTCGGCCTCTGCCATGCGACGGCAGCGCTCTCCCAACTGAGCTACGTCCCCAAGACAAGTTGATATTTTACCTACGGCTCGCCAACTGTCAACGCCCAATACCCAGTCTTTTTGGGACGCGGCTATTTTGACAACTTTTCGAGCAGGCGATCCTCTCGATGATTTTTTAATCCCCGTCCCAGAAAAATCATCGGCGAATGTGCTACTTTGCGCTGGTGAGGACGCCGGTGGTGTCGAACGCCGGGGTGAAGCTCTCGTCTACCGCTCCGCCTTCTTGCCAAAACATCGTCGTAAAGCCCAGGTCGTCGGCATGGTCGAGCACCTGCTCGTACTCCTCGCGCGTCACGGCGCGCGCCAGGTCGCCGCCTTGTTCGCGCATGAGGGCATTGGGCGTGTACTGGTTCATGACCGAGATCGGCACGTCGCCCACCGTCTGCCACACCAGGTCCAACACGCGGCACGAATCGTCCGCATGCCCCGGCAGCACCAGATGACGCACGATGATGCCACGCTTCATGAGCCCGTCCCCGTCTACCAGCTCTCCCCCGCGGCGCTCAATCTCGCGCGCCATCTGGGCCAGACCCGACACAGCCACGCGCGGGTAGTCCTTAATATGAGAGAGTGACTGCGCAAGCGCCGCATTGGCATACTTAAAGTCGGTAAGCCACACGTCGACCAAATCGCCGAGCGCCGCCACGGCACTCGCGCGCTCATAACCGCTCGTGTTGTAGACGATCGGGATGTCCAGCCCGCGCTCCCGAGCTGCGGCAATCGCGGCAGGCAACAGGTGCGCATAGTGCGTCGCCGTCACTAGGTTGATGTTATTGGCGCCCTGGTCCTGCAGCTCCAGCATAATCTCGACCAAACGCTCGGGCGAAATCTCAAGCCCAAAATTGCCCGTCGAGATCTCGTGGTTCTGGCAATAGATACATTTGAGCGAGCAGCCGCTAAAGAAGATCGTGCCCGAACCGGCCTCGCCCGAGATAGGCGGCTCCTCCCACATATGAAGCGCCGCGCGGGCCACCTTGAGCGTGTCATCGGCACCGCATACGCCGTGCGCACCCTCGTCGCGCACCGCACCGCAACGGCGCGGACACAAATGGCAGGCGGGCGAAAAAAGTTCGGTCAACGGCGTCGGCATAAAAACATGCTCCAAAACAACGATTCAGCAGCTCAAACGTAAAGGGACCAACCGCACAGACGGCTCGAGCCCAAGGCGCCGTAATCGTCCGACACGATTTTTGTAATGTCAAGACTGGAATCGATAAAGTGCCGCTTTATGATGTAGGTATTCCGCCCCCCGCGGAGCAACTGGGTGAACCGTCGCGTTTATTTAGGGAGCCCACACAGTCGTACCTAGTACAGGTATCCTTCGTTGTTAAGGACGCTGGAACAGTCGATGAGGGCACCCACCTGTTTTAGGTGGGTTCATTTTCGTAACGTGGGGGGTGGTTTTTATTTGCCGAAAACCACCATTACAGCCCATATGGATCCCCGCCGGTATCCCGACAATCCATCGACAACATCCCAATATCTGGTAAGCGCGTGATTATCGCTGCGTGCAATTCCATGCACCCCCCTTGGTCGAGTATCATGGTTCGGCTATGCCCTTTGCGCTTAGCAACCTTTGACCTTTTCCTTCGACGCTTGGCGGTTTTTAGATTCATGGCTTCATCCCCGAGCTACATACCGTATCTATGCGTGGCAGCGGCGGCCTTTATCACGACCTTCCTCACGGTGCCCCTGGTCAAGCGCTTGGCAATTAAGCTCGACGCCGTCGACTATCCTTCTAAGCGCCGCATCAACACCAAGCCCATCCCGCGTTTGGGCGGAACGGCGGTGTTTTTGGGCCTGGTCGTTGCCTGTATTGTGCAAATCCTAGGCACCTGGTACCTGGGTTGGCCGCCCGTTTTGGTGCCCCACCCCCGTCTGCACATCAGCTACCCCATACTTGCGCTTTCTTTTACCGTCATCTTTGCGACCGGCGCTATCGACGACGTCTTCCAGCTCAAGCCCAAGCAAAAGCTAGCCGGACAGGTCCTCGCCGCGCTTATCGCCTGTATCGGCGGCCTGCGGATCGGCGTCATCGTCAACCCGTTTGCCCCCGGCGAGATCATGCTCGGATGGCTCGCCTACCCCATCACCGTGATCTATCTGGTGGCATTCACCAACATCATTAACCTCATCGACGGCCTCGACGGCTTGGCCACGGGCATCTGCGGCATCGCGTCGTTCACCATGTTTTCGATGGCCGTTCTCTCGGGCCGCATCGACGCCGCCGCGCTCTCCATTGCGCTCTTTGGCGCTTGCCTGGCCTTTTTGCGCTACAACTTCAACCCCGCAAGCATCTTCTTGGGCGACTCGGGGTCGTTGCTTCTGGGCTTTGCACTGGGCTCCATCTCGCTGCTCAACGTGAGCCGCACCGCCGCGCTCACCTCGCTTATCATCCCGCTCATCGTTGCCGGCGTGCCCATCATCGACACGTTTAGCGCCATCGTGCGCCGCAAGCGCGCCCACATTAGCATCGGGCAGGCCGACAAGGGCCACATCCACCACCGCCTGATCCAAGAGGGCTACAACCAAAAGCAGGCAGTGCTCCTCATCTACGCCTGGTGCATCATGCTTTCGGCCGGCGCCGCCGCGATTAACCAGGTCGAGGTGCCCATGCGCGTGCTCATCTTTACCGTACTCGCCATTGGCTCGGCGGCCTTTGCCAAGCACCTGCACCTGTTTGAGCCCGTGCTGCGCCACCATTACAACAAGCGCACGCACGAGGACGAGCTCGTCACCCCCGACGATCCCGCCTTTAAGCAGGAGGAGCAGGCGGCAGAAGAACGCAGGGAGGAGCGCCACCACAGGCGCTAGGGTAAGCTGCCGAGGATGCGCCCAGGCGCCGCCGGCCAAACGCGCAGCCACGCCGCGCCCATCGCACATGCCGCCGCTCTCCCGCCCCTCGCGTACTTACGCCCCGACCCTCCAATAAACGCGTTATCATCTTGACCCATGAACATACGTTAGGAGCAATCATGCCAAACGAGAACAGCTACGAAGTCGCGCTGCAAAAGAGCAACGCCATTCGCGAGGGCCTGGCCAAAACGCCCGAGAAGTTCACCATGCTTACCGGCGACCGCCCCACCGGCCGTCTGCACCTGGGTCACTACTTCGGCACCCTCAAGGGCCGTGTTGAGCTGCAGAACATGGGCGCCAAGACCAACGTGCTCATCGCCGACTACCAAGTCATCACTGACCGCGATACGACCGAGCACATCCAGGACAACGTGTACAACATGGTCATGGACTACCTTGCCTGCGGCATCGACCCCGACAAGACCATGGTCTACGCGCACTCCGCCGTACCCGCCGCAAACCAGCTCATGCTGCCGTTCCTGTCGCTGGTCTCCGAGGCCGAGCTGGCGCGCAACCCCACGGTCAAGGCCGAGATGGAGGCCTCGGGCCACGAGCTCACCGGCCTTCTGCTCACCTACCCGGTGCACCAGGCCTGCGACATCCTGTTCTGCAAGGGCAATGTGGTGCCCGTCGGTCGCGACCAGCTGCCGCACATCGAGCTCACCCGCACCATCGCCCGCCGCTTTAACAACCGCTACGGCAAAGTGTTCCCCGAGGTCGAAGCGCTGCTGTCCGAGACCCCGCTACTGCCGGGCCTGGACGGTCGCAAGATGAGCAAGAGCTACGGCAACGCCATCAACATCTCGATGACCGCCGAGGAGACGGCCAAGCGCATCAAGAAGAGCCAGACCGACTCCGAGCGCATGATCACATTCGATCCCGAGAACCGCCCCGGCGTGTCCGGTCTGCTTTCGACGGCCGCCATCTGCACTGGCCGTTCCGAGGTCGAGATTGCCGAAGAGATTGGCATGGGCGGCTCCGGCCAGCTCAAGAAGTACGTGACCGAGGCCGTCAACGAGTACTTCGCGCCGATCCGCGAGCGTCGTCAGCGCTACGAAAACGACCTGGACTATGTGAAGGACGTGCTGCACGAGGGCAACCGTCGCGCCAACGAGATTGCCGAGCAGACCCTGGCCGAGGTTCAGGACGCCATGGGCATGGTGTACTAGATCGATCTGCTGGCTAGAACTTTCGATTGCTATAGGGCGGGCGCTAGTGCGTCCGCCTTTTTTGGTGCCCGACCGGTTCGGCTCTGCCCATTGCACTCCCCCGAAAAACAGGAACAGGCCCGCTGGCAGTTAGTTGCCAGCGGGCCTGTTCCCGAAGTACACCGTTGAATCGCACAGAGGGGAGGAATGCGAATCAAACTCAACAGGGCAGGCTTTTTCATCGCCTATTGCCTGCTCCGTTGCTGAAAACAATATAGTTCACCGTAGTTTACTTTGCTGCGACAAACCGCGCCGCCATACCTTCTCCATAAGTTAACCTCGGTAAACCTGCCAAAACCACCACAA
>UQYE01000036.1:0-22222 GCA_900545145.1 uncultured Collinsella sp. | reverse complement strand
ATTCGTTTGCCATGAAACTGCGGCCGTTGCGCAGGGCATGCTTGGCTTCCGCTTCGGTCGTTCCAGGAGCCTCGGGGTCCAAGTCGCCGAGGGCTCCCAAGAAAAGCCGGAGCGCCCTTGAAACCTTTCCAGCCGCAATCATATCGAGCAAAACCGGAGCTGCGCCCATGCCGACGCCTTCGGCCGACACAGCCGGCTCATGCAGAATCGCACGGTCGACGAGATGGGGTTCAGTGCGAAGAAGCTCCAGCGCCACCAACGTACCGGCGCTGTGCGCAAGCACATTTGTCGGAGCGCCGACGTGTTCGATCACGGCCTGCAGGTCGGCGGCCTGAGCGGCAAGATCATAGCTGCCGTCTGCCGCTTCGCTGCTGCCACCACAGCCGCGGCGGTCGTAGGCAATTACGCGGTAGTTGCGGCTGAGCTCACAAGCGATGCCGTCGAAAAATGTGCCGTCAACACAAGCGCCGTGCACGCACACCAAGGCAGGAGTATCAGGCGACACATCCGGGCCGGCATATTCGCGACAGGCAATCGTGGTGCCCGCATTCTCGACCGTAAAATCCATGTTGTGCCCCATCGTCTTGCACCTTGTTAACGCATTAACTGTACCCAACCGGAAACCTCTCATAGCGCGGACATCGAGGGCAGCGTGAAAAAACGAAATCTGAAAAGCACAAGCCCGAATCAGACTTTGGCACCGATGCTATGCTTAGGCACAACTGTCCCAAGGAGCATATGCCTATGTCTACGTTTTTGAATGCCAGCCCCATCTTTGGGCCCGTTCGCAGCCGTCGCCTTGGTCTCTCGCTCGGCGTCAACATGATGCCGGCCAGCGGCAAAATCTGCACGTTCGACTGCATCTACTGCGAGAACGGCCTTAACGCCGAGCGCCCCTGCCATGAGCCGTATAACACGGCCGCCGGGGTGCTCGACGCACTCGAGGCCAAGCTGCGCGAGATGGCAGCCGAGGGCGAGCTACCCGATGTAATCACCTTCGCCGGCAATGGCGAGCCCACCGCCGCACCGGAGTTTCCGCAGGCTATCGCCGGCGCCGTCGCACTTCGCGACCAGCTGGCCCCGAACACCAAGATCGCCGTGCTCTCCAACGGCACGCGCGCCGACCGCCCCGAGGTGCACGACGCGCTCATGATGGTCGACGACAACATCCTCAAGCTCGATACGGTCGACCCGGCTTTTATCCAGCTGCTCGACCAGCCCGTTGGCCCCTATGACGTCGAGCACCAGATCGAGACGTTCGCAAGCTTTGACGGTCACGTCATTATCCAGACGATGTTTTTGAGCGGTGAGTACCGGAGCAAGTCTCTCGATAACACCGGCGAGGAGTACGTTGCCCCCTGGCTCGCGGCGCTCGAGCGCATTCGTCCGCAGGAGGCGACCATCTACACGGTGGCACGCGAGACGCCGGTCGCCGGCCTTGCCAAAGCAGCGCCCGTGGTGCTCGACACAATCGCCGCACGCGTGCGCGCGCTCGGCATCCCCTGCCAGGTGAGCTACTAGCAGAACCGCACAGACTACCCGGTACTTGGCTGATGGGGTGGGCTATACTAGCTGCGAATGAAAGGAAGTTAGCCATGTTTGACAATGGACCCGTGCCCGGCCGCAACGACGCTTGCTGGTGCGGCAGCGGCAAAAAATATAAGAAATGCCACAGCGCCTTCGACGAGCGCCTCGAGCGCCTGTGGGAAGAGGGCTGGGAGGTTCTGCCCCGCACGCTCTACAAGACGCCCGCCGATATCGAGGGCATCAAGCGTTCGGCCGCCATCAACGTAGGCGTGCTCGACTACGTGGGCGAGCACATCGCCGCGGGCATGACCACCAACCAGATCAACCAGATGATCTACGACTACACCGTCGAGCACGGTGGCACGCCGGCCGACCTCAACTACGAGGGCTATCCCAAGAGCGTGTGCACCTCGATCAACGACGTGGTCTGCCACGGTATCCCCTGCGATACGGACGTGCTGCACGAGGGCGACATCATCAACGTGGACTGCTCCACGATCTTGGACGGCTACTTTAGCGACTCGAGCCGTATGTTCTGCATCGGCGAAGTCTCGGCCGAGCGCCAGCGCCTGGTCGACGTCACCCGCGCCAGCGTGGAGGCGGGTCTGGCGGCCGTCAAGCCGTGGCTGCCGCTATCCGTGATGGCCGAGGCCGTGCAAAAGACGGTCGAGGACGCCGGCTTTAGCGTGGTGCGCGAGTACGGCGGACACGGCATCGGTAAGGAGTTCCACGAGGACCCGTTTGTGGGCTTTACCACCGAGGCGCCCGATGTAGACACCATCATGGCCCCGGGCATGGTCTTTACCATCGAGCCTATGGTCAATGCCGGAGCGCCCGACATCAAGATTAGCAAGGGTGACGGTTGGTGCGTGCGCACCAAGGACGGCAGCGATTCGGCCCAGTGCGAGGTACAGCTCGTGGTGACCGAGGACGGCTACGAGCTGCTGAGCTGGTAGCCGTGGATGCGCCGGATGCTGACGGGCACGCTCGTCTAGCATCCGGCGTTTTTGTTTGAACGTTTTGCCTGATAAAACCCGCCAAAATAAACCTGTCCCTTTTTGGCGGGTCAAGCGGAAAGGACTGCTTGTGAACATCTTGGTTTTGCTGCCCGTCAACGACCACCATCGCGCAATTCTTGAGTCGAGCGCTCCGGGCGAGGACTTTATCTACACGAGCGCCGACGCTATCACGCGCGAACAAGTCGCCAACGCCGACGTGATCTTGGGCAACATAGACCCTGCCCTACTTACCGCATGCGAGCACCTCCAGCTGCTGCAACTACAGACCGCGGGCTATGACGATTACTTGGCCGCCGGCACCGTGCCAGCCGACGCCAAACTGTCTTGCTCGGTGGGCGCCTACGGCCAGGCCGTGAGCGAGCACATGTTTGCCATGGTCCTTTCCATGATGAAGCGCCTGCCCGGCTATCACGACTTGCAGCGCGAACATCGCTGGGAGGATTTGGGGCCAGTTACCTCGCTCAAAAACGCCAACGTGCTGGTGCTGGGCGCGGGCGATATCGGCGGTCACTTTGCCACGCTCTGCCGCGGCATGGGCGCGCACGTCCGCGGCATCAAGCGCCATCCACTCGTCTACCCCGTTGTGTTTGAGGACATGGACGGCATGGACGCCCTACCTGAGCGCCTGGCAGAGGCCGACATCGTCGCATCCTTTATGCCGAGCACGCCCGAGACCCGCGGTCTGGCGAACGCCGAGTTCTTTGCCGCGATGAAACCAGGTGCCTTCTTTGCCAACGGCGGCCGCGGCGACCTTGTGGTCACCGATGACTTGGTTGCCGCTCTGGAGTCGGGACATCTCGCCGGCGCCGCGGTCGACGTCACCGACCCCGAACCGCTGTCCGCGACAAGCCCCCTGTGGGATGCGCCCAACATGCTCATCACGCCGCACGTCTCCGGCTGGTTCCACCTGGCAGCCACGCTCAACAACGTCGTCGACATCGCCGCGGAGAATCTGCGTCACCTGCAGGCCGGTGAAACCCTGCGCTGCTGGATCGAGCACTAATTGTTCCGGCGTTTTACCAAACGCCGGAACCACTCGACGCTGCAAGCCCGCCAGAGCGGCAATCTGACGTTCAATCGTCGGGCATGGCCAAAAGGCCTATGCCCTCCTCTTTCACGTCACCTTGCTCACTCTGGCGGGCTCTCGCTAACGTTTGCTCAACCTGCAGAGTCTTCAAATTGCTAGAGCGTTGCTAAGTAATTCTTTGCGTCTTCTACGCTCATTGCTGCAACGGGTGCGTGTGAACAGAGTTTGGCATCGTTGGTGACCAGGAGATCTGCCTTTGCGCGCATTGCCGCAGCGATGATTAAATCGTCTTCGTAATCGCTATGGAGATTACGCTGCTTGCTCGCCATCCATATGTCACTCAGGTTGCAGGGTACCGGCGTGGCAAGTTGCGACAACACGTCAAGGCAATCCCATGCAAGTGATGTCGCCGCCACGGCGGCATCTTGGGACAGTGAGCCATGCTCGCGCCGATACCATGCCTTATGTTCGCTTGAAATCAAATAGAACAGGTCTTTGGACGATGTCACCGCATACAGCAAATCCACCTGCGCCGTGCATGCATCGCGTAAAAACTCAATCGCCACCGAACGACCACGTCGTGAGGGAATGAAGTAATCGAGCCACACGTTGGTGTCAACCAAGATGCGCTTTGGAGCCTCACTCATAGAGCCAGCTCATCTCCTCGCCATAGCGATCCGCATAGGCATTCCGTTTGAGCTCTTCGTCGTCCGATGGCTGAGCCCTGACCATATCGATTCCCGACTCACGGCAAGCGGCAGCGAACAGCTTCGACCCCTGATCCATGAGCTCGAGCTTACGTTTGGCGGCCTTTTCGCGCTCGCGCTGTTCCGCCCGGGCACGACTGGGCAGCAGGATATCCTCGAGCGCACCGGGGCGATCGGCCAGCGACGCCGCAAGCTGCCAGAGCGCTCGCACTGCTTGGCTCGGCGTCATACCGGCCTTGGAGAGAGCAGCGTCGCCGCTCCTTTTAAGATCGGCATCGAGGCGCACGTTGATCTGAGCGGCTGTTGTGGTCATGACCCCTCCTTAATACTTCAAAACTATCATAAAACTCTATGGTAGATACGTAAAGCATGTATAGCATTTATAAGCATTAGCCGTACTCTGCACACAAAAAGCCGCCGAGGCACACTGCGCCTCGGCGGCCACGTATCACCGATCTAGTTCGGTTTCACCCTTTGCATTCGCCCAGATAAAACCTGCCAAAATGAACCTGTCCCTTTTTGGCAGGTATTAGAGCTCCACGCTTTCGGCTCCGTTGATGGTCAGGTCACGCTCGTAGAAGGCGGTGAGGGCGCGGATGGCGTACATCACGTCGCGCACGCCGCCGGTCTCGTAGCTCGAGTGCATGGCCAGCTGCGGCAGGCCCACGTCCACGGCATGCATGCTCGCCTGCATATTGGACAGATTGCCGAGCGTGGAGCCGCCGGCCATATCGCTCTTGTTGGCGAAGGCCTGCGTGGGCACGTCGGCGTCATCGCAGATAGCCTGGAACACCGCGCGGCTAAAAGCATCGGTGCAGTAGTGCTGGTTGGCGGCTTCCTTGATGACGATGCCGCCGTTAAGCACAACCCGGTTGCGGGCATCGCACTTCTCGGCGTGGTTGGGGTGCACGGCATGCGCGTTGTCGCAGCTCACGAGCATCGAAGCGGCAAGTGCGCGGTGGTACGACTCGTCATCGAAGCCCAGCGACCCGTTGATGCGGCGCAGCGCGTCGGCCAAGAACGTCGACATGGCGCCCTGCTTGGTCTCGGAGCCAACCTCCTCGTTATCAAAGCAGCAAAAGACCGAAACGTCGTGCGCATTCTCGGCACCCAAAAATGCCTGCAGCGAGGTGTAGGCGCAGGCCAGGTCGTCGAGCTTGGGCGTCGAGATAAACTCGTCGGCCCAGCCCCAAATGCGTGCATCCTGACGATTGACCAGGAACAGGTCGCGACCCAAAATTTGCTCGGGCTCAACGTCCAGTTCGTCGGCGATCAGGGCGTCAAAATCTCCCTGCTTAAGGTCACCGGCGCTGATGAGCGGGCACAGGTCGACGGCTCGATTGGGAGCAAAGCCCTCGTTAACGCCGCGGTTCATATGGATAGCAAGGCTCGGAATGATAGCGACCTCGCGCTCGGTGGCGAGCAGGCGGCTCTCAATACGGTCGCCTTCGCGCACCAACACGCGGCCCGCAAGCGCCAACGGGCGGTCGAACCAGGTGTAGTCGATCATGCCGCCGTAGGCCTCGGTGTTCAGGCGCAGCGTCTCGCCCGCGCCGTCAAGCTCGGGCACGGCCTTGACCTTAAACGTCGGCGAATCGCTGTGCGACGCCGCGAGCTGAAAATGATAGTCGCCGGCAACGCCGTCCTCGCCCCACGTCGCGGCCAAGTCCTCGCCCACCTTAAAGGCGATAACACTCGAGGTGTTGCGCTGCGTGTAATAGCGACCGCCCGGTTCGATATCCCACGCCGCATTCTCGGGCAGGTAGGTAAAGCCCGCCTCGTCGAGCTCGGCCATAATGGTCGCCGCCGTATGGAACATGCTGGGACATGCCTCGATAAAGTCGATGAGGTCGTTTGCGGCCTCGATATCGTCTGCCGTCACATGCGCGCGCTCGGGCGTTTCCTGATCCGTCATGTTCTCCCCTTTCGCTGGGCTGATGATCCCCTCCAGCATACCCCCAACTGACCGGCCTGTCCGACAAATCGAATGCCAAACAAAGCCAGACGCTCCAAACAGAAAAGTCGATGCTCTTGCGTTACAGGCAAACGACAATTGAATTGACAAGTTAACCAGTGGTAATTTCTGGTATTTTTGTTTACTGCCTTTAACTTTTTGCGGTAAGCAACATGAGTTCTATGGCAGTTACCTATCATGTGCGACGCACATGACCACTGTCCATCCGGGTGCAACAGGAAAGGAGAGCAGCACCCAACAACCGATCGATAGAAAAGAGGTTCTATGCACAACGATAACGCTGTGCTGCGCAAGCTCAACACTGTGGGCAGCAATGCCTGTCGAGGTGCGCTCATCGCTGCGATGACCGTCTCGATGATGCCTACCAGCGCTTTTGCCGCAGCAGCAACAACGGAGACCGGCTCCGAAGCTACCAACAACGCGCCGATCTCCGCCACCAGTGAGGAAACGAAGTCCCTCAGCTCCGAGTATAGCTTGAGTGCCGTCTCTGACGACGCCGCATCCTCCTCGACCAGCTACGATTTGACCAAAATCGCAGATGGTACGTATGAGGGCACGGCCACGGCCAACTCGAAGGACCCCGCTGCAGGCGGAAACGAGTGGGACGTCGACAGCTACGAGGTCAAGGTAACCGTACAGGTCGCCTCGCACAAGATCGCCTCCGTTAAGGTCTCCGATGAGACTTACGATGCACTGACTGGCGAGAGCTGGGACTATCTCGACAAAGCCGAACACGGTAATGCACGCAAGCACGTCACTGGTATGGCGGACAAGATCGTCGAGGCGAACGGAACAAGCGTTGATGCCGTCTCCACTGCCACCGTCTCGTCCAACGCCATCAAGGCTGCCGTCGATAATGCCCTGCAGACTGCCTATGACGAGCAGAATCCGTCGACCCCTGCGACCGACGAGTACACCTACGGCTACGCTGGCCTGACGTGGGCCGAGTATTGGGCTGGTGAAAAAGTGCAGGCGGCAGGGTCCTCCGCTTCGTCGAGCGAGCTCGATTCCCGCAACGAGGCCGACAAGGGCGCTTTTGACGTGGTGACCCGTGCAACCGCCAACCACGGCCTGCACCGCGGCAGCTACCAGTGCATGGCTACCATCTACACCAACGAGGGCGCGACGTTTGACCTGGCCACCTGGGCCGCCGACGGCAAGTCGTTCACCACGACCGACGGCAAGACCGTAACGTGGAACCGCGGCGCCATGACCTGCGACGGTGCAAGCTACACGCTCAAAGACTACGAGGTCACGGGACTCAAGTACGTTCCCGTCAAAATCAAGACCAGCGACCTCGAGGCTTTTAAGGCGAGCCACAGCTTTGTCGCCAATGGCGAGACGCTCGCCGGCGGCTACACCGAAAATAACCTCCAGGCTTACTCCGGCCTGGTTGCGGACGTCGATGCCAACACCAACGGCATTAAGACCGTGACCAACAATAACGGAACCTTCAGCTTCTCGGCCGCCACCACCGGCACCGACTCGGGCATCGAGGGTCAGGAGCTCAAGACCGCCACGGACATTAAACCCACGGTTAAGGATGCAAGCGGCTCCTACGGCGAGTTCCTGCGCGTAGACCTCAACGGCAACTATGGCGACCTGGGCGCCAATATGCAAAGCGTCACCTGGACCTATTACGGCGACGATGCGACCTACACCAACGCTCTTGCCACCTACGGCACCAAGTTCGCGGCCGACAACTGGATGCACAAGTCCATGGGCATTCAGCTGGGCCTCACTAAATCCGAGCGCTGCCAGCTGCCCGAGGGCACCAACGGCACCGGCTACTGGAAGCTTACCGTCCACGCCTTGGGTTACAACGATTACACCTACACCTTCCAGGCGACTGACGACAACATCGTGGGCGCCAAGGAGCCGGTGACCGACGCCACCAAGGCCCAGCTGCAGGAGCTCTACGACAAGGCGACGTCCCTCGATAAGTCCAAGTACACCGAGGACTCCTGGACCGCCTCGTCCATCGAGACCGAAACTGCCGAGACCAAGGACCTGCTCGCCAAGAAAAACCTGGGCGAAGCCGAGGCCGCCGAGCAGATCACTCACCTGCAGGGCGCGCTCGACGCGCTCGTGAGCCTGTATCCCCAGGCCGGCGACTACGTGCTCATGAACATCCCCTACGCCGATTTCTATGCCGCCGAGAGCAACAACGCCGGTACCGACATCGTGACCTCGGCTACGCTGCAGAAGACGCGCTCCAGCTTGGCGAGCGGCTCCTACCACGTCAGTTCCGACGGTACGGATATCTCGGGCGTCACGTTTGCCGTCAAGGTGGGCAAAGGCGACATCGATTGGTCCAAGTTCACCCGTGTGACCGACGACAGCTCCGTTACGATCACCACCTCGATCAAGGGCAAGGAGTCCACGACAACCTACACGGGCAAGAACGCCCTGTTTGAGTCTGCGAGCTACTCTTACTACGTGCTGCCCGCCGGCGAGGTTCCGACCAATTACAAGGAGCTCACCTCCGATTCCGAGGGCAACCTGAGCTTTGGCGCTGTCGAGGGCAAGGAAACCACCGAACTTGCAAACGTCACCGCCGACTTTAAGACCTCCAGCAAGTACGGCGACTACGAGATTGACTTTAAGAACCTGCGCGAGCAGATGGTCGACGCCGACGGCAACCAGGCGACCGTATACGGTGCCGTGGTCAACGCCGCCGATGCGGACGGCACCATCGAGGGCTATGGCATGCGCGCCGTCGAGAACATCTGGAAGGGCAAGGAGATTGCTTGGAGCTGCGGTCTGGTCAACGAGTCTCACGGCAGCCCGCTGAGCTCGCAGTACTACAAGTCCATGATGGGCAAGACCATCAAGAACGTGACGTTCTACACCTCCACGGGCACCTACACCGTTGCCATGGACCAGTACGTCCCCGTCAAGGCCTCCAAGTCCGAGCTCAACGTCGAGGCGAGCGCCGAAGCCGACGCCAAGACCGCCAAGATCGAGGCAACGTTCCCGAAGGACTTCAAGGCCGCCTATACCGTCGATGGCAACGCTGTCGACGTCACCGACGGCAGCTTCTCCATCGAGAACCTCAAGCCCGGCAAGCATAAGCTCGTGGCCCATGACGAGAGCGATAAGTACGCCGATGTGACGAGTGAGTTCACCGTCTCCACCGACAAGACCGTCGCGACCTTCGATGAGGGCACCTCGAAGATCACCGCCGCCAACGAGGGCGACGATGTCGAGAACTTTATCGGCAACATCACCACGGTCAACGTCAACGGCACCGACTACGCCGCTTCTGGCCGCGGTTCCGTCAAAATCATCAACGCCGACGGCTCCATCAACCTCGACGCCGTCGCCGGCGGTCAGCAGAGCGCCAAGCCTAAGGCCGCAGGCCAGCAGCAGGGCACCAAGGTCTTTGCCAACTACGGCACTTATGCCATCAAGGTGACCTCCACGGGCTACAACAAGCCGCTCGAGTTCACCTTCACCTACAAGGCCGACCGCACCGACCTCGATAAGTCCATCGCTGCAGCCGAAAAGCTCAACCAGAGCGCCTTCACCGCTGTCTCCTGGAACGCCATGAGCGACGCCCTCAGCGCCGCCAAGACCGTCCAGGCCATGGCAGAAGCCTACGGTTCCCGGCCGGAGGACCTGCTGGCAGCTCTGGGGCCCTGCATCGGCCGGCCCTGAACGCGCTCAACAGCGCCGTGACCAACCTCGCCGCCAAGGCGACTGATGAGGCCAAGTCCGCGCTCGCCGACCTGATCGAGAGCGCCGGCACTGTCAAGAACGACGGCTACACCGACGCCTCCTGGAACGACTTCCAGACAGCACTCGATGAGGCCAAGCAGGTTGCCGCCTCCGAGGACCCCTCCGCCAGCGAGGTGGCTTCTGCCGTTGACAAGCTGAAGGCCGCCCAGGGTGCACTTACCAAGAAGGGCACGGAGGGGAAGCCCGCCGGCGGCTCCACCTCTACGACGACCACAACGACGACCACCGATACCAAGAAGGCCAATGCATCCAAGAAGGACGCAAACGGCCTCCCCGGCACCGGTGATACCCAGGTCGCCACGGTCGGCATCTTCGCCGGTATCGGCGCCGCCATCGCGGCCGCCGGCGTCGCCATCCGCCGCCGCATGCAGCACTAGCGCCTAAAACGCGCGCCACGCGCTCGCAACGCAAGCGCCCGCAGCCCCAACCAGGGCTGCGGGCCTTTTCTCATACTCGACCACGGGAGACCACCCACAAATGGACAACTACCAACCCAAGCACTCAAAAGCCAAGGCGCTCGGCCACGGCCTCGCCACGGCAGGCTTTATCGTGCCCTCGATCGCCGTGGGCGCAACCGTAGCCCTCGTGGTGTCCCAGTACACCCCGCTCGTGGCCAAGACGGTCGCCGCCACGCCCGCGCAAGAGGCCGCAGGCGCCGACCTCAAGACCGTCGACACCTCCAACGTCCAGAAGGAGACGGCAACGCCGGCAACCGAATCGCTCGACCCCTCGGCCTATGGTATGGACGCCGCAAACCTCAAGGACGGCACCTATGAAGGCACAGGTACCGGCTTTAGGGGCAGTATCACCGTGCGCGTGACTATCGCGGGCGGCAAGATCGTGGCAATCGACATAGTGTCGTCTGCAGACGACCCAGCCTACTTTGGGCGTGCCCGGGCGATCACCCAGTCGGTGATTAGCGCTCAGTCGACGTCGGTCGACACTATCTCGGGTGCCACGTATTCATCAAAAGGCCTGCTCATGGCCATCAAAAACGCACTGGTCAAGGCATCGGGCGGGCTTGCCGAGGCTGTTGCCCCCGCCCCTGCGGCCGGCGGCTCCTCCAATAAGCCCCACCACACCATCGACCCCTTCACGCCCGCCGGCGGCTACGCAGACGGCGTCTACACCGACTCCGCCTGGGGATACAGCGAGGACACGCCCGTCAGCGTGCGCGTGACCATCGCGAACGGCAAGATCGCCAACATAGAACTCGTGAACACGGGCGACACGCCCGAGTATTGGAGCCGCGCCTGGAACGCACTCCCCGGGCTCGTCATGCAAAAGCAAAGCGTCAATGTCGACACTGTGACAGGAGCCACGTATTCGAGCGAGGGCATCCTGGGCGCCATCCAGGGCTGCCTTAAGCAGGCCGCAGCCGGCACAAAGGACCCCGAGCCCGCGCCCGGCCCCGACCCCGCGCCCAACCCGGACCCCTCGCCCGACACGCCAGACGAGGTCCACTACGCCGACGGCGACTTTACAGGCTACGCCCTCTGCAAAAACGAGGAGGACGACGAAGCCTTCAGCCCCTACTACGTCAAGCTCACCGTCACCGTTAAGGACGGCAAGGTTACCGGTATCCACGATATCGAGGGTGTAGGCGGCAAGCCTGACGAGAGCCTCTCCGACGCGCTTGATCCCTTTGACGAGGATAACGAGCCCTACCTCGATAACGCCATCGACGGCCGCACCTTCCGCGGTACCGTCTACACCGGCATCCCCGAGCAGCTGCTCGCGGGCACCGAGGCTGGCAAGATCGACGTGGTGGCGCGCGCCACCTACTCCAGCCGCGCCATCGCCAACGCCTACACCGACGCCCTCGCGCGCTCGGCCGCGGCTTATAAGGACGCGAACGACAGCAAAGGCGACAAGGCAGACGCTTCTGACAAGACAAACGCCCCCGATGAGCCTACGGCCAACCCGACCGCCGCAAACGGGGCCACCGAGGAGGCTGGCGCCCATGCGTAACCCGTTTGCCCTCCTTGGGCGCCACCTCTGGCGCAACCGCAATTTCTATCTCAAAGCCGTCAACGCCGCGGCCGTCGTCGCCATCGTGGCGGGCTACAGCAGCTGGGCCGCCCAGGCGGCAGAGGCCGACGCCCGCACCCAGGCGGAGGCTGTCCAGGCCGAGCGCTCGCAGACGCGCGGCGCCTACGACACCGACGGCACCTTCGAGGGCAGCGCCCAGGGCTACGGCGGCACTGTCACCTGCCGCGTGACCATCGAGAACGGATACATCGAAAGCGTCGAGGTCACGGACCACGCCGGCGAGACCCCCGCCTACTTTGCGCAGGCCGAGGGCCTCACGCAGACCATCTGCGATGCCCAGGGAACCAACGTCGACACCGTCTCGGGTGCCACGTTCTCGAGTGCCGGCATCCTAAACGCCGTCAACGCGGCGCTTGAGCAGAGCAACGCCGGAGGTACGCAGTAATGGCCAGGACTGCATCCACCAAGACCCGCGGCGCAAAGCGCCCCGCGGGAACCCTTGAGAGCCTGCGCAACGGCGCAAACGTCATCGCGCACCCCAAGAACAAGATGCAGGAGCGCCTGCGCCGACAGTACCTCCATCGCGGTGTGCGCTGGTGCGTACAGTTCGGCTTTCTCATCTGCTTCCCGGCCGCCTGGAACGCCGCCTTCAACGGCGTCAAGTACATCTTCACGCAGCTCGGGAGCCATGCACCCATCGAGCTCACCGGCTTTTTATCCCTGCTTTTGGCCCTCTTGGCCTTCACCTGCGTGTTCGGCCGTTTCTTCTGCGGCTTTGCCTGCGCCTTCGGTACGCTCGGCGATATCGTCTACGCGCTTGCAACCCCGCTGCGCCGGACACTCCGCCTTGAGGGCAAGGGCGCGCACCGGCTCCCCGCGGGCGTGCAGCACGCGCTCCAGCTCGTCAAGTACGCCGTCCTCGTGGGCATCTGCGCCCTCTGCGTGATGGGTATCTGGCCCCAGGTCTCGGGCGCGAGCCCCTGGGTCGCCTTCGCCGGCATCACTGCGCGCTCGCTCGAGGGCATCGCGCCCACGGCCTTTGCCGCGCTTGGCGCGGTCATGGTTGGGATGGCCTTTGTCGAGCGTTTCTTCTGCCAGTTCCTCTGCCCCTTCGGCGCCATATTCTCGCTGCTGCCAGTGTTGCCGGTCTCGCTTTTCAACCGCCGCCGCGAAAGCTGTGCGCGCGGTTGCAACCGCTGCCAGGACAGCTGCCCGGTGCGCATCCACCCCGAGCGCGCCGACCTGCGATCGGGCGAGTGCATCGCCTGCGGGCGCTGCGCCGATGGCTGCCCCATGGCCAACGTGACGCTCGCCCGGCTCGACGGCTTTAAGCGCGATCAAGCAACCGACGATGCCAGCGAGCTCGCGCAGGGCAACACCCGCAAGCGCCCGCCCGCAGGGCCCGCCATTCGCGGGACCGAGGTTGCGCTCACGCTCGTCAAGGCTGCCATCCTCGCCGCGCTCTGCTACCTGCTCATGTAGGGCACGCGCACCCGCGGCCCGGCACCCCGTCAACACCGAGTCGTGCAGGCGCAGGCTCATCCGTAACGCCACCGACCAGAAAGCTCACCATGATCCAGACCCCCCACACCATCGACCGCCGCACGTTTATCGCCCTCGCAGGCGGGGCCCTCGTCTCTTGCGCCGGTGCACTTACCGGCTGCTCGGGCACGCAGGGCGACTCGGGCTCTGTAACCGCGTCCAAAGCGGGCTCCGCGGGCTCCGACAGCTCGCCCAAGGTGCAGAGCACGACGCTCTTTGTCTTCGACACTGTCGTGAATATCAGCGCCCAATGCAGCAAAAAGGTTATGGACGAGGTCGCCGACCGCTGCACCTACTTTGAGAACAAGTTCTCGCGCACCGTGGAGGGCTCGGATATCTGGAACATCAACAATGCAGGCGGCAAGCCCGTGGAAGTCGCGCACGAGACCGCCGAGGTCATCGAGGCAGCCATCCGCTACGCCGAGGAGTCCGACGGGCTCTTTGACATCACCATCGGCGCCGTCTCGAGCCTCTGGGATTTTGACAACGAGGTCAAGCCCGCAGATGAGGACATCCAGGCGACACTGCCCCATGTCGACTATCGCACCATCACGGTCGACGGTACCACCGTCACCCTCTCCGACCCCGAGGCCAAGCTCGACTTGGGTGGTATCGCCAAGGGCTACATCACCGACGACCTCGTGGCGCTCTTTAAGAAGAGCGGCGTCAGAGATGCTTCCATCAGCCTGGGCGGCAACGTCTACGTGATGGGCAAGAGCTTTGACGGCGACGCCTGGAACGTGGGCGTGCAAGACCCCAACGGCGCGCAGGACGACGTGCTCGCCACCGTCAAGACGCGCAACCGCTCCCTTGTGACGAGCGGCCTCTATGAGCGCGGCTTTGAGCAGGACGGCACGTTCTACTACCACATCCTCGACCCCAAAACGGGCTACCCCGCCGCCACCGACCTCAAGAGCGCCTCGATTATGACCAAGAAATCCGTGCTTGGGGACGCCTACTCTACCATCCTGTTTTTGCTCGGCCACGACCGCGCCATGGAGCTCATCGAAAGCGATGAGCGCTTTGAAGGCGGCGTTTTAGTCGATATGGACGATCGCGCCACCAAGAGCGACGGCTCGACGTTCAAGATCTTGCAGGACTAGGAGCCATGATGGTCAAGCGCAAAGGTGCGCGCGATGGGCGCGACAACAAAAGACTCAACCTCATCCTGGTTTTGGCGATAGCGGCCGTCGCATGCGCCGGCTTAGCCGCCACGCGTCTGATGGGAGCAAACACGAACGCCGATATGGCCACGGTCGTTATCCGCGATGGAGAGCAAAACGTCTACGAGCTTCCTCTGAGCCAGAACACGACCAAGAGCGTTACGACCGACTTGGGAACCAACCTCATCGAAATCAAAGACGGACGCGTGCACGTCGAGGAAGCAGACTGTCCCAACCAGGACTGCGTGCACCAGGGCTGGATTGACGCTGCCGGGGAGCAAATTGTCTGCCTTCCGCACAAGCTTACCGTCGATATCGTCGACGCGAGCGCCGAGACCACCTACGACGTAGTGGGGCGCTAATCCGTGGAGATGGTCGATATCGAGCACGCTCGCCGCCTGGCGCGCGTTTCGCTGTTGTGCGCCTGCGCATTGGTGCTGTCCTATCTGGAGACCATGATTCCGCTGCCCGTCGCGGTGCCCGGCATTAAACTGGGCCTTGCCAACGTGGCCGTAGTCGTCGCGCTCTATACGCTCGATGTCAAAAGCGCCGGTGCCGTTGCGCTCGTCAAGGTCTTTGCATCGGGCTTTTTGTTTGGTTCGCCCATGATGCTCGCCTATAGCCTGGGCGGCACGGTCCTCGCCTTTATCGGCATGGTCGCCCTTGCTGCCGTGCCGGGTGTTGGCTTGGTGCCCGTGAGCATGCTTGCCGCCGTGCTGCACAATGTAGGCCAGCTGGGCGTTGCCGCCATGGCGCTGCAGACCCCGGCAGTCTTTATCAATCTGGGCGTTCTGGGCGTCGCCGCCTGCGTCACCGGCGGCATTACGGGCGCGGTGGCAGAAGGTGCGCTCGCCGGTATTGAGCAAGCCGATGACACACGTCCCTCCGTCGATTGCGCTGCACTTGCCGCCGATATCGTGGCAGGAGAGCGCATCGCCTTTGTCGGCACCAACGGCAGTGGCAAAAGCACCTGTGCACTCGAGCTTGCGGGGCTGCTCAAAGATGCAAACGGACCCGCTATGCGCGTGCAGGGCACCGTAGGCCTTGCTTTTCAGGATCCCGATAACCAGATCGTCGCTCCAGTCGTGCGAGACGACATCGCCTTTGGACTCGAAAACCGCGGTGTCCCCCGCGACGAAATGCGTTCAGAAGTCTTGCAGGCACTCAACGAGCTTGGCATTGTCGAGCTTGAGCAACGCGATGTCGCCACGCTCTCGGGCGGCCAAAAACAACGCGTGGCGGCGTCGGGATTGGTTGCGCTCACCCCTTCGCTCATGATTTTTGACGAGACGACCGCCATGCTCGACGAGACCGCCCGCGAGGCCGTCAATGATCTCATCGATCATCTTTGCCAGCGCGATGTTGCCGTGATCCAGATCACGCAGTTGCTCGACGAGGTCGCGCGCGCCGACCGAGTCGCCGTCTTCGAGGCGGGCGCCATCGCATACCTGGGTACCGTGCAAGATCTTGCCGACCAGCGCGATCTGCTCATTCGATGCGGCCTGGAGGAACTGTGTCGTTAACCTGCTCAAACATAACCGTCCGCTATCCCGAAGCAGACGCCTGTATCCTATCTCGTGTTTCGTTGGAAATTAGGCCCGGCAGCGTGATCGGTATCGCAGGCGCCTCTGGCTCCGGCAAGTCAACGCTGCTGCGTGTCCTTGCCGGAGCGCTTGCCGTGCAGGCGGGGTCTGTCGTGGCGGACGGCACCGCGCTTGGCACACACCCCACGGCGGATGAACTTCGTACGTACCGCAAAACCGTGGCACTCGTGCAGCAACGCCCCGAGCAGCAGTTTTTTGCCGCCACGGTCTTTGACGAGGTGGCATTTGGCCCCCGCAATCTTGGACTGGACGAAGCCGAGGTCAAGCGACGCGTTGGCACATCGCTCGCCAGCGTCGGGTTTGATCTCGCCGCTATCGGCGACACAAGCCCCTTTGCCCATTCTGGCGGAGAGCAGCGCCGTATCGCCGTTGCCGATATGCTTGCACTCGAGACACCGTATTTGCTGCTCGACGAGCCCAGCGCTGGACTCGATCCCCGCGCCCACCGGCTGCTGCTCGAGCGCTTGGCTCAACTCGCACGCCACGGCCGCGGCATTGTAATCGCCACGCACGATTCGCGTGTGCTGAGCATCTGCGACAAGGCCTTTCGGCTGCAGGACGGCATGCTGCTGCCGCAAAGTTCCGAGGGCATCCAGGTAACATCCGTTGGCGTGACGGCCGCACGTCCCGTGGAAACCGGACATACTCCGCCAGCGTCCAAGGCGGTCTCGTTTGGCATCTTTCGTCCGGGGTCAAGCCTCGTTCACCTGCTGCACCCCGCCACCAAGCTTGTATTCTGCATGCTCTTTATGATTGCCGGCTTTATCGCCCAGCAGCCCGGCGCCCTTGCCGCCGTCGCGCTCACCGCATTCGCCTCGCTCGCCGCAAGCGGCAGTTCGATGCGCCAGGCGCTTCGTGCCCTCAAGCCATTTCGCTGGCTTATGGGGTTTGTCCTGGTCTTCAACGCGCTCTTTACGGCATCGGGGACTCTGCTGTTGCAGGCGGGACCCGTGCAGATCACCTCGGGAGGTCTGCTCTTTGGCGCGCTCTGCGTGCTGCGTTTTGCCCTCATTATGCTGGGAACGTCGACGCTCATGGCGACCACCTCCCCCACCGCACTCGCCGATGGCGCTGCAGCGCTTCTGAGGCCCCTCGCCCGTTTTGGCCTGCGCACCGACAATGCCACCGTCGCCATACAGCTCACGCTTCGTTTTGTCCCCGTGCTTATCGAAGAGTTCAATCGTATCAAGGCCGCTCAGGAAGCGCGCTTGGCGCGCTTTGACAGTCCCTCGCCCCTGCAGCGTGCACGTGCTTTTATTCCCGTCATCACGCCCTTGTTTAGCAACGCGCTGCGGCGCTCTGATACGCTCGCGCTCGCTATGGTCAACCGCGAATATGGAACGCGCCCACCTGTCAGCAGAACCTGTCTGCGCGACTATCGCTTTAATCGGGCAGACCTTGCTGTTCTGACGCTCGGATGCTGCATCGTTGCGATTGCGCTACTCTAGGGCTCGGCATGCCATGCCACTCGCCGGAATGCGGCATGTGACCTGCATGTCGTTTGCGATAATGCCTATATCAATGCTTCGAGAGGAGCCGTCATGAAGCCACGTAACGTTGCCATCGCCTGCGGTGTCGCAGGAATCGCCGTCGGCTTTACCGTTGCCGCCGGTATCGTTTACCGCAAGCAAATCAAGTCTGTCGCGTCGCTCAAACGCTTGACCGACTATGCGGATGGATACGACCTGTACGGCATCGACATCGCCTACGACTACGACCTTGACCGCATCATCGCAGCCGATGTGCGCGACGACCAGGCCTACATTGATGCCGTAGTGGCGCAGGTGCTGCCCGGTGTGCCGGCACATGTCCAGGCGCCCCAGTTTGCCTGCAGCGCTTTTGTCGCCGTAGATGCCGAAGGCCGCGTGCGCACCGGTCGCAATTACGACTTTAAGGACGACACCTCGGCGCTGCTGGTGCGCAATCACCCGCGCGACGGCTATGCCTCCATCGGGTTTGCCGCCCTTAACAACCTGGGCGATAACACTCCGCTTGACTCCGTCGGCGGACGCGCTGCGGCGTTGATGGGCCCGTTTGCCCAGCTCGACGGCGTCAACGAATGTGGCGTGTCCATTGCCGTGCTCACCCTGGATTCCAAGCCCTGTGACCAGGACACAAAGCGCCCCGTCATCAATACCTCGCTCGCCATCCGTCTGGTACTCGACCGCGCGGCTACCACGCAAGAGGCCGTCGACCTGCTTTCCGTCTACGACATGCACGCCATGGCCGGACGCGATTACCACTTCTTTATCAACGACGCCGCCGGTGACGCGCGCGTAGTAGAGTGGGATCCGCGCGATCCGGACCGTGCTTTCAAAGCGACTCCTGTACGCCAGGTTACGAACTTCTACGCCTGCTATGGCAACGAAGTGTTGCTCAACCAAAAGAATGGCGAGCTGGGCCATGGTAAAGAGCGCGCCGTCGCAATCGCCGATGTCCTTGACGCCCATGTCGGCGCCCAAGACGAAACGATTGCCTGGGAAGCCCTGCGAGCCGCAGCGCAAGAGCCCAATCCGGAAGACATCACCAGCAATACGCAATGGTCGGTCGTCTTTGACAATACCGAGCCCGCTGCCGCCATCACGCTGCGCCGCCACTGGGGCAACGTCGATGCCTTCGCACTGTAAGGAGCCAGGCCCGTCGGCCTTACGTTCCCTGACGTTGCTTACATTTCTATACGCTTGAGCTAACACGTTTTACCCCCGTATCAACAGTGTGCGGGGGTAAACTTATGCGCATGTTATAACTTGCCCGGAAGGATTCATCATGCTCAGGATCGGTCTTCTTACCAGTGGCGGCGACTGCCAGGCGCTCAACGCCACCATGCGCGGCATTGTCAAAACGCTCATGACCAATAGCGAAGAGCCTATCGAGATCTATGGTTTTGAGGACGGCTACCAGGGCCTTATCTACAGCAGGTTCCGCGTCATGTCGCCCGCCGATTTTAGCGGCATCCTCACCCGCGGCGGCACCATCCTGGGCACGAGCCGTACGCCGTTCAAGCGCCTGGATGTTCCCGAGGCCGATGGCGTCGAGAAGGTGCCCGCAATGGTCCACACCTATCATAAGCTGCAGCTCGACTGCCTGTTTATGCTGGGCGGCAACGGCTCCACCAAGACCGCTAACCGCCTGCGCGAAGAGGGCCTCAACGTTATCGCCCTGCCCAAGACCATCGATAACGACACCTGGGGCACCGAGCTGACGTTTGGCTTTACGAGCGCCATCGACGTCGCTACCAAGTGCATCGACGACATCCACACCACTGCCTCGAGTCACGGCCGCGTGTTTGTCATCGAGATCATGGGCCACAAGGTCGGTTGGATTCCGCTGTATGCCGGCGTCGCGGGCGGCGCGGACGTCATCCTGATTCCCGAGATCCCCTACGACATGGACAACGTCATCAAGACCATCGAGCATCGTATGGAGACCGGCAGCCGCTTTACCATCGTGGCCGTCGCTGAGGGCGCCATCTCCAAGGAGGACGCGGCACTGCCCAAGAAGGAGTACAAGAAGAAGCTCGCCGAGCGTACGAGCCCGTCGATCGTCTACGACATCGCCAAGGAGATTGAGGCCAAGACCGGTCGCGAGACCCGTGTCGCCATCCCCGGTCACACGCAGCGCGGCGGCCAGCCCGACGCTCAGGACCGCATCTTTGCGACCCAGTGCGGCGTCGAGGCGGCGCTCGGCTGCCTACGCGGCGAGTTTGGCTACATGATCGCCCTGCGCGACGGCAAGATGTGCCACATGCCGCTCGAGGAGGTCGCCGGTAAGCTCAAGTTTGTCGACCCCCAGAGCGATCTGGTGCGCGAGGCCAAGGCGCTGGGCATCAGCTTCGGCGACGAATAGTCTCGGCCGAAATTAAGTTGCGGCGAAATAGTTCCTGCTTAGCCCGCAAATGGCTGAATTTAGGAACTATTCCACCGCAACTTTTGAGCCGGGCTCTTAGCTGTTGCGCGCACTGACATTTGTCACATAATTGCTGGTCATGATGGTTGCTACCGGTAGTTGCGGTAGGGTTGGGGCAGATTCTAACTAGAAATGGTGGTCGCTACCGGTTGTTCTCGGCATACTCGCCTCATTCGATTATGGTCACCACACGAAAGGAACCACCATGGATCTTGCGATGGCGCAGCGACTCGTCGATCGCCGCAAGGCTGCCGGGCTTTCTCAGGAGGCGCTTGCTGTCCAGCTGGGCGTAAGCCGCCAGGCTGTGAGCAAATGGGAGCGCAGCGAGTCCTCACCCGATACCGATAACCTCATTGCGCTCGCCGCGCTGTATGACGTGTCGTTGGACGAGCTGCTATATGGGGAGGCGGCCAACGATGCCGTCGACCTGAAGGACGGTAGCGCCGACACCGAGACGGCGGATGTGGCTGACGAGGCTGAGGATTCTGCCGAGCACGCCGATTGCGGCGACAAACCACTTATCGATATTTCCCTCGCGCGCGGTATCCACGTCATTGATCCCAATAAAGGCGAGGAAGTCCATGTTGGTTGGAGCGGCATCCATGTGACCAACAAGCGCAAGGGCGAAGAGGTGCATGTGGGGCCGGGCGGCGTGCATATCGATACGCTTGAGGACGATGGACATAGCGTGCGTACCAATGACGACGGCACCGTCACCATCGACGGCGAGACGTTCTCCAGCTGGAAGGAAGCACACGACAAGCTCGACCATCATGGCAAGTATTTCCACACCAAGGTCGGACGTGCATGGAACAAGTTTCCCTTCCCCGCACTTGTCACTCTCGCCTATCTGGCGCTCGGCATTGTCTACGGCACATGGGGCATGGGGCTTTTCCTCGTCTTTTTGGTTCCCGTCTACTACGCAATTGGTGACTTTATCGATCGACGCCATTTGTCAAAGCTCATTGAATGCGTCTATCCAGCAGCCGCCATTGCATGGTTTCTCTATATGTGGCTTTGCCTGGGGCAGCCCCATCCCGCATGGGCCATCCTCATCACGATTCCCATCGTAAAGGCGCTCATGCGCTGGTGTCGCAAACAATGGAAGTGCCGCAAACAGGCCTAAACCACCCCAACCAGCCAGCGCCACTCATCCGACACCGCCCGCCCCTTTCAAGTTGCGGTGATATAGGGACTGTTTTGAGGCTCCAAAGCGCCAAAACAGTCCGTATATCACCGCAACTTACAAACAACTGGGTCAGTTCCGGCACGGAGATTAGCATTGAGCTGACCGCGCGCCAAGAAAAGGGCCTATTTACTACGTTTAACTCGAGAGGGCCGACCATACCCGCTTTTTTGAAAATTGACAAGCCCTCTACCTGCGGTTTTAATTTCATAATCTTTGTCATGGTCGAGGGTGTGGTAGCAAACGTAGTAGATAGGCCCATTTTGTGGCATACCACCCATTCAAGCCCAATCTCGAAGGCTAAAGGGAGCCTCTCATCCACGCCTGCGAGCGAAAACCAAATAGAATGAAAGGCAACTGGAAAGCCCGTTTGACGAGCGGAGGACATATGCGCGACGTAGCCGAAAGCGACTGGAAGCTGTTTAAGAAAATGCTTCCTCAATGGCAAGAACGTTATATGGAAAAGCTCATCGGCCAGTACGTTGAGATGCTGAACGGCGACAGCGAAGCGTCCAGTAGATTTTGGGCACTAGAAGAGCGCCTCAATAGAGACAAGCTGTCCTCAGGCGTAATTGCAAACGACATTCGCCGCAGCACAATGCACCGCGAGATAGCCAATTTGCTTATCGACAGTGTGATCACCCCTGATGACCTTGACGGTTTTACCGAGGACATTAAGAGCTATGCGCAACACTGGATTGGCCAGTAAGAGCACTGAACGACAGACATCCCCAGCAAAACGGGGCAAACGCCGGGCCACCTAACTTGTACCCGTCTTTTCTGCTTGGTACTCTGCATAACTCTTTCCCTTGCTGCCCTTGCCGGGAACGACG
>UQYE01000035.1:0-22522 GCA_900545145.1 uncultured Collinsella sp. | reverse complement strand
AGCTGCGGAAACGCGGGGTCCGTTCAGGCTGTTGCGTTGAGATTGAAAATCAACCGTCACTGCACCTCCATATCTCTCCCTTGATTCTCATTTTCATTGCAACAGCCTCAGCTCCTCGGCGAGCTTCTTGTTACCCGGCAGCTCGTCCTCCCCTAGCGGGATGCTCGAGAGCACGGTAATATCGGCGCGAACGCCACGCCTAAAGAAGCGGCGGTCGTGCTCGCGGGCGCACATGGCAAGCGCCAGCTCGGCAATCTGCGCCGCGCGGGGATCGATCTCCATGCCGGCGAGGTTATTGGTCAGAATGAGCTCCGGGATATCGCGCTCGCGGTAGCCGCGTTCCTCATACATGGCAAAAAGCAACTCAAAAGCATAGACCAGGATATGGCCCGAGCCGCACGCCGGGTCGCAGAGGGTTATCTCCTCGGGGCTCGAGATGCGGATAAAGTCCTCGTGCTCCTCGTCGGGCTCGATGTAGTACTCCATGCGCTCGCGCAGCGAACTCCCCGGGTTGTTGAGCATCCACAGGCGGCCGAGCGAGTTCTCGACCATGTAGCGCACGATCCACTCGGGCGTGAAGAGCTGCGTGGAGGGAGCGATATCCGCCGCCGCGGCCTTGCGCTTAGACTTGAAGAATTCGTCTTTGACATCTGCATTGTAGTACTGGTACATCCAGCCCAGGACCGTCACGCCCTCAAGCCAGTCCTCATCGGCAAGGGTCGCATTAAGCTTGCCCACCACGCCGTCGGCCATCATAAGGCCCTGGGGTAGCAGTAACTCCATGGCGCCGCCCACGCGCTCAAAGACGCCTGGCAGGCAATCGGCAAGCTCCTCGCACTGGGCCACAAACAGGTAGCGCCACAACGGTTCATCCAAGCCCGCCATCTTGAGCTCGGCTATGCGATCGGTATCGGCCGTCGCTATCACCACATCCAGGGCGTTCTCCACGGCCTCGCTGCCATGGCTACCGTCCGCACGGCTCAGCATGCGCATGCGGCTGGGGAGCCAGCCGCGCGCCTCCATAAAGCGCATGGCCACGATACGGTTGAACCAGGTGTAAGCCGCACGGTCACGCAGCGCATCATGGCCTTCCGCGGCCTGCAAGCGCAACAGCTCGTCGCGCTGCTCGACTTCGAGCGGGCTCAGAGGCAAGCCGTTGATTGCCTGGGACCCGGCGGGCTCGGGTACGGGGGCGGTGATGCCGTAGCGCACCATCTGCGCCTCCACGCCGTTAATAAGTTCCACGCGGGCCCACGTGCAGAAGTTCTTGAGAGCGGAATCGTTCATGGTTCCCGTACCTTTCAAAACGCTATAAGCCGCCGGCGCATGCTTGGGCGCCGGCGGCTGAATGGGTTAGTTAATGCGAATCTCGTCGTTTGCCGCGAGCGCCTGCATAAGGCGGGCACGTAGGTCGTCCACGTAGCGCTCCACGTCCCCTGCGGTTGTAAGGCGGCTCGGCTTGGCCAGGTCTGTGCGACGCACGGTCTTGACCTTGCGCTGGGGCTTGGGCACGGGCACGGGAACGGAACCGTGACTTGGCGTAGCGGTGCCCTTGTTGGTGATCTTTTTGACCACTTCACCCGTGCTCGTGACCTCGGTGGAACGGCGCTCGTTTTCCATACGTTCGCGTGCGGCGTCCACGGCGTCGTATATCTTGTTGGCCGCCGTGATGGTCCAGCTTTCCCAGTTTGCCGCGAGGGCGTTAAGCTCGTTGAGGCTCTGGACGCCGTGGGTGCGGTTCTTGAACGACTCATACTTGGTGCCGGCATCCGCCATGGCATCCTTGGCCTGCTTGACAAAACCCTCTTGGCTCTCGGCCTGCTTTTGCAGGTCCTGCAGGTCGTTCTCGATGCGATGCAAGAACTCGTTGCGGCGCATGCCCAGGAGTTTTTTCATGTCGTCCTCGACGGGATCCATAAGCGGCTGCAGATCTTTAATGCGGCCGTAGGGCTTAGGATCTTTGAGAATCTCGCGCACCTTTGCCACGTTCTCCACCGCGCTGGGAATGTCATCGGAGGCATACTCGATACCCTCGGTGCGGTTCAAGAAATCCTTGGCGTGGTCAAACGCTGTGCGCTGGTTGGACTCGAAGAATTCAACCACCTTGTCAAAGTCTTCCTTGGCATCGAGCAAACGCTCCTCATGCTTGGTGAACGTGGTCAAGAACGCCTCGGCCTCGTTCTGGTCCTTAAGGACGTCGGCCACCTCCGAGCGCATCTTCTCGCACTCGTCCTCACCGGGATACGGGTAGGCCGGCTTGATGCCCGTGTAGCAGTCGCGTGCCATGGCGAGGCACACCTCACGCAAGTCCTCAAGGCGCTCTTTGAGCTCGGCCACGAGCTTATCCTCGTTGGAGGGCACGGTCTTGAGATCAAACAGATCACGCATGAGCTCGCCCGTGGCGCGCAGCAACCGGTCGCTCATGCGCACGCGCAAGCGCACCTGGGCCTTATCGGCATCCTTGCGCAGGAGCGCCACCATGCGGCTATCGTTAGCTTGAACCGTCTGGCCGCCAAACAGCACCTGCGCGCGCTGCTCCACCACAAGCTGCGCCACCACATTTGCGATGTCGACCTCGCGCCAGCCAAAGGGCCTTTGCTGGTACTGGCGCTGGATATCGCCCATAGCGGTATCCAGGTGGCGCTGGTGCTGAACTTTGAGGTAGTCCTCGACCTCTTTGAGCGCACGCGTGTTACCTGCATCCATGCCAGCGAGCCCCACTTGAACGTTGCCCGCCAGCGTGGAGCGAATATCGGAATCGCTCGTGACCGGCGCGCCGATGTAGTCGGCCTTTTCAAAGACCACATCGCACAGCTGCGCCAGCACCTGCTCAAAGACCTGGGCGGGCTTGGCCGCACGGACCTCAACCATGCGGCCGTTGACTGCGCAACGTGCATGGAGCACGGCCTCGCTCAAAAGGGTATCGGCCTCTTTCTCGTTATAGGCCGCCTCGCGCATCTTGGACTCGACGATCTGGCGCGTACTCGGCTGAAGCTCCTGAAGATTTCGCGTCTTGGCGTACTTGCGGATCCTGGCGGCGTTGACGAGCGTCTCCCAATAATCCGCCTCGTCGCTCAAGACCACGATGGCTTTGCCCGAAGAAGCCAAGGCCAGCTCGGTATCGTCCGCACGGCCCAGGTCGCTCGCCACAGTCGCCACGTAAAGCTCCATGCCGCCCATGCTGGTACCGTGGATTGAGCCGTCCACATAGCGGTCAAACGGGAAGTCGTTGGCCCCGCGGTTGAGCTTGCGCGCGGTGTAGATGCTGTCGAACAGGCGCTTTTTGATAGACTCGATCACCTGCGCGTTGTCGATCGGGGTGCGTGCGATCTCCTGCGCTATCTCCTGCTCCTCGTCGGTGAGGAAGCTATAGGTATCGCCCTGGCGTGCCACGTAGTTCTCGCGTTCCAGGCGAGCAAGGGACTCCTTGACGCGGTCCTTGAGGGCGCGCTTGTCCACGTCCAGGCTATCGATCATAAGGATGGAGATGTTCTCGACCGTAGCCTTGACGTAGCCGATGTAACGAATCAGGTACAGGAGCTTGAGCACCTGAACGTCGTAGGGTTCAAGGCCCTTTGCGTCCTCGGCCGCGCGGATCGAGCGGTCGACCACCTGGTTGATGCCGTGCTCAAGGTCTTTGGAGATAGTATCGAAAAAGCGCCAGAACGGCACGAGTGCACCAGTCTGGTCATGTTGGATGGCCTGAGCGCTCTCCTGAAACGCGCTCAGCATGGAGCGCTCGCCCGTGGACATGTGCTTGGCCTTAACACCATGCTTGCGTACCTCGGTCATCACGTCGGGCAGGAGCTTAAACTGGTAGCCCACAAACGGGTAGCTGGCGACAAACTCCTTGGAGTTGGCGAAGCCGGCAAGGTCGGAGCGCGAGCCACCCTCAAAGGTAAAGTTGTTTTTGAGCACGGCGGCGTCTTGCTCGTAGACCTGTGCAAGCATATCGGCCGCCGTCGCGGTCTTCTCGAGCACACGGCGTTGGATGACCTCGTCCACGCTGGAGCTGGAGAGCGAAAGGCGGGTATTGAAGCGGCCCTGGATCTTTGAAAAGTCGTTGCCCACGGGCAGGCTCAGGTTGTCGATGGCCTCCTGGCTCGTGACCATCACCCACACGCGGCCACCGCAGGCGGCACCCAGCTCCTCGACGATGGTCTGAAGGCTCAGCATAAGGCTTGGGTCCTTGTCGTTTGTAATAAACTGACCCACCTCGTCGACCATAAAGAGCAAACGGAAGTTGCCACCGTGGGCCGCTGCCTGAGCGTCCACGTAATCCTTGACTTTTTTGGCAAAGACATCGGGGGCCAAAACCTCGTCCTCAGAACCCTCGAGCCAGTTCCATGCGGCCTTTTCGCTCATGCCGAGCACGCTCTGCAGCACCTCGACGACGTCGTCCTCAAAGTAGCTGTAGGTGTCGCGGGCCTGGAGCCAGGATTCGCCGTTGACGCGCTCAAAAGCCTCGCGGAACTCCTGGGTCTTGCCCAGGGAATCGATGTAGTCCTCGAGCTTTGCAAGCTTGAGGTCCTCGCCGTAGAAGCCGCGCGCCTCGTAGAACATGCGCTCAAAGCCGCGAAGCAGCGCCGTGGGAGCCGTATCACCCTGCTTCCACTGGCCCGCCTTGCTATCGATGTTAAAGAGGATGGCCTGCGTGGGCACCGAGCAGGCGCGCTCCATGGCAGCCGCGACCATGGGGTCGACGATCTTGCCGTCAAAGTAGCGGATGGCGCTCTTGCCGCCGATCTGGCGATTCTCGAGCAGGTAGCTCAGCATCTTGAGGAAGTGCGATTTACCGGAACCGAAGAAACCACTGATCCACACGCCGATCTTGTCGGTGGGCTCATCGATGGCATCGCCGTAGGCCTTGAAGAACGTGGCAAAGTGCCTCTGCAACTCGCGCGTCACCACGTACTCGTCAAGCTCCTGGCGGATGGACCCATCTTTTGAATCCTGGACCTTGACCACGCCGTTGATGGAGCGGTTGATGTCTTTTGCAAAGAGGTCGCGAATGATCGTGTTGTCCATGGGTGCTCCTTTGGGTTTGGGAACGTTATGGCAAAGGGTTGTTACCGGCGACAGGGACTTGCCTGCGGGGAGCCGTGCTTACGAGATATCGATGGCGCGGTAGTAGTTGTCGGCCGGCAGACGGTTAAAGAGCTGGAAAGAAGAGCCGTTGAAGCTGCCTGGATAGGCGGCGATCACCGGCACCTCATCAAAATCCGCAAGCATGCAATGGAGAAGCGTGTGCATGCGAAAGAATGGGAAGACCTCGCCCGCGCCGGTGAGGAGAACGACGTCTCCAGGCGCGTGCGGCTCGGTCTGCTCAAGGATGTACGCGGCGACTATCTCGGGCGAGGCGAACTTGGCCACGTCCTCGAGCACGCGCTGGGTACCGCGGCGCTCCTCTTGGCGTGGGATGGCCTTAAGGACACGGCGCTTTTCGAGAATTGCCAGCACGGCGTCGTAGAGGTTCACGACCTTGAGCGTGCACGGAAGCTTGTCGGCCTCGGCATCGCGTGAAAGGGTGTCAAATAATGCACGCGCCTCAAACTCCAGCGCGGGGTCATAGCAAAAGGTGTGGAAGCCGATCTCATTGCCTATGCCCTTGTTAGCCAAAAAGTCCTCGCTGCACAGGCATTCGCGCAGAAGCTGCGCGCGGCGCTCAAATTCCTGACAGGCGTGCTGAGAGCGGACATGCGCCGCCACGACGCTCTTACGGGAATGGATGCCGATATTGGTGGTGAAATCGGTCGCCGGGGTGATAGCAGGTTCGGCGGCGCTGTTGACGGGAGCCACGCTACATCACCACCCTGCCGGTAAGGGCCGCGATAAGCGACTGCTCGCCCAGCAGAACCAAGGCTCGCTCGACATCGGAATCGAGGAAGAGTGGTGACAGACGCTCGGACTCCGGGCCCTGGCCCTCGCCGATAAGGCCGGCATGGCGGAGCGTCTGGCGGAGCGAGCCCTTAATGCGCTTGACCGTGGCCTCAGTCCAGCGGGCCGCGTCCGGATACTCCGTGGTAAAGCGTGTCATAAAGGCATTGAGGTCAACCGCCGTAAAGGCATAATCGAAGTTTTGTAGGCGCTCCCCTACCTCGACGAGCACGAGCTCGCGCACGATATCGTAGCGGCAGATCATGCTGTAGAAGATGGCCTGGTCCGCCTGCGTGGGAGTGCCGGATGCCATGAGCCTGGTTAGGGATGACACAGCCTCGACGGCGATATTGGAGTCGATGCCACGCACGGCGCATGCGGCGTCCGTGGGCACCATGGCGTCGAGGCGTCGAAGGCACACGGTTGCGCGGTTGGCGACCATGCGCTCCGTGGGATATTGAAAGAGGTTCTCGCTCTTTACGCGTACAATGACCTGCTCGTCGCTTGCGCCCTGCATACGAAGGGCAGCGACGATGCGCATCTCATGCGGGAGGAATTGCTCGCGGGTGAGCACCCCCCCCCCCCCGAACGCTTTTTGTGGTTATATCCACAGTACACGCTCCAAGGGTGTCAAAGGCTGTCACAAGTGCGCCGCAACCCGGCAGGCAGGTGCGGCGCACATGACAATAATCATACCTGTTGGTAAAAAAGTTACCACGCCCAGCGTGTCAAATGTTGAGCAACAAAATTAAATCCGGTTAACGGTCATTTTCGCAGCTCAGAAGCTTTGACGAGGTCGCCCCAAATCACACTTGCCAGACAACCGCGCTTACGAATGCAGGCACGCACACGCCCAACGCCATCCTCCGCTATATTCAACATAGAGTTATACACATGCTTCTATGTAAGGAGCTTCATATGTCTGTCGTAAAGTCTATTTCTGATCAGACGCGCGCACTAACTACCATTCAGGAACGCGAAGATCACATTCAACGTGCCATCGCTCGTGGCTACGACGACCTCACCAACGGTCGCGTACGCCCCTGGAAACAAGCAAAGGCCGAGGCGGATCGGATACGAGCCTCGAGATAATCCCTCCCCCATGTAACCATCCTGTAAATCATAGCGGCGCAGTCGAGTTTTACCGAGATGCGGTCGCGCCTGGCGCTCCACTGTGCTAAAGTATCCCGAACGTTCAAACGACTATGAGGGGGACCTAGAAGATGGCACGTGTGCACAACTTCTCAGCTGGCCCGGCCGCGCTGCCTACAAGCGTGCTCGCCGAGATCGCCGACGAGATGATGGACTACCGCGGTTGCGGCATGTCCGTGCTCGAGATGAGCCATCGATCTAGCATGTACCAGCAGATTATCAACGACGCCGAGGCAACCCTGCGCCGTCTGCTGAGCATCCCCGACAATTACCGTGTCCTGTTTTTGCAGGGCGGCGCCACGCTGCAGTTTGCGGGCATCCCCATGAACCTCATGCGCCGCGGCCGCGCCGGCTACGTCGTGACCGGCAACTTTGCCAACAAGGCGTACAAGGAGGCCGCCAAGTACGGCGAGGCCGTGCTGCTCGCAAGCTCCGAAGACACCAACTTCGACTGCATCCCCGACATGGCCGACATCAACGCGCGTATTGCCGCCGAGGCTGCGGGCGACGGGCTCGACTACGTCTACATCTGCCAGAACAACACCATCTTTGGCACCATGTACCACGAGCTGCCCGCTTGCGGCGACGTGCCGCTGGTCGCCGATGTCTCGAGCTGCTTTCTGTCGCAGCCGCTCGACGTTGAGCGCTACGGGCTCATCTACGCCGGCGCGCAGAAAAACGCCGGCGCCGCGGGCGTGACCGTGGTCATCGTGCGCGACGACCTTATCGCCGAAGGCCCGGCCTATGCGCAGACGCCGCAGTACATGGACCTTAAGACCCAAGCCGCCAAGGACTCCATGCTCAACACGCCCAACACCTTTGGCATCTACGTGTGCGGCAAGGTGTTCCGTTGGGTTGAGCAGACCGGCGGACTTGCCGCCATGGCCGAGCGCAACTGGGCCAAAGCCAACCTGCTCTATGACTTGCTCGAGCAAAGCGAACTGTTCCATGGCACCACGCAGGCCGACAGCCGCTCCATCGCCAACGTCACGTTCCGCACCGGCGATGCCGACCTCGACGCCGCCTTTGTCGCAGGCGCGGCCGAGCACCAGATTCAAAACGTCAAGGGCCATCGCCTGGTGGGCGGCATGCGCGCCAGCGTGTACAACGCCGTCACCATGGAAGACGTGCAGGCGCTGGCCTCGTACATGAAGGACTTCGAAGCGCAGCATAGTTTGAGCCCGCGATCTAACTAGCCCGCAACGCGCGGGCCGACCAGCCACTTCAAACTACCCTGCTTAGATCAAAACCTGCTAAGGAGTTTTTCCATGCGTAAGATTAAGACCATCGACGACATCACTAAAGACGGCAAAGTCGAGTTTGGCGAGGGCTACGAGTTTGTAAGCACCGCCGAGGAGGCCGACGCCATCCTGATGCGCTCGACCGACCTGCACGGCTACGAGCTGCCCGAGGGCATTCGCGCCATCGCCCGCTGCGGCGCCGGCGTCAACAACATTCCCGTCGAGGAGTACGCCAAGAAGGGCGTCGTTGTCTTTAACTCCCCCGGCGCCAACAGCAACGCCGTCAAGGAGCTCGTCCTAGGCATGCTGGTGCTCTCGAGCCGCGGCGTGGTACAGTCGATGAACTGGGTGCGCGACAACGCCGACGACCCCGAGATCCAGGTCGATGCCGAAAAAGCCAAGAAGGCCTTTGTGGGCCGCGAGCTCAAGGGCAAGCGCATCGGCGTCATCGGCCTGGGCAACGTAGGCTCCAAGGTCGCCAACGCCTGTGTCGACCTGGGCATGGACGTTTACGGCTACGATCCGTTCATTTCCGTCGAGCACGCGTGGGTGCTGAGCCGCGAGGTGCAGCGCGTGGGCACGCTCGAGGATCTGTGCCGCGGCTGCGACTACCTCACCGTGCACGTGCCCAGCAAGGCCGACACCATCGGTATGATCAGCACCGAGCAGATTAACCTGCTGGCGCCCGACGCCGTGCTCATCAACTACGCGCGCGAGACCATCATTGACGAGGACGCCGTCGACGCCGCCCTGCGCGAGGGCAAGCTCAGCTGGTTTAGCTGCGACTTTGCCACGCCCAAGACCGTCAAGATGCCCAATACGTTTATCACCACGCATTCGGGCGCCGGCACCGGCGAGGCCGAGGCCAACTGCGCCGACATGGCCATCAGCGAGCTCAAGGATTACCTGGAAAACGGCAACATCGCGCACAGCGTCAACTACCCCGCCTGCAGCATGGGCAAGGCGCGCGCCGCAAGCCGCATTGCCTGCCTGCATGCCAACGTGCCCAACATGATCGGCCAGATCACGGCCATTCTCGCCAAGGACAACGCCAATGTGCAGCGCATGACCAACGAGTCCGCTGGCGAGAACGCCTACACCATGTTCGACACCGATGAGCACCTGGACGGCAGCACGATCGAGGCGCTCAAGCAGATTCCGTCGATGTATCGCGTGCGCGTGATTAAGTAGCGCCGGCGCCAAACCTGCCAGACAGACCACGAAGCCCATTCGCCCCCCGTTTTCACGAAACGGGGGGCGATTTTGTTGCTCCGGACGACTTTAAAATGATACCCAGAACAAGTTTTTTCAGATAATCGATAGTGAGGCTCCAGTCGCTAAGCACGCCCGCTTTGATAAACAGCTTTATCAGGGACTTTAGTAGGTAAAAATCGGTCTCTATGTGCCGAATGTAAGTTGACTGTCTATTTTCCGAAACAACTTATTCTAGATAGCATTTTTAGGGTCCCTCCAAGGCAAAATTGAAGCCTTTTTGCGACCAGAACTCTAGCTCGCGCTACCGTTTACCCACCGCGCGACTACATTCCCGCCCAATCGATAAAAATCTCCTCACGAAGCCGCCGTTCGAGCTCCTGCTGTCGCGGCGTCTTGTCTTTCAGCGGCACATCGAGATAGGACATGATGAGCTCCATCACCACGCGGAAGGCATCGAAGTCGGCCAGCTGACCATAGGTCATCAGAACGACGGGATATCCCATGGCTTGCAAGGCCGTCGTTCGATCGGAGTCCGAAATCTTGGATTCAATGGATCCGTGAATGGCTTTACCCTGGCATTCAACCAGACACTCTCGGCTGCCGTCCTTATTTGCCAGCAGGATATCGGCATAGCGCCTATCAAGCCCCGAAATCAGGCGGGCGCTGCGCGTCATACGAATCTCAACGTTATTGGTAAGGCTCAGCCCTTCGCCGCCGCGCAACCTCGTAAGGCCAAACAGCATCGAAGCCTGGACCTCGAGCGGCGATGCTGCCACCCCCGTAATGCATTTCGCGGCTCGTATGAACGTTTTAGCGCCGCGGAGCCCCCGGACCTTATCGACGAACTCTGTAAGCTCAGAGAGCTCGATCAAGGGAGGTCGTTTCCACAAGTCCGTTGGATTCCCCGAGACATCCTTTACGTTTTCCCAGCCCGACCGTGCGTCACTCCATCGGCTCCCATATGCCTGCTCAAGTGCCGACTTTACCTGAGGCGCAATCTTGCACACGGCAAAGGTGCCGCACATCTCATACATGCACATGATTAGACGCTCGTTTGAGACCGAGGAAGCCAGAGTCAGCAGGGTAAAGAGTGGGGACGCAACATCGAGGCCAAACTCCGTCTGCCGCACGGAATCAAACGGCCTCTCCCCGTTCCAAACATGCCTGACAATGCGATCGCCCTTACGTCCGCAGCTGCCCTGCGCCAACACGTGTAACGGGGTGCCCAGGAAATGCGTGACGAGCGGATGCTCACATAGGTGCTCCCTGCGCGGATCGTCCGCAGAATCGGGCAGGTCCGGCATTATTGCCAAGACCTGTGGAGGTATCCGGTGATACCGAAAGGCAGATATGTCGCACAGCATGTCGTCCATGAAGGGTACGTACCCGCTGCGTCGCTTGTGAACCCGCTCGGACGGCAAACGCGCTGGCTCGGCCTGCGAACGGTAAATACTGCCACGCCCACGTCGCGGATCTCTCAGGAGGCTTACAATCGGTTTGGAAAGCAAACTGATTGTGAGGTTGCATATGGTTGATGAGGACTTTGCCTGGCGGCTTGCGCAGGAGCTTGTGCGGATCGACAGCTCAGACCCGGGCGCGTATGAGGATGAAATTGAGCGGTATATCAAAGCGCTGGTTGAGGCTCAGCTGGAGCGGTTGAGTCATCCGGTGCTTCATGCCGTGCAGGTTGAGGAACTCGAGGTGCTGCCCGGGCGCCGCAACCTTATGATTACCGTGCCGGCCGTAAGCGACGAGGCCCGACTCGTCTACATCTGTCACATGGATACCGTCACCCTGGGCGATGGCTGGGAGGCAGACACGCCGCCGCTCGGAGCGATCGTGCGCGACGATAAACTCTATGGTCGCGGCTCCTGCGACATGAAGGGTGGCCTGGCTTGCGCCATTGCCGCACTGGTCCATACGCTCGAGCGCGTGGCGGCGGATGGCACGCTGCCCCGCCGCGGCTTTTCGCTCATCTGCTCGGTCGACGAGGAAGACTTTATGCGCGGCTCCGAGGCGGCCATCAATGCCGGTTGGGTCGGCTCGCGCGAATGGGTGCTGGACACCGAGCCCACCGACGGGCAGATCCAGGTGGCGCACAAGGGTCGCACGTGGTTCGAGATCGAGATGGCCGGCGTCACGGCGCATGCGAGCCAGCCTTGGAAGGGCGCAGACGCCGTCGCCGCCATGGCCGAGGTCGTGTGTTCGCTCCGTCGTGCGTTTGCGGCGCTGCCCGCGCACGATGAGCCGGGGCCTTCGACCATCACGTTTGGCCAAATCGAGGGCGGCTATCGCCCCTATGTCGTACCCGACCACGCCAAGGTCTGGGTCGACATGCGCCTGACCCCGCCGACCGATACGACCGCCGCGACGCGCATGGTAGAGCAGGCCATTGTCGCCGCCGAAGCCGCGGTCCCAGGCTGCCATGGAAGCTATACCGTGACAGGCGACCGCCCCGCCATCGAGCGCGATCCGGCCTCTCCCCTTCTAGCTGCGCTCAAGTGCGCAGCAGACGATGTGACGGGCACGGACACGACCGTCGGCTTCTTTACCGGCTATACCGACACTGCCGTCATTGCCGGCAAGACGGGTAACCGCAACTGCATGAGCTATGGCCCAGGCTCGCTCGCGCTCGCCCACAAACCCAACGAATATGTGCCCCACGCCGATATCGCTCGCTGCCAGCAGGTGTTGATCGCGCTCGCCGACAACACGCTCTGGGGCGCGGATAGCCAAGTTGGGGCATAATAAGCCGCGAACAAACCGACTCGCACGTTAGGACCGTCCATGAAAGCTCTTCCGTTTCCCTGCATCCGCCCGGCTCAGGACCGTGTGCTCGAGGCGCTGCCTGCGATGGGCGGTATCCTGAGCGGCAACGACGCCCTGCGCGGCGCCATTGCTGACGGCCTAATGCTCAAGGATCCAGGCGCGGCGTATTACGTGTACGAATGCTCGGGCGAGCCGGGTCGCGCGACGGGTGTCGTGGCGATTTGCCCGGTTAACGTACTGACGGGTAGCGACGAGGCTGCCGCCGAGAGCGTCGACGCACTCGCCGCCGCGCGCACGATCGCCGAGCTTAAGGTGCAGCCCCGCCCTGTAACACTCGCCTACGAAGCCTCGCCCGTCATGGATATCATCCTTGGCGCCGCCAAAGAAGGAGCGTCGCTTTATGCCGTCACCGACCCCACCGGCATTACGCATCGCGTATGGGAAGTCAAGCGCGAGGACGCTGTTGCCGCCATCCGAGCCATGCTCGACCAGGCACCGAAGCCGACGCCGGCAGACGACCCCACCTACGCTGCCGCGCTGGCTGGGGCATCGCAGATTCTGGCCGACGAGGCCCGCACTGCCGGCGCTTACTCTGGCAAAGAGCCGTTCAACTTTGCTGTAGCCGTGCTGTTCCCCACCGCGCAGGTCAGCGGCGGCGCGCCGCAGATTCCGACGGGTCTTCTCACTCACCAGATCTCACGGTTCTAACAGAGCCTAAACGCCCAGCACAAAGACTCGGCAGCTCAACAAAAAAAAGGGGGGCGGAGATGCAACGCCAGCGCATGCATCTCCGCCCCCTTTCGCATCGAGCAAGTAAGTCGGCGACCCGCACCGCCACGCCCAAACTACCCGCGCTGCGGACCCGCGGCAGCCACGAGCGGCTCAAGCCCCAGCTCGCGCGCGTAGTCTTCCTGCGTAAAGATCTCAACCAGTTCAAACGTATCCGTCGCATTGTCAAACGCAAAGTGCAGCACCGAGCAGTTGCCCGGCACGCGCTCGCGCTCGTCGGCCGCCGCTCCCCTCACGTGGTCCAAAAACTCCTTGATGGCCGATCTGTGGCTCACCGCAAGGACGCACTCGTGGTCCGGGCGTCGCATGAGTTCGGTCAGCGTCGCCACCATGCGCTCGCGCACCTGGATCTGGCCCTCGCCGCCAAATTGACGATAGAAATCGCGCCACGGGCGCTCGGGCATGAGCATCACGCGCTCGGCCTCAAAGTCGCCAAAGAACCACTCACGCAGGCCGTCCAGGCGCTCGTACGCCAAGCCCGGCCACAAGTTGGCGATAGTCTGCTCGGTGCGATGAAGCGTGGAGGTGTAGGCATGATCGGGCTCAATGCCGCGCGCACGTAAAAACATGCCGGCGCGCGCCGCCTGGTCGCAACCCAACTGCGTAAGCGGCGAATCACTCCACCCCTGAATGATACGCTTAAGGTTGAATATCGTCTGTCCATGACGGACCAGATACAGATCTTTATTCATAGGGGTCCTTTCGTTCGTTACCAACCCAAGAGCGAAAACGCCCCGTCGCAATAGCCAAAATGAAGCACGGCACCGTTGTCGGGCAGCTCTCCCCCGCCAGTCACATACTCAAGAAACTCCTGGCAGGCTGAGCCGTGGGAAACCGCCAGCACGCAGTCGTGCTGCGGCCTGGCCATGATACGGGACAGCGCCGCGACCATGCGCGACTGAAGCTGCACTTCCGACTCGCCGCCAAAGGCCACCGGATAATCGCCCCAGGGCTGCGGCGGCATCTCGCGATTTGATGTGCCCTCCAGCGAGCCAAAATGCCACTCACGCAGGTCATCGACCAGCTCAATGGAACGGCCCTCGCCAACGATAAGCTCGGCCGTATGCCGCGCCCGGCCCAACGGCGAGGAATACACATGATCAAAGGCCACGCCACGCGCCGCAAACGCCGTACGCGCCGTCAGCGCCTGCTCGCGCCCGCGCGCCGTAAGCGGCGAATCGTGCCAGCCCTGCAAAATGCTCTGCACATTGAGCTCAGTCTGCCCATGCCGCACCAAATACAGATCTGCCACACACCCTCCCCTCGTACCACCACAAAGGGGACAGGAGCCTTTGTGGTGATTTTGCCGCCGGATTGCACCGCAACGACGCACAACTACAGCAGCACGTCGGCAAGCGGACGCTTGGGTACGTGGTGCACCCGCGCCTCGTCGCGCCAATAATTGATGGAGCCGTCGGGGTTGGAATCGATCGCATCGATCACCTGTGTCTCGGCCGGAATGCCAAACGCCATGATCAGCTTGAGCTCATACTTGTCGTTATCGAGCCCCATGGCATCGATCGCGTGGGGCGTAAAGGCCTTGAACATGCAGGCTGCCACCTCGGGCGTGGCGCTGCGGGCGGCGAGCATCATCGTCTGCGCGGTAATGCCCGTGTCGACATCGGTAATGGGAGCGGCGGGCTTGCCCGGAACGGCGCGCTCAGCAAGAATCGCGATGTAGCCGGTCGGGCGCTCGCCCTCGGCAGGACCCGGCCAGTCCTTAAGTGCGCCGGCCCATGCGAGCTCGTCAAATACACGCGCGCAATCCTCGGCACCGCTCACCACGTGAAAACGCAGACGCTGAGCATTGGCACCACACGGGGTCAGGTGCGCCAGTTCCGCCAGCTCGAGCAAAAACTCGCGCGGCACGCGCATGGACTCGTCAAAGCGACGGCACGTACGGGCACGACGGACCAGCGCGTCAAACGTGTCCAGGCCAAGCTTTTCGCAGCCCTGCTTTGCCATCGATTCTGCGCTTACCGGCGCCGCGGGAACTGTTTCGTTCATAGGGACCCCCAATACAAGCCAATTGTCCTTAGGAAAATCTAACCTAAAACGTAGGCAATAACGAACAGGGCTGCAATGTTCTACACCTGTTGAATAGAAAATCGCGACGTGGGGAACAACGGAAACAATTCGGGACCTTTGGGTTACGTTTCGCCCTCCCCGACCCATACGTCAGCGCCCTTAGGGGATACTGGTTGTAACGATCAAGGCTTACGCCGCACGGAAAGGAGACTTATGGGCATCTTTAAGAACGATGACCAAAAATCGAGCCAGTTTGGATTTGACGAGAAAAGCATGGCGGGCAAAGCCGTCAAGGCCGTACGCTGGATCTACGCCATCACGGGCGTCTTAGCACTCATTGCTGGTATCGCGCTGCTTTTTGCACCTGCCAAGTCCCTCGTCTTTTTGACGACTGTCCTGGGTTTTTACTTTGTAATCACTGCTGCCATCAGACTATTCACTGCCATTTTTGAGCCGCTGCTGCCCACCGGCTGGCGCGTGACGAGCATCATCTCCAACCTACTCATTATCTTGGGCGGCGTCATAATCCTGCGCAACCAGGCCTTCTCGACCGCGACGCTCACCACGATGGTGGTTATCGTGGCCGGCTTTGGCTGGATTGTCGAAGGTGTCATGTCCATTCTGGAGTCCGAGCTTTCGTCCAACCGCGCCCTCGCTATCCTGAGCGGCGCACTTTCCATCATCGCCGGCATGTTCGTGTTTATCTATCCGCTGTGGTCGGCCAAGATGCTCGTCATCTTTAGCGGCGCCGCGCTGCTGGTGTTTGGCGTTACGCTGATTGTTCGCGCTATTCAATTTGGCAAACTGGTGCACTAGATGCCGCGAACGCTCTTTATTGATGCCGACGCCTGCCCGGTCACGCGCGAGTCGATTGACTGCGCGCGGCGGGCGGGCGTCGCCGTTGTTATCGCCGGCAACAGCACGCAAAACCTGGAACGGCACATTCGCCGCGACGACCCGCGCGATGCCGAGCACGCGCGACGCGGCTTTTGGGTCATGACGCTCGATGTGAGCGTGGGCGCCGACAGCGCCGACTTTGCCATTGTCGAACGCCTGCAGGCGGGCGACGTGGTCGTGACGCAGGACATTGGCTTGGCGAGCATGGTGCTCGGGCGCGATGCCGCCGCCATCGGTGTGCGCGGGCGCGTGTACGACAAGGCGACTATCGACATGCAGCTGTTTATTCGCCACGAGGAAAAGAAGGTACGCCGCGCCGGCGGACGCACTCGCGGTCCGGCAGCATTTACCAGCGAAGACCGCGCCCGCTTTAAACGCAACCTCACCGAGTTGCTGCACTAACCAAGGTAGATTTTTGAGACATGCCTAAAATCTACCTTTTTGTTTTGAGCGGTGTGAGCGCTCGGAATCCATGGCTCAACAAAAAACGGGATTCAAAATGCCATGCGTCGCCGCATTGCGCAGGCGCTGAGCATGGCTATTTGAAGCCCATTTTTTAGGCCTACTTAGAGGCCAACGGCGGAGAGGATGAGGCCCCAGCCAGTGCCGATGACGTACATCATGATCAGGAACACGGCATTTTCGCGGGCGCTGCGGTTGGTGCGGAACAGCACCAGATAACCCACGCCGGCGGAAATGAGCGTGCCGGCGAGCATCGGCGCCAGTTGCAGCGCGCCTTCCAGATACAGCTGTGTAATGACCACGCTCGCCGAGCAATTGGGAATCAGCCCGACAAGCGCCGAACCCAGGACAGCGAGTGTCTCGTTGCCGCGCAGGAACTGCTCGATCGCGGACTCGCCGAACGTCTCGAGCACGGCGACCAGAATCAGCGTCACCAGAAAAATGAATACCGAGACCTGCACGGTGTGCGAGATCGCACTGCGGATGATCGACAGGACAGGCGTCCCTTCGTGGGAGTGGGAGTGACCGTGACCATCATGGTGTTCATGTTCGCCCTCATGACCGTGATCGTGGCCATGTCCGTGTTCGTGCTCGTCCTCGTCTTCATCACAACCGCAATGGTCGCGCTCGCACAGCTCGTGGATGTGGTCGGCGCTCACGCCTGCCTCGGCCACCTCGTCGATGATGTCACCGCCGCTGTGGTCGTCGTGCGCGCAGTTCACGTGGGCCGGGTTGGCCGCGGTTCCCAGCACGGTACGGCGAATCGCCGCGTGCGCGCGGGCGTTACGGCGCAGGCCGCGAATGGCAGCGTCCACGATAAAACCCGTGACCAGTGCGATCAGCGCTTTCGAAGCCAAAAGCATCGCCATAGTCTGCACGGGAACCTGCTCGGCAAGCAACAGCGGCAGCATCTCATCGGAGGTCGAAAGGAACACCGCCACCAACGTGCCCAAGGTCACGACACGGCCGGCGTACAGCGTTGCTGCCATGGCCGAAAATCCGCACTGCGGCACCATGCCCAGCAGCGAGCCAACCACGGGACCCGCAGCGCCGGCGCGCTTGATAGCGCCGTTGACGCGGTCGCCCGCAACGTGCTCAAGTGTCTCGAGAGCAAGATACGTCACCAACAAAAACGGCAGCAGCGACAGCGTGTCCTTGCCGGCGTCGAGCAGAATATCAATCAGTAAATCCATGACGGATGGAACCTTTCGTGTCTTTCGGCAGCATTGTAAAAGTCCTAGCGGTCAACTAGGGTATTGTAGTTGTCCCGGGCGCGGTGCCAATAGTTGCCTATGGTAAACTATCATCTCGCCATAACTCAGTAACCTCGAGCCGCACAACGCGGCCCGTCCAAGGAGTAGCATATGAACGTATCGCAAGCACTCGAATACGAGCGCCAGCCGTTTATCCCCATGTTTATCTACGGCGACCACGGCGCCATGGAGTCCGAGCGCCAGAAGGGCGAGGAGGCCCTCAAGGTGCTCGAGACCGAGTACTTTACCGCCGAGGGCGACCCCGGCTTCGACTTTGCCACCGTGCGCGACCTGGCCGACCGCAACCGCGACCTGTGCGACCAGATTGGCGAGGCGCGTCTGCGCAACGTGACGCCCGCGACGCTCTCGCGCGGCCTGTCCGATGCCGACACCTGCGCCGCCATCGGCAAGATGCAAAAGCGCACCGCCGCGTCCGTTATGCGCGAAATCCGCGGCGACCGCGACGCGCTCGGCGTGGCCTACGCCCGCAAGCCCATCCAGGGCACCGTGCTCGGTATCGACATCGAGACCACCGGCCGTGCACCCGAGCGCGGCTATATCATCAACGTGGGCTGGGAGATCATGGAGCTCACCAGCGACGCCGTCCCGCATGACGCCGAGGCACACTACTGCGGCCTGCCCGACATCTACCGCGGCGAGGATGTACCGCTGTCGAATATCCACCACATTACCTGGGACGACATCGACGGCAAAACGCCCTTCCGCGAGAACAAGGAGCTGCAAAAGCAGCTGCTCAAGCTTATGAAGAAGTACCCGTACATGGCACACAACGCCGCGTTTGAGGACAGCTGGTTCAAGATCCACCTGGACGGCTACGCCGAGGCACGCCGCGCGGGTAAGATCATCGTCATCGACTCGCGCCAGATCTGCCGCAGCCTGGACGCCGACGTGCGCTCGCTCCCCCGCGAGTCCGCCCCCGCCGCGCTCGAGAACTGGGCACGCCGTCGCGGCACCCTCGCGCCCGACGCCAACGAGCAGCATCTGGGTCTGGACGACACCGACCTCATGCTCCGCACGGTACAGGCCGAGTTCAACCTCAAGAACCTATTCGCGAAATAACCGATCCATCTGCGGGAGCGCCTGCCAGGCACAGTGCAATCCGTCTGGACGCACCGGCACGCAGTAAACTAGGGCGCAGTCTTATGGCTGCACCCTAGTTTTAATCAAAACGAGCAAATACGCATGCTTCACATAGTCGGCAGGTTGGCCCACCTACTTTTTTCGAGTTGTTCGGCCAGCTGAACCACTAGTCGAGGCCCCTTGAACCGCAATCGAGCGCTATAGTCGCCCCAATTTCGCAACCAAGCCCTATAAATCTACCTGAATCAATTCGAATAGGACGTTGCGATCGCACCATTCGTATAGGATAAGGCCGAATAACTCAAATTATGTTGGTGAGGCATCTGAGCGGTCGGCAAAAACGCTTAGAAGCTACGAATCCGCAACTAAAGTTCACCAAAATGGGGCAGCCGACAGAAACCTCCCCAGCCGAAGCTGCCCCCCTCAATACGACAGCTCAAAAACCCACCGTTCGCAGAAGATAAGCCGCGCCCCAATACCGTTGCCCGAAGTTTCGAGCGTATATGGCGTCCGCTATGCCATCATGCGCGTATGGGAATCGTTCTGTCACATACCACGGCACGCGCTGTATACCAAACAGTCAGCTCGCTCGCAAGCCACGCGACCGATCCCATACCTATGGAAAAGATCAAGGTGTCTGCGCCGACCACGTCCAACCTGGAAGCGGCGCGAGCATGGCTCAACAGAAAGAATGTCGATTCTGAAAGCATCCATGTGCTGACGTTTTCCAATAATGCCAAAAGGCACCGCAAGGGCTGCATCTGCCACTGCACGCGCTATACGTTTGATGCAGAAAGCTACCTAGAACTCGAGCCGAACGTTTACATCGTCGATATCAAGCTGTGCGCGTTAGAAGCAGCAGCCGACCTCAACCTTTCGGAGCTCGTTGAGTATTACTTTGAAATCTGCGGCTCCTACGCGCTTGGAACGTCCGACGAAACTCAATATCGCGAGCGCCCAGCCCTAACCAGCGTTGAAGAGCTCAGAGCCTTCTTTTCAGAGGCATCGGGGTATCGTGGATCTAATAAAGCACTTAAGGCACTTTCTTATGTACGCGAAGGCTGTCGCTCCCCACTCGAAACGGCGTTTGTCATGATGCTGACAATGCCCAAGTCAATGGGTGGCTTAGCCATACGCGCTATCAAAACGGACTATCCGATCCCAGTCCCCAAAAGATACGCCGCCCTAACGCGACGGACGGTTTTCTACCTCGACGCGCTGCTCGAAAATTCGATGACCGATATCGAATACAACGGCTTTTACCACGACGAGCCCGAACAGCAATCAATTGACGAGGAACGCCGAAACACGCTGCGAAACATGGGATATGCCGTTATCACAGTTAGTCGTCATTCGTTTTTCAAGCAGTCCGCTTTTAGGCGGGTCATGGAAGCGATTCGCATTCGCGAGAAGATATGGCCCGGTCGACTCCCGGATAACTTCGCCATCCTGCAAGAAACTCTTCGTCAATTTGTCTTGCGGCGCTACTTCGAATACGGTCGCCGCGTCCTGGAGACACTCAAAGAAGAAGAGGCCGCCAAGCGCGAAATTGCAAGCCAATATCCGCAAGCTGATGACCCGAGCATCAACGATGTGCCAGAACCCGACGACATGCAACACGTCGGGGCCCTTGCTGAGGAAATCAATGGGCCTTGGGAATGCGACATGTTCGCAAAAATCGATGGAAACCGCACGGAAGACGACACGATTATTGATCTAATTGAGAATTCGCTCTTCTAAAGGCGATCTCTGCGGATGTCCACCTACATTTTTCGACTTATTCGGCCACCGATGTGCCAGATTGGCTGCAGCAATGCTCAATATAACTTTAGATAAAACTGATTCTGCAGGAACTCCCGTAGAGGAAGAACTGATTCTCGCTGTATTTAACACGATAAAGTACAAATATGAACAGTCCTAAAGCTTCTCAAGGTGGCTTTCTTAGCATGCTGGCCGAACATCTCGAAATATGTTGGCGAGCATTGCGTCGATGTCTCCCAACCCGCAGAAAATCGCAGAGGCGGCAAGCAGTCATCGAAGTTAACGTAAATTGTATTGACATATGAACATGCGCTCATATAATCGGAAGTAATTTATATGAGCGCATGTTCATATGAAAGGATGTTGCAATGAGCAGCCACGCTGATGAAACAAAGACTGGCATCGAGGCCACCGAGCCGATCGTCCCCACCACCTGCTCGCCCGAGGACCTTCCCGACGAGGAGCTGTTGTACGACCTGGCCGACCTGTTCAAGGTCTTCAGCGACACCACACGCATCAAGATCCTCTATGCCCTCATGGGCCGCGAGCTCTGCGTGGCCGACATCGCCGAGGCGACCGCAACCTCGCAGTCGGCAGTATCGCACCAGCTGCGCACGCTTAAGCAGTCGCACCTGGTCAAGTTCCGCCGCGACGGCCGCAACATTCTCTACTCGCTCGCCGACGATCACGTCTACACCATGCTTAACCAGGGCATGAGCCATATCTGCGAATAGCAATCACCCACGGTATCAGCGCGGCCGGCACCCAGACCGCTAACACAGGGAAAGGAACCCACCATGAAAAAGCAGTTTAAGCTCGACGAGATCGATTGCGCCAACTGCGCGCGCGAGCTTCAGGACGAACTTGCCAAGCTCGAGGGCGTCAAGTCCGTTTCGGTCAACTTTATGACCCAGAAGCTGACGCTCGAGGCCGACGACGCCAAGTTCGACGAGGTCCTGGACCGCGTCGTTGAGTTCACCGCCGACGCCGAGCCGGACTGCGAGATTATTCTCTAACCCGCGCATACGTTGACCTGCGAGGCCGCGCTTGCCGCGGCCTTTGCTCGCGAAATTATATGAGCAAGTGTTCATACACTCAAATGGGAGGTTTGAATCATGGCAGCCGCCGATCCCAAGAAGAAAAAGAAGAAGCGCAAGAAGAAAGAGTCCCTTGAGCATAAGCGCAACCGCATCCTGGTAGCACTGGGCATTTTTGCCGTTGTTTATGCCCTCGACGAGCTCGGCGCCCTCGCTATCGCATTTGGGGAGCCCGGCAACATCTACGCCAGCTTTGTGCTGTTCCTCGTGCCGTTTTTGATTGCCGGCTACGACGTACTGCAAAAGGCATTCAATAACATCCGCCGCGGCAAGGCCTTCGACGAGAGCTTCCTCATGGCCGTCGCGACCATCGGCGCGTTTGCCATGGTGCTCTTCCCCGACACCGGCCCGCACATGGCCGAAGGCGCCGCTGTCATGCTGTTCTACCAGGTCGGCGAGTTGTTCCAGGCATACGCCGTGGGCAAGAGCCGCAAGTCGATCAGTGCCATGATGGACATCGCGCCCGACTACGCTAACGTCGAGCAAGCCGACGGCACACTCGAACAGGTCTTTCCCGATGACATCGCCGTCGGCACCGTGATCGTGGTCAAGCCCGGCGAGCGCGTGCCTATCGACGGCGTCATCGTCGAGGGCGAAACCCAGCTCGACACCGCCGCACTCACGGGCGAGTCGGTCCCCCGCCCGGCCAAGACCGGCGACGATATCATCAGCGGTTGCATCAACATGACGGGCCTCATCCACGTGCGCACCACCAAGCCCTTTGGCGAGTCAACCGTCGCGCGTGTTCTGGAGCTCGTGGAGAATGCCAGCGAAAAGAAGGCGCGCACCGAGAACTTCATCACGCGCTTTGCCCGCGTCTACACCCCCGCCGTGTGCTACAGCGCGCTGGCGCTGGCCATTTTGCCCCCGGTCATCAATC
>UQYE01000034.1:0-22700 GCA_900545145.1 uncultured Collinsella sp. | reverse complement strand
ACGCCATCGCCCACATCACTGGCGGCGGTATTACCGAGAACCTCAACCGCGCGCTTGCCGACGACGTCGACGCTGTGGTCACCCGCAACGGTGCCGAGATGGGCTGGGACGTTCCGCCCGTCATCACCTATGTGTCGCGCCAGGCCGAGCTTGCGCCCAACGAGGCATGCAAGACCTTCAACATGGGCGTCGGCCTGTGCCTGATTGTCGCCCCCGAGGACGAGGCCGCGGTAACCGATGCCCTGGTCGCGTCGGGCGAGAAGCCGTTCCGCGTGGGCGAGTGCGTCGAGGGCTCCGGTAAGGTCGTGTACTCCGATGAGCGCTAGCGAGCAGATGGCTGCTGCCGAGGGCCTGGGCTTTGTGCCCTACACCCGTCCGACCGGCACCGATACGGCCGAGCCGCTCAAGATCGGCGTGCTTATCAGCGGTTCGGGCACCAACCTGCAGGCGCTGATCGACCTTATCGCCGCCGGCAAGCTCAACGCCTCGATTGAGCTTGTAGTGTCGAGCCGTCCTTCGGCCAAAGGCTTGCAGCGCGCCGAGCGTGCGGGCATCCAGACGCTCACGCTGTCCAAGGATATCTATGCCGACCCCATCGCGGCTGACGAGATCATCGCGCATGAGCTGCTCGAGCGCGGCTGCGAGTACGTGGTGATGGCCGGCTATATGCGCATGGTGCACACGCCGCTGCTGGCGGCGTTCCCCAATCGCGTGGTCAACCTGCATCCGGCGCTGCTGCCGAGCTTTACCGGTGCCCATGCGATTGACGATGCGTTTGCTCGCGGTGTCAAGGTGACCGGCGTGACCGTGCACTTTGCCAACGAGATCTACGACAACGGCCCCATCATCGCCCAGCGTGCGCTGGCTGTTGAGGAGGGCTGGGACGTCGACACGCTCGAGGAGCACATCCATGCGATCGAGCATGTGCTGTATCCCGAGGTCGTACAAATGCTCGCCGACGGTCGCGTCCACGTGCTGGAGAGCGGCAAGGTGGCTATCGACCCGGCGCGCTAGCGCGTGTAAACAGGTCACCTAGGTTTCTTTGTGACATAAGCAATCGAAATAGCCGCTTGGGGCATATGGAACCACATGTGCCCCAAGCGGCTTTTACCATCTCTTCGATTTCGGGCTCCTGATAACGTGACAGGTGGGACCGAAAAATGGGGGGGGGTGGTTGGCTGCGCGCATGATATGGATATCAGCGGCGATTTCTCCATCTCGGTAAATAAAGATGGCTTCAAGTTCAGTATCGGTTCGAACTTCGAGGTAGCAACCCTGTTCATCGTTTTTCTTGCACTGACACCCATGTCATGAGCAAGGATAACTAGCCGGTATAGAGTCGCTTGAGCGGGTATGTGTCTGTTCAAGTGACCCATCGATTTGTTTAAGAAATAGTTAAACTACGAAACAAACGGCACGTGGGTAACTCACGACTCAGCGAGAGTAAAAGGAATAGGAGAAGAAGGTTCATGTTTTGCCCCAAATGTGGCAGCAAGATTGGTGATGATGCGCGGTTCTGTACCGAATGCGGTCTGCCCTTGGGCGGGCTCTCGGGCAAGACTGCGGCCGAGGAGGGGCCCAAGGCCGAGCCGTCGGAGCGAGAATCATCGTCCGCTGAAGTCATAATGGAACCCACAGATACCGAAACGGACTCTGCGATAGGATCCGCGAATGCCGAGTCCACAGCAGAACCGAGCCCCGAGCCGGTCTCGAAGACCGCGAATAGCGGTCACTCCCAGATGTACAACTTCTTTATGCAACGCTGTCAGGTCGGCAACCGCCTAGTGCCGCAGTTTGCTATCATGATCGCCGCATTTATCGCCGCTGCAGGCATCGCTTACGCTGCTTTCATGCTCTACAAGAACGTCATCGAGCCCAATCTCCAGCAGCAATCCGTGCAACAGGAGCAAGCGACCGAAAGGCCCAAGAAGGACGAGAGAGCGGTCGAAGAAGTTGTCTATACGTTGGAGGCAAAGTCATTGACGGCGTCTGCTCCGGTCGACCCTATGCTCGAACAGGGCGAGCGGAGGGACATGGAATGGCCCTATCCGCAACTTAAGAGCTCCACCAAAGACGACGTTGCAGACAAAATTAACAAGGCGATTCTCGAGCCCCTTCAAATTGATGCGGAGCGAACGAATCGAGCATCAGATAATGAGCAATCAGATGCTGAGTTGTACCCCGACGGCGAATTTCCCTGCATATCGAGAAACGTGACGGTTACGTACATGGATGAGAACTATTTCTGTATCCGTGACGAGCGCTATTCGACGGGATGGGGCCCGCATGGCGGCACGGTTGTGACTGGTGTTATTTTTGATTTGCATACGGGTGATACTGTTAGTCCTCAGGATATGTTTGGCATTGATACCGAGGATCTTGCCAGTTCTATGAGTTCGGCAGTTTGGCCGTATCTTACGGAAATAGGCAGAGACAGAGAGTATCCGTCTGACTACAACTCTATGCTCATGCGGAGCAATTCTTCAGACTATTCAATCAAGGGTTCAACATGCTTGTATGTGACATCCAAGGGGCTGGTGTATCGCACCGAAGACTATGAGCTCGGTACTTTTGCGGACGGCAATTGCGAGATTTTGGTTGCGTCCTGGGGTGATGAGTCTCAAGTTGGGTCCGAAGTAACCCCTGATGAGGTCAAGGACGGTACAACGGTGAAAGTCGATAAGGAGGACTAACATGTTCTGTCCCAACTGTGGATTTGAGCTTGATGGCGATTTGCGATACTGCACCGAGTGTGGCTATGCACTCGAAGATGCAAAGGCGGTGCTGAACTCTGCCAGCAACGAAGTGGCAGAAGAGCCTTCCGTTATCAATGAGGCTGCGGAAGAGATTTTCGCTAGTGACGAAACGGAGAAGGAGCCTTCCGCCGGTGCCGAGGCGGGGGAGGAAAAGTCGCCCGTGGAGAGCGAGCCCGTAGCGGACGAAGAAGACGACCGGCCCAAGGACGACGTGTCGTCCGATGCAACGCCTTCGATTCCAGCCGTGCGCGCCGACCGGCCAAAGCCGAGCAATCCGGTCGCCAAGCCCGTCGCGGCGCCAGCCCCTGCGCCTGCGGCGAATGTATCCGCACAGAAAAAGGACCCCAAGGCGCTCTATATCGTCGGTATCATCGTTGGCCTGGCAGCCATTGCCATCTTTAGCTACCTGCTGTTCTTTAGCAAGTCCAGCGACGACGTTGCCCATTACGGCCAGGACAAGGCCATCGTGGTAGCCCAAGAATCCAAGATTACCCCGACCGACGCAAAGGGCGAGAAGATCAAGAAGTACTCGGTGACCCTGAACGGCGACAACGGCTACAGCACCAATGCTGAGGTTAAGGGTGACGAGGGCTTCACGGTAAGCCAGCTTCCCGATATCAAACCGGGAAAATATACTCTTACCGTTAAGGACTCCAAGACCAAGGTTGAGTGGAGCGTTCCTGTCGAGGTGGTCGACAATTCCAAGTCCGATGAGGCCGTGAAGGATGTTTCGCTCGAGGTGCCTAAGGCTGACAGCGCAGACGCAAAGGCGGACGAGGGCGACAAAAAGGACGGAAACGCCGCTGCGGACAATGCTGCTGCATCCGCTGCCTATAAGCAAAAATGCCAGGAATATCTTGCGCGTTATGGTGAACCTCAAATGGTTGAGATTGAGGACTATATGTCAGCCCTTAGAGGTTTTTGCTTGGCTGATTTGGTTGATTTCGACAACGACGGCGTTTCTGAGCTCGTGACGGTTGTTAACGATATGAGCGCGGACGATATGAAAAGCGCCTGGGACGGAAATATTGAAGAGCTTCAGAAGTCCTACACCGTAGAGGTTTGGTCGGCGGAAGACGGCGGTATCAAAAGGATATATAGCCAAAAATGGCTCGACAACTCTAACGGAGGATCGATGTACCTGCCTCTTGTTAAGGATGATGAGCAAAACGTCTTACTTGGCAAGCGTACGTACGAAATGTGCGATGCGCTCAAAGCAAAGCTCTCAGGTAAACAGATAACCTATGGCGATAACTGGTCTTTATTCGGCAAAAAGGATGATTCGCTTTCGTTGGTGTTAAATCGCGAAGCTTGGTCCGTCTCTGTTTCTGGCGGTAATCTTGGAGACTATTACGCATCTAACGGCAAGGAGATATCCGAGAAGGATTTCAACGCGTTAAATTCCTACACAGATTTCAATCATCAATACTGCACGTATTATTTTGTTGACTTCTCAAGCTCAAGTCAGGGATCATTTTCAGATGTGCCCGTTGTTGGTTGCAGCCAAATGTCCGACCGCACCAATAGCACACTAAAAAAGTTGGGGATTGAATAAAAGTTGAAAAAGGGGCCTGGAAATTGCGTCCAGGCCCCTTTTCTTAGAGCAGCTGCTCAAGGTCAATAAGCCTTGTGTCGTTCACTTGGGCGGCTTTCTCTCGACATGCCTCCGTAAATCCACCCTTGCTAAACAGGTAATATCGTTGGATCGGCCTGCCCAACAATGTTCCGCGACGCATGAGCGTCTCAAGCACATCGACGTCAGCGGGCTCGTTTCTCCATTTGCACTCGCCAACGATGAGCTCCCCATCGGCGCCCTCTAACACAACGTCAATCTCTTCTTGCCGGCGCGTGTTCGGGTTCGTGCCCCACCAAGAGCCGATTGCCTTGGGCAGCACATCCAGCTCGCTCTCAACAACCTGCCGCATCAACCACTGGCGGCACACTTCTTCAAATGCAGGACCTACAAAGGTGGACAAATCATGCTTGGCGATACGCGCGGCCACAGCGGCTCCGAGCCCCTCCTCAATTGTTCCTGCGTACTGTGGAACAAAACGATACCAAAACCTAAACAGGTTATCGCAGATCCGATAGACTACCTGGCGTTTTGTTGCCTTTACAACAGGCGTGACGCGCTCAACGATTCGCAGCTCGATCAATGCGTCGAGCAGTCGCGCGACCTGTGGCGTTGCGAGGTGGGTAACATCGGCAATCTCTTTGGAGCGTACATAGCCGTTGGCAATGGCGGTTATGACGGCATTGTAGATAGCCGGGCTGCGGACCTCTTGCAGCAGATAGTTCTGGGGTTCGGCATACAAAAACGCATCTTGACGCAACAGCGCATGCTCAAGGTTCCATTGAGTGGAACGCGTGCCATCGAGCTGTGATAGATAGAGCGGCATCCCGCCAACAACGGAATACAGCTCGATGACCCTTTCGATGGGTGCATCGGGAAGCATGAGCGCCGCGTCGAAGATGGTGAAGGGGTCAATGCGCAGCTGCATGGTGCGGCGTCCATAAAGAGGGCTTCGGTGTCCTAGTACCTGGTGTTCCATAAAGCTCATGGACGACCCGCAGAGTACGAGGAACAGCTTGCTCGTGTCTTTATGTCGATCGATAAGCGTTTGCAGGCACGAAGAGATGCCCGGATCGCTCTCGGCGAGGTAGGGATACTCGTCAATAATCAGAACGATTCGCTCTGTCTTGGCGTGTTCGAAGACGGATTCGAGTGCAACCTGGATAGAGGGGAACGCTGCTCCTGCGGCGCTATCGCCAAGTATCTCGCGGCTGAGCAGCGCGAGATTTTCGCTTGCAACGGTTTGCTGCCCAGTAAAGAAGATCACATGGGGTTTGTCCTGTGTAAAGGCGTGAAGCAGGCTAGTTTTACCTACGCGACGCCTTCCATAGACTACAGCAAACTGAAAGGAACCCTTTTGATAGGCGGTTTCCAGGGATTCAAGCTCTTCCCGACGTCCAACAAACATGATGTGCCTCGCTCATATACGTATTACTAACATATATATTACTAACACGTATATGAGCAACTTTCCACCCGTCAATCGGATGGAACAGAAATGACAGCGTTTCTACTTAACGTGGCGCTTGAGTCTGGCATAGTCCTGAACTTGCTTTTTGCGCTTGGCGTTGAGGAGGTTGTTGAGGTCGAGCTTCTCGGCGGTGCAGCGTTTGAGTAGCTTGGAGCTGTCAAAGCCGTTTGACTCAATGTCTTCATCCAGATCGTGCTTGAGCTTGGTCCATTTATTGAGCTGCGAGCGCACGTAGGCCGCGGGACGTTCTATCTCGTTGGCGATGTCGCGTACGCTGGTGCCCGTTCCAAACAACTCGCGTATCTTTGCCGTCTCCTTGCGCGTGCGCTCATTTTTGGCATCGGTCTTGCATCGATCGCTGCAGTAGTGCCGTTTGACGCCACGATGCCCGGCAAGTGAATAGGCGCGTCCGCACTGCTCGCAATAGCCAATTTTGACGGTGCTCAGCTTGCGTGAAAAATCAAACCAGAGCCACGAGAGATAGCTGTCAAAGGAGAGGAACCCTGTGGACTCGTTACCCTGGAACACATCCACGTGCGCGCCCGAGAGATGCGAGATCACGAGCGCCTGCACCAAAGCGGTGAGTGCATCGCGGTCATCGTTTTCAAGTTCTTCGCGGCGCTCCTGGATATCTGCTTGAGGGTCGATTACATAGAAGCTCTCCTCGCTATTGCTGACCTTGAGCCGCGCTGAAATCTCCGAGCTGGAGTCTTCGTCCATGTAGAACATCGCCTGCAAAACACTGAAGTCATTGGCGGTGAGCTCGTGTTCAAAAGAGAGCACGTTGAGTGCAACGAGGGATTCTTCCTCGTCGATCATAAACATAAAGGCGTAGAAATATCCCGCATCGGATTCGATTTTGCGCACGATGGGCAGGCTTTTGAATGAGTCGGTATAATCACCGCCCGCCCTCAGGATAGTGGTGTAGATCTTGAAGGATGACCCGTTTGCCGCGCAGGTCACCACTGATTTCTCGATTCTTTCCAATGCGGAGACCTTTGCGATGGTGCAGCTCCCGTTGAGGTATTCCTGGATGCGCATGGCAATAAGTGCTGCCATCGCGGCATTGGCCCAATCGCGTACGGATTCTATTGCGTGCTTGCCAAAAAGCGGCCCGGTCTGTTCGGCGTAATCAAGTACGTTAAAGAGGCTTGCGCGGAAGGGCTGCTCTTTAACGGCGGTGGGTTCGATGCATGATGCCAGCCTGATCAGATCGGCATGGCGCTCGCTGTGTGCGGGCCCTTCGTTGCTTTTGTTGCCGGCCAGCTCGGTGGGCATGTAGAGTTCAAAGACAAGCTGGGCCTCGCCAACGGGCCTATTGGGTTCGTTCTCTATGAGGTTGACTTTCTTAAACGGAATCGAACCTTCAACGGTGCGTGTTTGGGAAAACTCAAACATTGTTACCCCTGTCTCTAGCTGCAGGTTTAATAGCGTAGCACGTTTAGGAAAATTACCCGGTCAAAATCTCTATATCGGATAAACGACAAATCGTATCTTGTGATCGTCAAGAAAAGGGGTAACGAGAAAGGACCCGATTATGCATTGCAAACAGTGTGGAGCAGAGATTAACGACGGCGCCAAGTTCTGCGGCGTGTGCGGAACGCCTACGGTCGCGGCTGCGGCCAGCGCGGTGGGGGATGCGATTTACGTCGAGGCCCAGCCGATTGAGAGCCAGTCTGTCGAGGCTCAGTTTCAAGCGGCGGAGGATGCAGAGGCCGCTGCTTGCCTGCAGGATTCGCTTCACGAGTCCATCGGGTCGCTTGGGCGAGCAGCGGTGATTTCATTGCTCTATGTGCTCTTTTTCAATTACGTGCTGGGAGGTGGCTCGCTGGGACTTAACAATATGATTCCGCTGGCGCTGCTTCTGATTGGTCCCTGGAAGGTGATTATCTCGCTGTACCGCAGCGGTGTAAGGCTTCCCTTTGTCTATGGTAGCGGCATTATCGGTATCACGATTATGCTAATCGAGCTTGTGGTTCTCGTGGGCCTTCCTGTCGTGGTTCTGATGCTTTTTTACTGGTTGGGCAGCGTGATTCACGGGGCGGTTCCGGTTGTTCCCGAATTAGCACCGATGACGATCGTGGCGCTCTGGCCTATCGCCTCGGTTGCCAACATCATCTTCAAGGCAATCAAGCTGCACATGGTTCGCGCCTAGCAAGTAGCCCGTCGCATGCCTTCCGCATGGGGTCAGGCGAATTTGAAAGGTGAAAGAAAAGGCTTACAGTCGAGCAAATTGTTCCTGGGCCTTTCCTGTTTGCAGGCTGTGGGCTATCGTTTCGATATGCTGAAGTTCTAGGGGGGATTTATGTACTGCGCAAGCTGCGGGGCAAAGATCAAAGACGGGGCGCGATTCTGTTCCGCATGCGGAAAACCGTTGGATGTGGATGATGCGCCGGCGAATGCTCAGCAGCCGCTTCCTTCAGGTACACCAAAGGCATCTGCTGATATAAAAGCGACAAGCGATCCTGCTGCATCTCGCGCAGAGAGCGCTTCTCCGGTGCCCTCTGATCATATGTCCTTTGCGGCCTTTATGATGCAGCGTCGGCAGATCGGCCGTTTTGCTGTGCCTACGTTTGTCACCATTCTTGCAGCAATCATCTTTACCGCTGGTGTCGCTTACGCCCTGGTCAAAGCTTACGAAGCCTTTGTGCTGCCTCAAGCGCAGCAGCAGGAGCAGCCGGCTGCAGTCGAGAAGAAGTCGTCTAAAAAGAAGGTCGCGGCAACAAACAAGAAAGCACGTAAGGCTTACGAGGGCGTGGTTGCGCGTTACGAGGACTTTGCGAGCTATTGCGAGCAGAAGGGGGCTGGTGCTGCCAGCTACGACGACTGGGCCCAGGGACGCGGTGGTGATTCTGGACTGGGGCAGATATTCGTTTATAACAACCAGACTGCCCCCGGCTTTTTAAGCTACTACTATGCTTTCGATGATTTGAACGGCGACGGAATTGACGAGCTGCTTGTTGGGTTTGTCGATGCGCAGAACGATATTTCGGCGATTGTGGGTGCCTACTGCTTTGTTGATGGAGCGGCTGTTTCGGTTATGCCTTCGTCAGAGATGGTAGGAGGCTCCAGCAATATGACGAATCAGTATGACGGTTTTATTGCTCAGGGTGAGAGCCAAGTCATTACTGTCTGTAAGGACGGCATCGTTAAATTTACTTGTAGTCAGGATTGTAACCAGGCAGATTTCTATATTTCGCTTACTGCAAAGGGTCCTGAGGTCGTAGACGCGGTGCAAATTCAAAATAAGGAATTCGATAGGCAGAATGGCGCCTACTTGGTGAGGACCGTTGAGGATGGTGGCAAACCGCAGGAGGCGATGGTCCAGGGGCGTGAGGAAGCGTGCAAAATTCTTGACGAGGTTGCCGGGAAGTATCCGGAGGCCGACATTGAAATGCCGTCCGCAAGCAGCGATATGTGGAAGGCATTCAAAGGGGTGGAGCCTTCGGAGAGCTCTTTGAAGGACGGTTCTGGCACTGCGGACAATCGAGCTGGCGCATCTCAAGCACCATCTGAAGCGGCATCCGATAGCAGCGACGATGGGGAGGCCGCTGCACGCGGCGATGGCGTGATCGCCGACATGGATGCGTTCATTGCAAACGCCAAGCGCGAGTTGATTGTGCCAGATGACGCCTCTATTACGTTCAAGGTCGCTGATAGGCCAAACTATTGGGAGGGGGCGGCAACGTACGTTTGGTACGTCGAGTTTTATAAAGACGGAAAGGTCGTAGCGTCTGCGGAATGCGGCTCCGAAGGGTACCCATGTCGGTCGATTATGGCCTATCACGAGAGCTGGTAACTTTAACCGAGCCGTTTTGGCATTACAGCGCGCGCAGCTCTTATGCCTTTCCCCTTGTTCCATCCGACGAGTTGAGTTGCGGCTAAAACGGCCGTTACGAAGAGCTGACCGAGAGGCCGAAGGCACTCGCCCGCTAAGCGGGTATGCCCCAAAAGGGTATCTGGGGTCCGAACCCTCCCGGTTCTTCGTCAGTTGACCAAAGGTGCGACATGATTACCGCTCATCGGGGGTGGCTAAATGAGATGACTTGAGGGCTATAATTAGCCAAGCTAAGTTGGGGACAGATTGAGACGCACAGGCTTTCGATGTGCCTGTCGACTCGGCAGTTCGCAATTTATTAGACACGCGGAGCGCGTGGTTTGGAATTAACGAAAGGAATCAGCATGTCACTGTTCCATAGCGATAACGAAAAGGAAGAAAAGCACAGCGGAATTCTCGGTGCCTTTTCTGTCGACAATATCAAATGGGAGCCTGGCAACGACGAAGATGCCTCGCTTGTCTCATTCCGCTATCCCTACGAGGATTTTCCCAACGGGTCCTATCTTCAGGTTGCGCAATCGCAGATTGCCGTTTTTACCAACAATATGGGGGCGGGCAGTTCTACTGACGCTACGGGTGCCGGCGATTCTCAGGTAAGCGTGTTTGTCGGTCCGTGCAAGATCAAGCTCGACACGGGAGACAGCCGATTCGCCCCGTTCCGCAATGCCGCCCATTCGCTTACCGGCGGTAGCTCGGCGTTTCATTCCGTTGTGTACTTTATCAATACTAACTACATGAACGAGCTGCGCTGGGGCACGACCGAGCCCATCATCGTCCAAGACCCTGAGGAAGACGTCAACGTTCATGTTCGCGCCTTCGGTTTGTTTGGCGCGCATATCGAGCAGAATGACTCGAGCCTGGTTCCCATTCAGGTGAGGAAGTTCCTCGTTAAGGTCGTGGGCACGCGAGATCGCTATACGCGAGAAGAACTTACTTCCTTTATGCGGGCAAAAATCCTTGAGTATGTTCCTGACCTGCTTGCCAAGGCGATTGTTGACCAGGAGGTTTCCGTTCTTAAAATTGCGACGCATCTGAGCGACTTCTCGTCTCAGATGCAGGGCAAGCTCGTTAACTATTTCGATGAGTTTGGTCTCACGCTCGATAACTTCTCGTTCAACAGCATCAAGCCCTTCGAAGAGGATCTTGCCGCCATCAACGAGATGAAGATCCAGCGTAAGCGGAGCATTCTCGAGGCGCAGGGTAACGCTGCCCAGATGGACATCGAGTCCGAGGCACTTGCCAGGAAGCGTGCGCGCGAAGGCTACAGCTATCAGCAGGAACGCGGCATGGACGTAATGGAGAGTGCTGCGGGCAATGAGGGGAGTGCCGCATCGGGCCTCATGGGAGCCGGCATGGGACTCGGTATGGGAGTTGGCATGGGCGGTGCATTTGGAGCTGGCTTCTCCAACTTGGCCAACCAGACCATGGGCGCTGTTGCTCCCATGGTTGGAACGGCTTCCGCGTCCGCAGGTATGCAAAACGGTCCCGTGTGTCCCAGTTGCGGAAACGTTAATCCGATGGGCGCTAAGTTCTGCCTGGAATGCGGACAAAAGCTCGAGCAGGGTGTTGCGTGTTTGGCGTGTGGGCATCTTAACCCGGTCGGTGCCAAGTTCTGCCTGGAATGCGGGAACCGGTTGATCTCGCCAAGGTGCCCGAGCTGCGGAGCCGAGTTGCCCGAAGGGACCAAATTCTGCCCCGATTGTGGAACTAAGATCCAATAAGGAGAAACAAAGATGAACGGTTCTGTTAAACGTGTCATTTTGGGCGAGGCAATCGTCTTGGTGGCGTGGCTTGTAATCATGTTTGTCTGCAAAAACGCGCTGATGAACCCTATCGTCTTTGCTATGTCGCTTGGCTTTGGGGTTTTGGCTTTTGCGGCGGCTTCGATTTCGGCTGCCATGTCCGATAAGCAGTCCACGGTCAAAAGCACGACCGAAATCCATTATTTGCCGGTCGCATCAAGCTGTGCCTACTTTGTCGTTGCCCTTCTGGCCAACACGTACTTTGTGTTTGCGGCATATGGGTGGGGCGGCAGCACGATTCCAGTCGTCGTAAACGTTGTCCTTCTTGCTGTGCTTGTCCTTGTGCAGATGGGTCTTGGCTTCAATGGCCGCCAGGTTGACCAAAAGGTTGCTGCCGTGGCCGCAAAGACGGTTCAAACGGCGCAGTTCGGATCGTATGTGGGACAGCTCCTCGCCGTGGCGCAGGACGCTCAGGTCAAAGCCGAACTCAAAGCGCTTAAGGACGACATCTCCTTCAGCTCCAACATGTCGCAACCCCATGTTCAAGAGGTCGAGCGACAGTTCTCCGCAGCGCTTGAGGCGGTCTCGAATTCCATGAGTGCCGATGAGCCGGCAGATGTTACGGTTGGCCTTGTCCATGATGCGCGCAATATCTGGAAAAAGCGCAATGCGGCGCTGATCGCTGTCAAATAAGGGCTCGCGCTGCTTTTTGCCAGGGCACTTTGATGGTTGAAGTGGGGGAAGCTATTGGAAATCAACGGAATAACTTGTGAGGGCTGCGGCAGCACCGATGTCGAGTTTGACCCCGCAACTCGAAAGGTTCATTGCAACCAGTGCGGTCGCGAGATGTACTATTCGCGGGCGCGTCTGGGGGCCACGGGCAAAATCGCGTTTGCCAAGGACAATGCCATCAAGTTTTTTAAGGGTGGCAACTTCCCGGAGGCCCGCAAATTTGCCGCAGACGTGCTCAATATGATGCAAGACAACGCGGCAGCACAGTTTATGGTTGCGTACTGCGATGAGTTTTGCGAAGGTCTTTCGGGTTCGATGACGGTTTTCTTTAAAAGGGCCGAAGATATCCCTCTCGAATATGACGAAGTGCGTGACTTGATCGACTTGTTTGAGTCGACGCTCTACAACATGCGTGACTTTGAGGTTCAGATGGTATCGCTCGTGGTCGCCAATATGCAGAGCATGGAGGATCGGTCTCGGCTTGAGAGCTTTATCGATGCTGTGTGCCCGTTCTGCATAGCGCGGTATGCTTCGGAAGACTTTATGACCGCAGAGCGGGAGAGCTTCTATCAAGATATCGCCGCCAACTGCAACATACCCAAAACGTGTCTCGCACTACTCAAGGGCATTAGAGAGAACCCCGGGTCCCCCTATAAAACTGGTTCGTTTACGTTACGAAGAAGGACCTCGTACTTTCTCGAACACTATGTGGAGCCCGTTGGGCGCATCGTCAATTCGATGAAGGCAAGCCAATACAAACAGAAGTTTCTTGTGGCCTATCAGCAGGTGTCCGAGCAATACCGAAGCATGGCCTCTCAATAAAGCGGATGGCGGGTGCTTACTCGCTTAAAGCTATTGGATGATCTAAACAGTTCAAACTGAAAGGTGGTACAGATGAGTGATTCGGGATTAGATACTGCCCTTATCGAGCGCAGGATCGCCGCTATTGGAACAAAAGTTGACCAGATGACCACGAAGGTCGATAAGGTCGAATCGCAAATGGAGGAAGTGCGGAAGGACCTTAAAAAGCTCCGAAAGGACTTTCTCGAGATGATGCTCGAGCAGCGTCGTACCGCCGCACTTGAGCAAGCGACTACGGAGCTCGTGAGCGTCCGGCAGGAGATGGACAAGAAGTTCGGCAACTACTCGGTGGTTCGAAACACCATGGTCGGTATTCTCCAGGCAACCGATGCAGCGCTCGTGCGCAAGGCGACGATTTCGACGGTCTCCGAGGAGTTAATGATTTCTACCCCGGACTACTGGCTGGCGCCTGTCCTGGTTGCCCTTGCGGCATGGATCAACAACAACCGAGATCTTGCGGAGCGCGCAATACGTGAGGCTGTCAAACGTGACAACGAGCACACGTCGCTTGCGATGGCTCTGATTTGCAGACGTAATAACCGCACGGCTACGTGCTACGAATGGCTCGCACGCTACTTCTCGACGCAAAACGCCGCCCGTATTGATGCCGATGCGATGGTCTACATTGATGCCTATATCAACGGCATCTTTGGCACCGACGAAAAGCACCTGTGCGATGACTATATGGCGGGCTGGATCGAGCAGATCAGAAATCAGAGCCCTGAGTTCGAAAACGAGCAGTCTAAGTCATGGGCGGAGTATTTTATCGGCTACGAGGAGGATATGAGTTCGAGATATCCGGCGCTCAAGGTGGTGGTCAAGGAGTTTGACTACATCAATAAGTATCTCGGAAAAGTCGAGGCAATCGAGAGTATCTCCAATGACTTCGCCGCCCTCAAAGCTTCCGATGTTGACGAGAGGACGCTTGCCGAGCAGGTTGACAGGCATTTGATGGAGCTCGTTAACTCCGATGACTCCAAGGAGCGAAATTTGCGTCGTCAGGAGGAGTATCTTCTTGCGGTCAAAGCATTTGGCGGAGACGTGGACCGCGCCCGAGAGCTCGTCAATCGTCGGCGCGATGAGAAGCGTCAGCAGACGATGAACATCATCGACCAGATGACACGCTCGATGCGCGACCAGAGCGCGTCCGTGGATGTGCATAAAAAGAAGACCGCGATTCAGTTTTTGGGTTCCTATATCAACGGTGGTTTCAACCGGTATCGCAAGAGCGATGTCCCCGAATTTCCGCAGGCGATCACCCTTGACTTCGACGGATGGACAAGCAGGGCGGTTACCGGCGATGAGGGTAATGCGCTGCGCGGCGATTATGTTCGCTATGTCGGTGAAGAGAAGAAAAAGGAGCTCGCTGAGCTTGATGTCAAGATCGCGAAGGGCAACAAGAGCTACAAGATAGCGGCCGTTGTCCTCGCTGTTTTGGGAGTGGCTCTCTTTGCATTTGTAAACCAGGTTATTGGCATTCTGCTTCTTGCGGGGGCAGGCTATTGTCTAGTAAAGACGAGCCTCTCGGGCAAGCAGCGCGCTGCGGAGGCAGAAGAGATTGAGGCCAAATACTCCAAACGCATCCAGGAAGGCTGTTCCGAGATCGATCTGGCGCTTAATCAGTGGAAGAGCGCGAAGGAAGCGGCGGCCGAGCGCAGCGACCTGCTTAAGCTCGATAAGGTTGCCTAGCCGATAGGATTGACTCGATAACCATGAATGGAGTGAAATAGATGACTGATGAAGTGACTGATTTCGACCATAACGATGCTGCGATGCAGGACTTCGATGCATTGAGCGAGCTCGATAGTCTGTTTGAAGAGGACGAGCGACTGAAGCAAGCTGAGAACAATGTTTTGACTCAAAATCTCTCAGGCTTTGCAAACTGCTTTCCCGATTGGGATTTGCATCCGCCGGTAGCGTAGAAAAGCGCTTGAAACACAAGCTGCGATCATTTGGAAACATCGATGTTTCCGCGGGCTAGAAGCCATGGGGCTTTTGGCCCGCTGTCTTTCATGTGCCGGTCGGCGGCATAGGGCATCAACCGTATTCCAGGTTCTTGGACGACAGGCCGACTCGCTTCGGATCGGGCGCTACACCAACTTTCTCGAGACTACCAATCTGACAGGGCCTCGTCCGCGTGTGGACGGGGCCCTTTTGCGTGGCCTTTTATGTCTGCTATACTGCTAGCAAGTAGGAAGGAGCCGCTATGGGAACGGCAATGGTGCAGCTCAACACACGAATCGATCCTTTGCTCAAGGCTGGTGGTGATGCGGTCCTGACTCGCAATGGATTGGGGGCGAGCGATGCCATTCGCGCGCTTTGGGTCTATCTTGTCGAGCATCAAGCGCTGCCGGGATTTATGGTGGCGGATAAGCACGAGGCGCCCCGTGCGGAGAGCCTGGCCGAGCGGGGGTGTGGCCTAGCTTTTTCTTCATTGGGGCTACGTGCTTCGGATTTTGCGCCAGCTGGATCATCTGCGGAAGACTGGGATGCCGTACGAGATGATATGTATGAAACGATGATTGCCGACATTGAGGCGAATTGCCGATGATTGAGGCAAAGCATCTCTTGGTAGATACGAACGTTTGGCTCGATTATTACCTGCAAGAGGGGGCGTTCGACGAAGCGAAAAGATTGGTTGAACTGGCCGAGGTGGGAAAGATCGACCTTCTGTATGCGCCAACGACGGCAAAAGACGTGTTCTATATTTTGCCTCGGCGACTAGCCCGGCGGAATGTGAATGGGATTAACGTGTCGTTTGCCTCGGCGTCGTGGGCCTGCATTGAGCACATGATGCAGGTGGCAACCGCCTCCCCGCTTTCGTTGGCAGAGTGCGAGATGGCGCGCATGCTTGGCAAGCGCATGCCGGATCTTGAAGACAACCTCATCATCGCTTCGGGCGAGACGGCAGATGTTGACTACGTGGTCACGAGTGACCGGCGCATGCTGGAGGCGATGCCCGAAGTTTGCCTGACGCCTGCCCGCGCACTCGATATGATTGGAATCCTCGACTAACCTTGCCTGCCTCGTTTCGTTATCATATGGGGCATTGTGAACCTCATGCAACTTTGGAGGACGGTATGGCGGATAACGCCGAGATGCTATTCTCGCCCGAGCTGGTGTTTTTTGATTGGGAGTGCGCGACGCCGGGTGAGATGTTTGCGCGGCTCGAGGACGAGCTTGCGCCTCGCGGCTACATTGCGCCCGGTTGGCTCGATGCCGTCCGCACACGCGAGGATGCCTATCCCACGGGTCTTGCTATGCCGGCGGCCAACATCGCCATCCCGCACACCGATCCCGGATTTGTGGCTAAGCCCTATATCGCGGTGGTGAAGCCCGTGGCGCCCGTGACGTTTAATGCTATGGCGGGCATGGGTGCCCCCGTGCCGGCGCAGATCATCATCAATCTGGGCATCGCCGAGCCGGGCGGCCAGGTCGAGGCCCTGCAAGCGCTTATGAATATCTTTATGGATGCCGACGCCGCAGCCGATGTACTTGGCCAGACCACAAGCCAAGGCATGGTCGATGCCATCCGCCGTCACTTTTAGGGCCGGCACTTGGGGACTGTCCCTAACTGCCGGCAGAAAAGGAACGTCCCTAACTGCCAGCTGCCAGAGCTGTCCCCTTTGCACCAAAATGGTGCAGATTAACCTGTCCCCCATGCACCAGGTGTGTCGCGGGGGCCGCGTTGTGACACAATGGCGTTTGTTCGATTCGTGATGTGAAAGGCCAAACATGGCAAACAAGAAAAAGAACCCCGAGGTCGCGCCGACGCCCGAGCAACAGGCTCGCGCTGCCTCCAGCTCTCGTAAGAAGCAGCGCAAGACCTATGTGTCCAAGACCGTCAAGATCGTCCTGGTGGTTATCGGCGTGCTGGCAATGCTGCTTTCCGTCTCGGCCATGGCATGCTCCGGTCTTATGTCGCAGGCAGAGGATACCTCGAGCTACAAGCTTACCGGCGGCGTCGCCGCCACCATCAACGGCACCAACCTCACCGAGGACACCGTGACTAAGCAGATCATGAGCATGCGCACGTCCTACGGCTACACCAAGGACAAGGACTGGGCGCAGTATCTGGTCGACAACGACCTCACGCCCAAAAAATATCGCAAGCAGCTCATCGACTCCTACACGCAGCAGATTCTGCTTCAGCAAGCGCAGAAGGAAAACGGCGTGACCGTCTCGGACGAGGAGGTCGAGAAGGCCTGGAAGGACGCCTGCAAGAGCGCCGGCGGCGCCAAGGCCTTTAAGAAGACCCTTAAGACCTACGGCTATACCGAGGACACCTACAAGGACTCGCTCAAGGAGAACCTGGCACAGCAAAAGCTTAAGCACGCCGTGGCGCCCACCAGCAAGCCCAAGGACAGCGAGATCGTCGATTACATCAACGAGAACCTGTCTAACTACAATGATGCCCGCCGCTCGTCGAACATCCTGATTAAGGTTGATTCCGACGCATCTGACGAGGACAAGGCCGCCGCCAAGGCCAAGGCGCAGGAGTGCCTGGACAAGATCAACTCCGGTGAGCTGAGCTTTGAGGACGCCGTTGAACAGTACTCCGAGGACACCGGATCCAAGGAGAAGAAGGGCGATGTGGGTTGGGATAAGCTCACCACCTTCGTCGACAGCTACCAGACGGCGCTCGAGGGGCTCAACAAGGGCGATGTGAGCGACGTGGTCGAGTCGACGTACGGCTACCACATCATCAAGTGCACCGACTACTTCCATGTCGATAATCAGGTTGATGGCATCAACCAGGTGCCCAAGGCCATCAAAAAGTACGTTTCCAACGTGGTGAAGACGCAGGCAGAGAGCACTGCGTACAGCGAGTGGCTGGAGCAGTACAAGAAAGACGCCGACATCACCGTTAACCCCATGCCCAAGGACGTGCCGTACAACGTCAGCCTGAAGGGCGTCACCAAGAGCTCGACCGACGATTCGTCGACGACTGAGTAATCATGGGACGGTGCTCGTGCGAGTGCTGCCCACACTATTGAGGAGGATTTGCAGATGACCAACGAAGAGCTGCAGCAGGAAATGATCGCCGCCATGAAGGCCAAGGACAAGGTTCGCCTGTCCATCATTCGCCAGGTTAAGGCCGAGGTGAAGAATATCGAGGTCAACGAGCGTCGCGATGTGACCGAGGAAGACGTCAACAACATGATCAAGCGTCTGATTAAGCAGACGAGTGAGACGCTGGAGATGTCCATTAAGGCCGGCACCGACCAGGAGCGTACCGACAACCTGACCGAGCAGGTCAAGATTCTGGAGAGCCTGCTGCCCGCGCAGGTTTCGGGTGAGGAGCTCGAGGCTTTGATCGAGAAAGTCATCGCCGAGCTGGGTGCCACGTCCAAGAAGCAGATGGGCCAGGTCATGGGCGCACTCGGCAAAGCCACCGGCGGCAACTTCGACAAGCCTGCGGCGGCCAAGATCGTCGGAGCGAAATTGGCGTAAGTGCCGGCCGACACATAGTTGATGTTGAGGGGGGCGTGACCATTACGGTCGCGCCCCTTTTTTGTGGGCCAATAAGTGCCCAATGAGTGGGTGAAAGGTTGCGGGTTCTTAACGGTGGTGCAGTGTGGGCTGCGGAAACGCGATTCTTTCCGTACAATGATGCAACTCGTGTAAACGCAGGGAAGGGACATTCATGGCAGACATGATCGAGATCAAGCATCTCAACAAGTACTTTGGCGACCTGCATGTGCTCAAAGATATCAACCTCACCGTCAAGCGCGGCGAGAAGCTCGTAATGATCGGGCCCTCTGGTTCGGGTAAGTCGACGCTCATCCGCTGCGTCGATTATCTTGAGGAGCCCACGTCGGGCGAGGTCATCATCGACGGTACGCCGCTCACCAAAAAGAATCACCTGGAGATGGCTCGCAAGTATAGTTCCATGGTGTTTCAGCAGTTCAACCTGTATCCCAACATGACGGTGCTGGGCAACCTGACGCTCGCGCCCATCAAGCTGCAAAAGAAGAGCAAGGAGGAGGCGACCGAGATCGCTATCGCCGCGCTCAAGCGTGTTGGCATGGCGCATAAGGCCGGCGAGTATCCGCAGAATCTCTCGGGCGGTCAGCAGCAGCGCATCGCCATTGCCCGTGCCCTGTGCACCAAGCAGCCCATCATCCTGTTTGACGAGCCGACTTCGGCGCTCGACCCCGAGATGGTCCAGGAGGTTCTGGACGTTATGATTGAGCTTGCGCAGGAGGATATCACCATGATCTGCGTGACGCATGAGATGGGCTTTGCGCGCCAGGTGGCCGACCGCGTTATCTTTATGGAGGACGGCCGCATCCTGGAGGAGGGCACGCCCGAGCACTTCTTCGATAACCCCGAGAACCCGCGCTGCCGCGAGTTCCTGTCCAAGATTCTGCACTAGGCGCGGTGATGGACATGACGGATATGACGAGGGCGGCCGTGTCGCGCCGTCACTTTTTGCAGCTGGCGGGCGCCGGCATGCTCGCGCTGACAGGGACCGCGCTCACCGGTTGCGGCAACTCAACCAGCGGCGGGGCCTCCGACAAGGGGTCCAAGCTTGCAGCCATCAAGTCGCGTGGCCATCTGAATGCCGGCGTTAAGAAGGATGTTCCCGGCTACGGCTATTACGACACCGCCAAGGGCCGCTTTGAGGGTATGGAAGTCGATTTGTGCTACCAGATTGCCGCTGCCGTCTTTGGCGTGAGCTACAAGGAGGCCCGCGCCCAGGAGCTTGTCGAGTTTACCGACGTAACGCCCAAGACGCGCGGCCCGCTGATCGATAACGGCCAACTTGACGTGGTCGCGGCGACCTACACCATCACCGACGAGCGCAAGAAGAGCTGGGATTTCTCGACGCCGTACCGCACCGACTACGTGGGGCTCATGGTCAAGAAGCGTTCGGGCTTTACCTCGATTGAGGACCTGGACGGCAAGGTCATCGGCGTGAGCCAGGGTGCCACCACGCAGGGCCTGATCGAGCAGATGATCAAGGACAACGGCTTTAGCTGCAAGCCCGAGTTTAGGGCCTTTAGCGGCTACCCCATCATTAAGAGTTCGCTCGACGCCGGCAATATCGACGTCTTTGCCATGGACCGCTCCACGCTGGCCGGTTACATGAATGAGACCGTTGAGCTGTTGCAGCCCGAGGTCAAGTTTGGCGAGCAGGGCTACGGCGTGGCGACCAAGAAGGGCTGCGACCTTTCGGCCGTGGTCGATCAGGTGATTTGCGATCGCCTGGCCGACGGCTGGCTCGACCAAGAGGTCAAGACCTGGGGTCTTGTGTAGGCGCTCGGCGTAGGAAGGAATCAAATGCTCGAAGGATTGTTTGACGCCGACCGCTGGTCGACGACATTTCAAAACATGGGGCCCTTCTGGGAGGGCTTTGGCGTGACGCTGCAGGTGGTTGTTGCCGGTCTGCTGTTGTCGCTGGCGTTGGGCACGCTGCTGGGCGTGTTCTCTACCACCCGTTCGCGCGTGCTGCGCGCCATTAGCCGCGTGTACGTGGAGTTTTACCAGAACACTCCGCTGCCCGTGCAGGTGCTCTTTATGTATATGGCCGGCCCGCAGTTCTTGCAGGCCATAACCGGCGCCGACCAGCCGGTGCGCATCGCGCCGTTCGTGCTGGGCTTTTTGGGTGTGGGCCTGTATCACGCGGCCTACATTTCGGAGGTCATCCGCACCGGCATCGAGGCCGTTCCACGCGGTCAGATGGAGGCGGCCCAGAGCCAGGGCTTCACCCGTGCGCAGGCATACTGGTACATCGTACTGCCCCAGACGTTCAAGATCATTCTGCCGCCGCTGTGTAACCAGGCGCTCAACCTGGTCAAGAACACGTCGGTGCTGGCGCTTGTGGCCGGCGGCGACCTTATGTATCGTTCCGACAACTTTGTGAGTCTGTACGGCTACCTGCAGGGATACATCGTCTGCTGCCTTATGTACTTCATCATCTGCTTTCCGCTCGCCATGCTGGTGCAGTGGCTCGAGCGCCGCTCCAAGGAGCGTCCGCGCGGCGTGAGCCTGGCCGAGCTGGGGCTCGACAACGTAGAGGAGGCCTAGCGCATGGAAATCTTCAACGCGACCAACCTGCTCTACATTTGGGGCGGCTTTGTTAAGACGATCGAGATCTCGGCGCTGTCGATCTTTTTCTCGCTCATTTTTGGCACGGTGCTGGCGCTCGTTAAGAGCTATGCGCCCCGCCCGTTCCGTATTTTGGTGAGCGCCTATATCGAGCTGTTCCGCTGCACGCCGAACCTGCTGTGGATCCTGTTTATCTACTTTACGGTGCAGGGTTTGGATATTGTGATTTCGACCATCGCCTTTACGCTGTTTACCAGCGCTGTTATGGCCGAGATTGTGCGCGGCGGCCTCAACTCGATTCCGCGCGGCCAGTTTGAGGCAGCGCAGAGCCAGGGTTTTGGCTTCTTTGCCACCATGTGCTACATCATTCTGCCGCAGACGTTTAAGACGATCATTCCGGCGCTGTTTAGCCAGTGCACGACCGTCATCAAGGACAGCTCGTATCTTTCGGGTATTAACGTGGCCGAGCTCATGTACACGGCAAACGTCGTGATGGCCCATGCGATCGACCTGTCGCAGGTGCTTATGCTCTACGGCCTGGTGTTTGCGATGTACTTTGTGCTCAACTTTGGTATCTCGCTGCTGGTCCGAGCATACCAACGCCGCATCGTAGCCGCATAGCCTGGCTTTCCCTGGCACCCAACCTTGGCCTTCAAACCGTCGCTCGCGTACCAAAGTACGCGTCGCTCCTCTTTCAGGCCAATCTTGGGCACCAGGAAAACCCAGGTACGGTATCGTGGGAATAAGAGATAAACAGCCCTTTTCTCATCTGTTAGAAAGGAATCGCGATGAGCGATCTGGAGAACAAGAAGAGTCCTGTGGTCATTACCATCGCGCGCGACTTTGGTGCCGAGGGCCACGAGATCGGACGCATCCTCGCCAACGAGTTGGGGATTCCTCTGTACGACAACGAGCTACTGGTGCGCGCGTCGCTGCGCGCGGGCGAGTCGCTCGACAAGATGGCCGCCTACGACGAGCGTCTGGCCGTGGAGAACATGGCGTTTCTGCCCGACCGCTACGATGCGCGTTCGTACTCGGACAAGTTGTTCCAAAAGATGAGCCAGGTGATTTTGGACCTGGGCGAGACCGAGAGCTGCATTATCGAAGGCCGCCTGTCCGATTACCTGCTTCGCAACAACCCCAACCACATTGCCGTGTTGGTGACCGCTCCCTTTGAGGACCGCGTCGAGATTGTGCGCAAGAAGCGTGGCCTCAACAAAAAGAAGGGCGCCAAGCTGGTCAAACAGCAGCAGAAGGCGCGCGAGGCGTTCTATAAGCGCTACAGCGCCGGCAAGTGGAAGATGACGAGCGGTAAGGATATCGTCGTCAATCGCGCCAAGCTGGGCCGCGAGGGCTGTAAAGACGTCATCGCCGCTGCCTACCGCTACAAAGTAGCGCAGCTCGAAGACTAACCGACCAAAACCACCACAAAGGGGACAGGCACCTTTGTGGTGGTTTTTGTTTTTAGGCCGAGGGGAAGGCCTTGGCGGCAGTGCCTATCCTCGGCTTTTGCATAGTCTCGATCTGTAACACCAGGCCAGCGAAAATGGCTCTAACTGTTACAGATTTAGATGAACCGTTCGGCCGTCAGCCCAACGTCTTGATCTGTAACGTGTAGCGAGGAATTTGGCCTCTAACTGTTACAGATTGAGACAAAGCGGAGACGGTTAGA
>UQYE01000033.1:0-23356 GCA_900545145.1 uncultured Collinsella sp. | reverse complement strand
GAGGTCAGAAGTTCAAATCTTCTAACGCCCACCAAATGTTCGCAGCTCAGAGGCTTCGCTTCTGAGCTGTTTTGTTTTACGCCACCAAGTCAAGCGGACGCCGCGGCGCCCAAAGCCGCCTCAACAACGCCAGCAACCACCCCAACCAAGCCCACAGTCGCCCAAACAGTCTTGGCGACCGCCTCAATCGGGCTTGGATGGGCCTCGATACCGCATCCGGACAACCTTCCTATAGTCAGGTCTAATACTTTTCCGCGAAGTGAACGAGCTTATTTGGGCCCCCGAAGCATGCACACTTTTTGAAGCCAAAACCGCAGGATTCTAACGTCAAAACCGCAGGAAATGAGCCGCCAAAAGTGTCGATGCTTCGGGGGTCCATTTTGACTCGTTCACTTCGCGAAAAAGTATTAGACCTGAAAATAAGACCCCTGGCCCCACCGCCAGCAACCGCCCCTACCAATGTTGACGCGCCTCGATAACCGTTTGCCAAAGCTTAAACCGCTTCGTTTCGACACGCTTGAGGGCAAAAAATCGCTGCTCCTCGCTCATGGGCTTGTTAAAAATGGGTCGCTTATTCCGATGCAGCTTGCGCCGGATGCGCTCGCACAGGCGAACGAGCTTTTCGTAGTCGCTTGCCTGATCGGTCGTCACCGTAAAGTACGCGACCCCATTGAGCATCTGCAGCTCGTTGCGGCGCTCGGCATCCTTGTGGATTTTCTCGCTTCCATCATGAATGGCGTCGCTGTCGTAATCGACCAGCGCGGTCAGTACTTCGGGCAGCAAGCCAGCCCTTACTTTATCCAGGCCCACCTCTGCTTTCGCCGTAAGCGTGATGTCGGGCGTGCGCTCCAACACGCGCAGTTTGCGGTTGCGCCCATCGTTGTAACCGTCGCGAATGAAGTACTTCTTGTTCAGCTCGGCCTTGCCCAGTGCAAGCCCGCCGTAATGCGCAGGCAGCGACATAAACATGCAAAGCCCCGACTCCCTTGGAGACCGTGAGCCCTCTTCCACGTACGGAAGCAACGCCCTCGCCTTAGCGGCGCCTCTCACCTTTGATGCCCGGTCAAGGTACGCCGCGATGAGCTCCTTAGTCGTGAGCCTGCCATCGCGCATGCCCGCATCCCTGCTTGTTACCCCACCGGGAGCAAGGTTATCCAGCCGGTAGTCCGATGTCATGGCATAGCCGGCGTAGATGCCCTCCGCCGCATCGCCATCGTGCGCGGCCTGCAAAAACGCCAGCTCGGGAGAGCACACGTACGCATCCAGGTCGCCCATCCAGTGGCCCAGCGAGATAAACGAACCCGCCGGGAGCTCGTTGGTGCACAGGTGCGTCTTAACATGCTTGCTCCGCCGACGGTCGGCGCGCGACGGCACCAGCAAATCCAGCGTTTGGATCCCCAGGTCATAGCGATCGATAAACTCCTGCGCCTCTTGGTCCAAGAGCGTGCAAGCGCCCGCAATCGACACGACCTCTGGTTCCGAATCCCCAAAGCGAGGGTTCGGGATGTGCGCCAAGAGCGCCAGCGCAGCGTTATGTGAAACGATAAAGTAGCTCATGGCGCGAAGATAGCACGCGCGTCGGCGGCGGCTCGCGACCCTGGCGAGTTTTCGGCAAACAACCGGCCATTTTCTGCCGCGGCGCGTCCAAAGTGTTCATTCGTCGACGTCTAGCTGCAAATCCGTCAAGCTTTTGGCAAGGTTGCCGCCCAACTGACCAAAAGCTGACCATTTGCTTGCCCATTTGCTTGACGGCGCGCCCTCGCCAAAATGCTCCGCGACTTCTCGGGCGGTCGAAGTGCTCGTTTAGCGACCACACACCCGTCGCTGGGGTATCCTTGGAGCACATGCACCGCAAGCCGCACAAAGGAGCCGCCATGCGCACCGAGCTCGATGTTCCCTTTTCGCACAAAGACAAGGCCAAGGCCCTGGGCGCCAAGTGGGACCGGGTCAAGAAGATCTGGTACGTGCCCGATGGCGTCAACCCCGAGCCCTTTACCGCGTGGCTGCCCGGCGTGGATCGCTCCGACCCCAGCGCGCCCTTCATCTACCTGGTGCTGGGCAAGCGCGAATGTTGGAAGTGCCACGAGCAGACGGCGGTCGCGGCCTTTGGCATTCCGTATTGGGCGGCCGAGGACTCGGGCAGCAAGGCTGCGCCCAGCGCTGCGCCCGCCATGGACGACGCGGGCCACATCGTGATCGACACCGCCCGCGCCAACGCCGTGGCCATCGTCCCCGCGCTGGGCTGCGTACCGGCCGAGATCCGCGGCTACCTGCGCGAGCGCTGCGGCTACAAGCCCACAACGTCGCGCACCACCAAGACCGCATCGCTCGCCAGCACCTGCACCGGCTGCGGCGCGCTGCAAGGCAGCCATTACCTGTTCGAGGAGCCCACGTCGCCGTTTGCGCTCACGGCCATCAACAAGCTGCCCGCGCTGGAGTTCGTGCGCGTGGAAGTCGCCGGCGTCTACGGCATCCCCGCCAGTCAGAGCAACTTTGACCAGGCGCTCTTCACCTGGGCACGCGACCACCACACCCAGTTCCACAAGCCCTTTTGCGAAGGGATTTATCTGTAAGGCATCTTAGGCACCGGCGAGTACTTCTGGCGGCGAGTCACCGTCTAAAGATAGAAGCGCTCGAGCGTGGATAATCTCCCATTTTTGACAGCCTTTCAGCCCAAAAACGTCCGATAATCCACCCTCAGTTTTCAATCGTCCAAAAATCCTCGCTCGCTAGCTGACAATTAGGCATCAGCATCGTCATAGGAAATAGTGCATCCGCAGGTAGGGCATTGCTGAGGATAGACCGGAAGGCGCAAGCCCATCCGAGCCCGCGGGTTGGCGGCATGTTTGTCGCGAGCGTCGATAAAGCAGATGTCTAGGCATGGGAGGTCTGCGCCGCAGCGAGGGCAGGGCAGGCAGATTTGGCTACAGCCGGCCTCAACGGGCGGGAACAGGCTCCGGTCCATTAACGCTCGCGGTAAGTTTCCATATGCGCCGCGCGCGATATCGCTTCGCCATCCCATGGGCTCCCCTTTCCCGTTTTAACCGTTGAGGAGAGGATGGCAGGATCGTGCAGCTCTCGATGCGGCGCAGCGCGATCCGATCAATCGACATGATTGGGTCGTGGCGAGCAACACCCGACTAATACGGAGCAACCGCCTCCGCCCGACGCCGCGATTCCGAGAAAGCGAACTCAGCTCGATGGGCTTCGAGGAATCGGGCGTTAGGACGCAAGCGATGTTCGTCCGGCTCGCGCAGCACCGAGCCTGCAAACGTCGCATAATCCGTATGCTCCAGAAGGTACGACCCGCAAAGTTGATAGTCGCCACGCACCAACTCAAACGAAATCAGATGGGCGTCGAACAGCGAATGTAGGTCACGGCGCAGCAGAATACCGTTGCTGACAACCTGCGACTTGGGACCCGAATAGTTCTCAATATGCGCAGCTTCGAGCGCTTCGCTGACATTGCAGCCCGAAACAGCACACTTACCGGTATAGGCCTCAAAGAGCTGAGTGCGGAAACGCTGCTGGCCGATTCGCTCACGGCGCAGCGCGTAGCGGACCTTTTCTTCGTCGCTCGCCGAGGCGCCGGAAAACTCCGCCGCGATTGGATCGTCCTTCATGTAGCTCATGTCGGGGTAGAAACGTGCATCGGGTCCGCCCTTGTGAACGGGGCCATGCAGTACAAACCAGCTGTTCTCCGGCTCGTAGCGCTCAACGAACGCTAGGCCGAGCACCTTGTAGCCAGCGCTCGTTGCAAAGAACACGCCAACGGGAACGCCGCACTCCATGCAGTTGATCATTTTTTCGTTATAGCGTTGGTCGCGCCAGCTTTCAACCGAAGCACTTTGCGATGAATACTTGAACACCCACGTGCCGTCCTCAAGATAGAGCGGGGGAACATCGGAATAGCTCCCACTTGTAGAGCTATGCACCGAAAGCGCAAAGGTCTTTTCCACAGGATGCTTGATGTGTCCACGACCCGGCCAATAAATACCTGATTGACGCGAAACGCAAAAGGTCTCAGAGCCAATCATCATGCGATAAGGATACTGGGGGCTATCAGCTTTAATGTTATGAGGAAGTTTTTCCCAAATCTCGCCACGCTGCTCCTCGCGCAAGAACCACTCCCAAGCCAAAACATACTCAGTCGGCACAAGGCTACAAGCGCGGTCGTAACTCGGCCGAGCAATCAGCGGAACACTAGAAGCGATGCCGTCCATAAGGAACCTCCAGGAAGAACAGTTCTCCACATTATCGCCTACGCAGCAATGGCACCGCACGAAAAAGGGCCCACTTCCCCCGAAGTGGGCCCTTGGGCTAGCCGTATTTAAGCAAACGTTGGCATTATGGCGTTGCGACACCGGCGAGCTTGACGCTGACGTTATAGGTCGTCGGGCTGTTCTCGATGGATTTGCCGTTAACGCAATCCGCGTCGGTTCCTTCCATCCAAATGTAGACGTGAACGGCAATGCCCTTGTAGCCAACACCAGTTGCAATGGGGTTAGTGTCCGCAGCAACCGAATAATCACCGCTCGTGCCCTTAGTGGCAACCCATCCGTCCGTGCCGCCAGTATAGATGTGCCTATAGGTCGCCTGCGCGAGCGTCGGCTTACCATCAATGTTCTGGATGCTCGTCCAGCCAGCAATGGCGGTTGCGTCGTTACCCTTGCCCTTCTCATCGCTCATGGCATACACGACGCGCAGGTCCTCCGGACCGGTGCCCGACTTACCGTTATCCCCAATCGCCTGCGTGGTAATCGCAACGCGCAGAGAACCAACCATGGTCTCCGAAGCTTCGCCGCCCACGGGCTCAATCGTTACGGGCGCACCATCAGATGCATCGAGATAAACATCAGCCGTACCAGTATCGGTAATGGTGTAGACGATGTAGTCGCTTTTAATGAAAGCGTTGTACTTCTTGCCAGCAACCTCATACTCGCCCGGCAAAGCCTTGGCAGTCGTTGAGAAATTGGGCGTTGAATAGTCGGTTACCAGGCCTTGGTTGTCCCAGCCGTTGCAAACGTACCAATTCTTAAGGTCGTCAGTCGAGGACGGGCTGAGCGTGGCACCCATGGTCTGGGCCTCAAGCGACTTCTGCTCGCCACCATGTTGGGCGCCGTTCTTGAGTTCATCGATCTGGAGGATGAAACCATTGGTCGTTGCGCTAATGGTTGACGTAGTTGCGGAAACCTTTGTATTCGCGACATACCACGCATAGGTCGCTGCCGACAGGGCAAACGCAGAGAGGACCACGCTAACGGCGGCCGCAACAAGCTGTGTTTTAAGGCTCTTAGACGATTGCACGTGATCCTCCTTTCAAAAACAGAACGGGCGCCCGGCGCATAAGCCGCTTGGTCCCAAATTTCGTTTAGGAATTAATTCAACTACTTGGCTACGTTGGGAGCGTTAACTTCCTGATTCTGAGTGTTAACGGGCGTCGCGGTAAAAGTAACAGTTGCACCAATAGCGGTCAGCTTATCAAGGTTGTCCGTAAACACGTTCGTTTCGGAACCATCGTAAAAAACGTACACGTCAACATCAACAGACGAATTAGCTGCAATCGTATCGGCAAGGACGCCATCCGTATTGTTGCCAGCCGCGGACACCTTGTCCTTGTACTCGGTGAGCACCGTACCATCTGCGCTCTTCTTGTAAACGGCCCAGTTATCACCGCAAACAACCAGAATGGAAAGAGCATCTTCTAAGCCATCGGTACCCTTGGAAGTAAGCTCGACGCCAGATACTTTCAGATTCTTAAAAGACCCCGCCTTGGCGTCTGCCGTACCAATCTTGAAGCTCTTCTTAATTGCAAACTCATCCGTAACAGCAGCCGCGGCGTCTCCGACGTCATAACGCGACTTAGCCAACTCGGTTGTAGCGTTCGCCGCACCTGCATAAGCGGACTTGAACAAAGGCTTGTTGTCGGTGTTCTTCACAACCTGAGCAGGGTAAAGCTTCACATCTGCTTCCCCTGCATAGGAAATAGAAGTGGTGGAACCTTCAGTAATAGCCGTCTTGTCAATCTTCAGGAACGGCGCGTTGGACTGAGCGCTAATCTTGCTCGTCGTAGCCTTAACCGTGTTGTTGCTCACAAACCATGCGAACGTGGCAGAGCCCAATGCTACGGCTGCTACCAGCACCATGGCGATGGCGGCACCCATCTGCTTCTTTAATGCCTTGGTATCCATACGGACCCCTTTCTTTCCCCATTCATCCCAGATGACCCCCGAGAAGCCCGGAAGGGGAGCCCGTGCTTTCGTGTTGGATGTTGCTTGCCCATCCTTAAAATTTGGAATTGAGGATACCATAATTCTTACGATTTCCTTATGAGTTTTCGGGAGCCTACATTCCGGCAGATTCATAGGTCTACCTTTGGTTATATGCGGTGCTACATGAACATCGTTTACCTTATTTGATCTCTCTCCCGCGCAGTCATAAGCCCCTCTTAAGCCTTGCGACCGCAGCGCCATGCCAACGCTGTTTACCTTATCTGGCTACTCGCTCCCGCAAAGTTATAAGCCCCTCTTAAGGTTTGCGACCGCAGCGCCATACCAGCATATTCACACCCCTCGCCGAGCTTAGTCCCTGGCCCTTCCCCACTTGCTATACTGATGCAGAACATGTAATTTTTGCCTGCTTAACAGGCTATTTGTTGGGAGGGCCCCATGGCTACCGCCGCTCAACCCAAGGGAAGCGTTTCTGCCGGATCGATCAAGCCGGTGACGCGCAAAGCCGTTCGTTGCCAGCGCGAAGTCGCCTGGCTGGTCACGCAGGCGGCCGGCAAGCTCGTCGCCACCACCGATGACGTCAACGCCCCCACGCCCAGTTTTGTGCTGGCGGCGGCGTTGTCGTACACCCGCGAGCAGGAGCGGGCCGCCCAGGACGACGGCCACGCAATCGACTACGAGGCCGTCATGGGCCCCGACCTCGCGAGCTTTTGTGCGGCTGCGGGGCTGCCCGCAGCACCCAACGCGCTTTCGGACTCGGGCTACATGTTCACCCTCTCGGGCGCAGACCTCATTCGCGAGGTCTACGCCTACTGTAGCGATCTGGACGAACGCATGGGAGACGCGGCACAGGTCAAACCGGGCTACGCGATCAAGCTCGCGCTGCGACTGTTCTTGCTGGATGCCGCCACTGCCAGCGGCGCTACCTCCAAAGACAACGCCTCTGCATAGCAAAAGCGCCGGGCCGAGAATCAATCCCAGCCCGGCGCTCGTTCGTCCTACTTGTCCCCGTCCCCTGCGGGCGAGTTCTTTTGGTTGCGGCGGTTGCTCCAGGTCACGTTGTGCTCCTTGTAGTAATCGGGCGCCTCGTTGCCGCTCGCGCTAATGGGGTCGTTGCCGGTCAGGGTGTCGGCAATATCCTGCACGAATTTAATGAACAGGCTCGAGTCGTCGGTCTCGGACGAATCAAAGTCAAAGCCAAACTCCACCGCGCCGCCGATGATCTTGTCCACGCACTCCGGGTCGTCGCCGTCCAGCCAAATGACCACGGTGTACTTGTCCACATCGCCCACGCGAAAGTTCTTGTGGCTAATGGTCGTCACCACGTCTTTGGACGCAAACGGCTCGGTGTTGGGCTCGGGATTGCCGTCGGCCGCGGCAGCCGCGTAGGTGGTGGGCTTGCCGTTGCGATACACCCGCACGCGCGCCGCCTTCTCCACGCCCTTGCTGGCACTGACCACCTTGAGTTTGGCGCTGTAGCCCAAATCGGTCTTGCCGGCGTTGCGGATATAGAAGGTGTACGCCACGTAGTTCTTGCCGTTGTGGCTGCCGTCGATGTTATCCAGGTTGTCGGGCAGGTCGTCGGCGGCGATATTGGTGCCGTTGTCCACGGCGTCGGCCGCCAGGCGCGCGGTGGCGTTGTTAAAGTCACCGTTGTCGGCAATGGCCACGCCGCGGCGGAACAGCTCCAGGCGGTTGAGGTTGATGGTGAAGTTGCCCATGTTTTCCTGCATAAACGACAGGGCGAACAGCACGCCAAAGGCAAGCGCCAGCACCACGAGGGCCTTTTGCAGCTTGTCCATGCGCAGCAGCGCCGCGCCGATGCGCTCCATGCGGCGCTTGGGCATGTACATGGACACGACCGCGTCGGGGTCGATATCGTCGAGATCCTGGTCGGCCAGCGCCTGCTCCAGCTCCTCGATGCGCACCACGCCGCGGAGGTTGCGTTTGGGCTTGGACCTGGGCTTGCCGAAGCGCTTGCGCGGGTCGGGATCGGTGCCGGGGGTGTCCTCGGGCTGACCCTCGGTCAAATCCTCAGCCATGCCCTCGGGCAAATCCTCGGCTACACCCTCGGGCAAATCCTCGGCCAAATCCTCGGCAGTTTGATCTTTGTTGTCGTTACGCTTGAACAGTGCCATGGCGATCAGATCTTATATTTGGTGCGAATGTAGCCGACGTATTCTTTGACGAGCTCGCGCTCCATGTCGTCGGCGTAGCGAAACTGCAGGCCGCAGACGTTGCGGTACAGGCTGCCCTTGGGCGCGCGGCGCACCCAGCACACGATGCCCAGCTGCTCGGGCAGCTCGTGGCGCTCGCCCTGCAGGCGGATCGAGGGCATTTGCACGGCCAGGGCCTCGCCCACATCGGGGAAATCGTTGAGGTAGATGGCCAGGCCGCCGGCCGAGACGTCGATGGTCATGGCGTCCTCGGGCTCGGGGGTCGGCTCGTTGTCGCGCTGGTAGGTCAGGCGCATGGCGACCTTAAAACGCTCGTCGCGGCGCTTGACAAAGGTGCGCTGCTCGGCGACTTTGCGCATTTTCCAGTAAGTGCGGATGCCCTTTTTCTCGACCGACTCGGGGTAGCCGGCGAGCACGAACGTTTCCTCGCCCACTTTGTATTGCAGCAGCAGCTTTTGGTTTTCGTCCATGAGCAGCGGCTTGCCGGCGAGCATGGGCGCGCTCATAAGAAAGTACGCGTCGTCCAGGTTCTCTTTGTACGTGGCGAGCATGTTGAAGTCGGTTTTTTGGCCCATGGGCACGTCGAATGCCACCTGAAGCTTGGTCCCCGGCGTTATCTGTTGCTCTGCCATGTTGTCTCCCCCAGTCGCGGGCGCCGATATCATCGTCGTGCGCGATGCACATTGGGCTATTGTACCTGCTTTGCTGGAGGTTTCGATGTGCAGCGCGTGAAATGGCGGGATGCAGGGCGCGGGTGAACGTGCAGCTGCTCCGCGCGCGGCATCAATCTAACAGCGATGCATGTCCCCGACAGGCCGTCTGCCTATCTCTCAGCCATCTCTCATTTATCTCTCAGCTTAGAGATGAGTGAGAGATGAGAGACAAAAATGCCGTTATCGGTTCAATCAAATCACGTTCGTACAGGTAAACTCATGTATACCGGAACTTTGACTCGATCCCCTAGCCACCTTGCAGCATTGTTATCTCTCATATTTATCTCTCGTCTTTCTGTTATCTCTCGTATTAGTGACGAATGAGAGATGAGAGATGCGTGAGTGATGGACGAGTGTGATTTTTTGGACGGTCGGAAAATCCCTCAAATAAAAAACGGGGCCGGCCTTACGCCGAGCCCCGTTTTCAAACGGTCAGTTAGTTATCCAACGCGCGAGCATAGCAGTCAACATTACGCCGCCGCGAACACTCCCAAGCCCGTTCCGATGATGCAGATTGCGAAGATGCCCAAGATGATCCAAATGGTCTTGACGCCCTTTTTATAGAGGGCAACGCAAGCGAACGTTGCCAGCAAGGGCAGCAGACCGGGGAAGATCGAATCGAACAGATCCTGCAGGACAATCTCCGAACCACCCACGTCAAAGGTCAAAGCCGTGGACAGCGAGACCTGTGCCGCAATCATGGCGCCGATAACGGTCATTCCGAGAACACCGGCAGCATGCGTCATGCGAGACATAAGGTTGCTCTCTTCGGACTGCTGCAAAAACTTGGTTCCCAAGTCGTAACCCAGATGGGCGGCGACGATACGCGTTGCAAAGTTAATCACGGAGTAGATGAGCGCGTACACGATGGGGCCGAGCGGGCTGCCCGTCGAAGCGATGCCAATACCAATGCCGGCGGCAACCACGCGGAACGTACCCCAGTAGAACGAATCGCCGATGCCGGAAAGCGGTCCCATAAGGCCGACCTTCATGGCGTTAATCGAGGACGTGTCGAAGTTCTTATCGGCAGCCGCCTGCTCTTCCATCGAAACCGTTAGGCCGGCTACAAACGGAAGCACATGAGGCGTGATGTTAAAGAACTCGGTATGGCGATCGAGCGCCGCATAGTAATCGTCGTCGTTGGGATAGATCTTTCGCAGGGGCTTCTGAATGGTGTACATGAAGCCCATTGCCATCATCTTGTCGTACGACTGCGAGCACTGGCTCGTAAACTGGCGAAGGAACATGCTCCGATACATATCGGGAGTCATAATCGCGTCCTTCTTGGCCTCTTTGAGGTCGGTGTTCTGGATAGCCATTAGAAGTCCTCCTCTTCATCTGCAGCAACCGTCTGCGGACCGGACGAGCCCTCGCGGAAGGCCAGGAGCAGCGCGACGCAAATGGCAGCTGCGGCGACGCCGACCACGTCCATCTTGAGGTAGATGACCATAATGAAGCCCAGGAACAGCCAGGGAAGGAGCTTGTTATCGCCCATGGTCCTGATAAGAAGAGCGAAGCCGATGCAGACCATGACGCCGGACGCAACGTTGAGGCCGTCCATCACAAACTGCGGAATCGCGTTGAGCGCATTGTTGATAAGGTCGGCACCAAAGAACAGCGAGCCAAACACCAGCAGTGCAGACGGAATGCCAATCGACAGCGGCACGATGGTCAGATGGTACAGATTCGCCTTGGCAAGATCGCGATTTGCCAGAGCGGTCTCAATCTTCTTGCAGGCAAAGGCACCCGGAACGGCGTAGCAGAAGTTGCGCCACACCTGAAGGAAGACGGAGACGGGAAGGGCGAGCGCGACGGCAGTTGCCGTGCCCGTACCCGTAATGACGGCAAACGCGCAGCCAAGCACGCCGGAGGCATAGACCTCGGGAGGAACCGCCGCGCCGACCATGATGGCGCCCATGAACATGGACTCCAAAGCAGCGCCGACGATAACGCCCTGCTGGACATCGCCAAGGATCAAGCCGACAAACAGGCTCGTAAACAGCGGACGACCAAGCATCGTAATGCCAAATAATTGCTCGTCCATGGACGCAATAAATGCGACCAGTGCAACTAGAAGATACTGGACAACCATTTCGATCAACCCCAGAAACAGGTCTGCAGGCGAGGCATTCTGCGCAGCTCGCCTGCAGACAACCGCAGCAATTTGAGAGGATTAGTAGTTCATCTGGTGATAGTAACGACGCGTGGTGAGCGGGTGGTTACGGACGTGCTCGAGATGGCAGCTCAGACGCTCGGTGATGGTGTAGGTGACCATCGGGGAGACGATCTTGCGGAACTCGGGGTCGCTGAACGGCAGCTCGACCTCGGCGGTGTCAAACTTGTTCACGCGGACGTTGACGCCCTTCTCGTCGGCGAGCATGTGAGTGAAGTTGTCCACGCGGTCCATGAGCTTACGGGTGTCGTCCTCGCCGTAGAGCATGATGAGGCTCGTGCCTTCCTCGCACAGCTCGATGGTGCCGTGGAAGAACTCGGCGGCGTGGATGGACTTGGTCTTGATCCACTGCATCTCCTCGAGGATGCACATGGCGTAGTCGTAGGCCTCACCCCAGAGCATGCCGGAGCCAATCACCATGTGGTAATCGGTGTCCTTGAAGTCCTCGGCCATGGCGGCGCAGCGCTCGTCCTGAGCGTCCTTGGCCTTGATGAGGTACGGAGCGATGTTGCCGAACTCTTCCATGAAGGTGTCGTACTTGGGGAAGGCGCCGGCGTTCTTGAGGAAGCGGGCGACCAGCGTGATCTGGTAGGTGTAGATGGCCTCGCACAGAACGTCGTCCTCGGCGAAGCTGAAGAACTTGTAATCGGCGTACTCGGTGGCCGGGGTGTTGTCGTTGGAGACATACATCAGCGTGCGGGCGCCCTGCTCCTGGCAGAACTTGGCAGCCTCAATGATCTCGGGGGTGGTGCCGGTACGGGTGGAGAAGACGCAGACAGAATCCTTGTTGAAGGTTTTGGGCGGGCAGGCGAGGAACTCTGCGGCGATCTCGCAGTGGACATCGACGTCGGCCGTGGTGGTCTCGACCCAATACTTCATCGGGAGCGTGTGGGCCCAGGTGCCGCCGCAGCCGATGAAGAAGATGTTGGAATAACCCTGCTCGCAGACCTCGTCCACGGCAGCCTCAATCTGAGGACGGAGAGCGAGGGCATCGCTCACAACCTTCTCGTAACGAGGCTCATCGAAATTGAACATCCCTTACTCCTAACTCACTTGGATGAACCCTTCATTCATCCCATGACGTTATAATACTTTATATAACTAACTATGCAAGAACTATTTCAGATTTTTTTGATTTTTCTTTAATAAAAAGCCCGCCGATCAAATGATCGACGGGCATAGGCATAGAGCATTGGTTCAATAAATGCCGAGCATCAACGTGTTTCCGGCTACAAAACGTCCTTGGCAAACACCTTAGCGTCATTGGGGACCTGACGGATTTCGATGGCCACGCCATCGCCCAGGAGCTCTTGGATATGCTCGGCATCTTTCTCGGTCGCAAAGATCGCAGGGGTCGGATGAAGCGTGGTCTCAGGGGTCTTTCGGGTTCCGCCCAGATTGATCTCTTTGATGTCTTTGCAACCCTTAGCGAGACGATAGACATCTTCAATCGTCTCAGTGATGATAAACAGCGAATACTTGTCGGTAACGCCGCTGTTGAGCGCCTCGATAGCAGCGTCAACATCCTTGATGACGAGTTTAACGCCGTTGGGGCGGGCGAGCCTCAAGGCCGCCTTCCTCATGTCGTCTTTTGCCACAGCATCGCTGGCAAGCAAGATGCAATCTACATCCAAAGCGTGAGTCCAGGACATGGCAACTTGGCCGTGAATCAGTCGGTAATCAACTCTCGTAAGCTTAATCATCGTTATCATCTCCGCACGTGATAAAGGGAATGACAGGTGTGGCCCCTAGCTAGGGCTAGAACCAGAACTAACTAGAACTCTTCTTCCTCGGCGCCGGCAAGTATGTCCGCCGCCTCGCAAAGCTGAATAAACGAACGCGATCCCTCGACCGCGGCTTTGGCCTTGTCCGCATCCAGGGAGTCCAGCTGTGTAACCATTTCCACCAGCAGCGGCAAGTTCATTCCAGCGATTAACGTAAACGATCCGTCGGTCTGCCTCTGAATGAATTCGTTGTTTACAGAGCCGCCAAAGATGTCAGTCACGACAAACCAAGAGTCGGCAGGGTCCCTCGTCTCCATCCATGCATCAATCAACGCCGCGACGTCCCTTGAATCGTCGTCGACATAGGCGCACAGGCACTCGATTCGGTCGTTGGTGCCCATCAGAATCTCCAGAGAGCTTTTCATGCCTTGGGCGAGATAACCATGACTCGCTAGCAATATCTTATTCATAGTTCTCCAATACCAATAGGACGTACTATATTGTCATAACAAAGTATATTAGCAATCTACCCTACGTGGTGTGTCTATTTTCCAAATCCGCGAACGGTAACAATTGGTCGGTAAATCGACCAATCTATCGCTAATTTACAAATAGAACTTCAGTCGCTCGGTGCAGTACACCTGACGGGAGATGAAAAGCGGCTCGCCACTTGGGGCATAACGTCTATCGACAAACAGAAGCAGCGAAGAGTCCAGCTCCACGTTAAGATATGCCGCCTCGAGCTCGCTCGCATAGCAGACCTCGAGCGTACGCGTGTTGGGACCCATCTTGATCCCCTGGCGATCGAGTACCGCCATCAGCGAATCATCGAGGGACTCATGCTCCAAAAAAGAAAGCGCAGCGGAATAGCTATTGGTTTCCAGCATCGTGGGCTTGCCATCCACAAGGCGCAGACGACGGCTACGCAATACCTTTTGGGTATCGTCTACGCCCAGGAACTTCGCGTCTCGCAGACTTGGGAAGTCCCAGCCCATTTCGAGAACCCTGGTAGACGCCTGTTTGCCCGCAAGCTGGCACGAATGGGTAAAGCTCTCACGGTCGTCCGCGGCATACATCTGCGTGTCCGACGAAACGAACGTGCCCTTGCCGCGGGCCCTCTCAACAAGCCCAGCATCTTCCATTTCTTTAATTGCGGAGCGAACCGTTATTCGGCTCACGCCAAATTGCTCGATAAGCTCCGCCTCGGTCGGAAGCTTATCTCCCGGGCGGTACGTGCCGTTGGCGATTGAATCAGAAAGCGCACGAACAATCTGTTTGTACAGGGGGATAACGCTATTTGCCTCAACCATATCAACCATACCTTTACAAGGAATCAGCAGCCTATAGATAAATGACTTATATTGTATTAGAACTTTTTAGCACTCCACGCCATTTCCTATAATGTTTTAGCAAACGAGGGGTTATTTTGCGTAAACGGTGTAGAGTCCATCCATTTCCGCATACAGCTTCAATCTGATGGCGGTATATGCATCCGATAAGCCGATTGATTATTATCTTCTACCTGTCTCACATTCATCCCTCGTCGTAGAGATGAATGTGAGGTGAGAGATACGTACTTGACGCGCGAGCGTGGATATTTGGACGGTTTTTGGGCTTTTGGCGGCCGATTTCGTCCGAAAATCCACGCTCATGCGGCAGACGTCCGAATTTCCACGCTCGTGTGCCAGAAAATCCACGCTCATCCGGCAGATTGGTCGAAGGCCCCATATGGGTATACTCTCGGGGATTCGACTCGATTCGCCCCCGTTGGGGCGCCAAAGGAGACTGCATATGCCCACTACCTCAACCGACCCGCGCGCCGCTGCCGCCGCGCTGCTGGTGCCCGGTACCACCTGCCATGGTTTTGCCGTCGAGCGCTGCGAGACCGTGCCCGAGCTCGACGCCGACGCTTACGTGCTGCGTCACGCTGCCTCGGGCGCTCGCCTGCTGTACCTAGCGTGCGACGACGAAAACAAGGCCTTTGCCATTGGCTTTAAGACGCCGCCGGCCGATTCTACCGGCGTGTTCCATATTCTTGAGCACTCGGTGCTGTGCGGGTCGGCCAAGTTTCCCGTCAAGGAGCCGTTTGTCGATCTGATCAAGAGCTCCATGCAGACGTTCCTCAACGCCATGACCTACCCCGACAAGACCATCTACCCCGTTGCCACCACCAACGAGCAGGACCTGTACAACCTGATGGACGTGTACCTGGACGCGGTGTTCAACCCGGCCATCTATACCAAGCCCACCATTTTTGAGCAGGAGGGCTGGCACTACGAGCTGGACCTGCCGGAGGGCGCCGAGGGCGAGGGCGACGCCGGCGAGGTAGATTTTGAGGCATGTCCCAAAAATCTACGCGAGGGCACGCTGCGCTATAACGGTGTAGTGTTCAACGAGATGAAGGGCGCGCTGTCCGACCCCATGAGCGTGCTGGACGACGCCGTCAACGCCGCGCTCTACCCCGACACCGCCTATGCGCACGAGAGCGGCGGCGACCCACGCGCGATTCCCGCGCTCACCTACGAGCAGTTCCTGGATACGCACGCGCGCCACTACAATCCTTCCAACTCTTATATAACGCTCTACGGCGACCTAGATGTGGACCGCGCGCTGGCGTTTTTGGACGAGCGTTATCTGTCGCAGCCGAGCGCTGCGAGCCGCCGCATGGACGCTGCCGTTGCCGCCGGCGAGGACCCGTCCGCGCTGGCACCCAATCCGCTGGGCGTGCAGACGCCCGTGACCTGCGAGTACAAGCGCGTCGAGATGGCCACCACGCCCGAGAACGCCCTGGTGGGCCTGGGCCTTGTGCTGGGCAGCGCACTCGACCGCAAGCGCACGATCGCGGCGGATATCCTGTTCGAGGCACTGCTGGGCTCCAACGAAGCACCGGTTAAGAAGGCCATTCTGGCCGCCGGCCTGGGCGGCAACGTGGTGAGCTACACCGCGGCCGAGTGCCTGCAGCCCTACGAGCTCATCATGCTGCAAAACGCGCAGCCCGGCGTGGCGCGCGAGCTGCGCCGCGTGTTCCAGGACGCCTGCCGCGACCTATGTGAGCACGGCGTTCCGCGCGAGCGCCTGGAAGCTATCATCAGTAGCAACGAATACGACCTGCGCCAGCGCGACTACGGTATCGCTGACGGCGTGGCCATTGCGTGCGACGCGCTGAGCACCTGGCTCTACGATGACGACGCCGCGACGCTGGCGCTCAAGTATGGCCCGGTGTACGAGGAGCTGCGCGGCGAGCTTGAAGGCAGCTACTTTGAGGACCTTCTGCGCGAGCTCGTGCTGGAGAACGACCACATGGCGCTGGTCGAGCTGGTTCCGGTGGACGCCGCTGAGGGTTCGGAGGGCGCCGAAGCTGCCGAGCTGGCAGCCAAGCGCGACGCCATGACCGATGCCGAGCTGGCCGACGTGGTCGAGCGCACGGCTGCGCTGCGTGCCGCGCAGGAGGCCGAGGACACGCCCGAGGACAAGGCCACGCTGCCGCGCCTGCGCGTGTCCGACATTGGCGAGGCGCGCCCCGAGCCGCCGCTGGTCGTGGACACCACTGCGCCCATCCCCTGCCTGCGCCACGGCATCCCCACCAACCGCCTAGCCTACGCCATGCAGTATTTCGACCTGAGCTGCGTCGCGTTTGAGGACCTGCCCTATGTGACGCTGCTCTGCCGCCTGCTCAAGCAGCTGCCCACGCGCGAGCATTCGGCCGAGGAACTCGACAACTTGCTCGCCGGCAAGCTTGGCTTTTTGAGCTTTACGACCGAGGTCATGACGCAGCCCGACGTGGACGGCGTGCGCCCCTACCTGCTGGTGAGCGCCGGCGCCCTGTCCGAAAAGATCGACGCGCTGGCGAGCCTGCCGCGCGAGGTGTGGTCGAGCACGCTTTTGCTCGACGCCGACGCCGACCGCGTGCGCGACGTGCTCACGCAGATTCGCATTGGGCTTGAACAGGGCTTTATCAATAACGGTCACTCGGCGGCGCTGGGTCGCGCGATGAGCTACAGCTCGCCTTCGGCCGTGGTCCGCGAGCAGCTTTCGGGCGTAGACTTCTACCTGTTCCTGCGCGATCTGCTCGACCACTTTGACGAGCGCCTGGACGACCTGCGCGCCAAGCTTGCCGAGCTGGCGGACCTCATCTTTGTGGCCGATGGCTGCATGGCGAGCTTTACCGGCAGCGACGAGGACTTTGACGCGTACTGGAACGCCGCGGGCGACCTCGGGCTGGGCGCGGGTGCGGCGGGCGTTGCCGGCAACGACGTGCTCGTGGTGCCGACGCCGCGCGACCGCCACGAGGCCTTTGTCATCCCCAGCGACATCTGCTTTGCGGCACGCGCGTGCGATCCGCGCCGTCTGGCCATCGACGTAACGGGCGCCTGGGCGGTTGCCGCCAACGCGCTCTCCTACGACTACCTGTGGAACGAGATCCGCGTGAAGGGCGGCGCGTACGGCTGCGGATTCCGCGCGGCCGGCGAGCGCCAGACGGCGTTCTACACCTACCGCGACCCGGCGATCGACCCCTCGATTGGGCGTGTGGCGCGCGCAGGCGAATGGCTCGGCAGCTTTGAGCCCGACGAAGCCGCCTTTGAGGGCTTTATCGTGAGCTGCGTGAGCGGCATGGACGCGCCGGTGAAGCCCTACGCGCTCACCAAGCGCCGCAACACGACCTACCTGGCCGGGCTCGATCCGCATGCGCGCGAGGAGCGTCGCGCCCAGATGCTCGCCGCCACGCCCGGTGAGCTGCGCTCGCTCGGCACCGACGTGACGCGCATCGCAGCCGAATCGCCCACCTGTGTCTTTGGCGGTCGAGACGTCATCGCCAAGAGCAACGCCGGCTTTAACGTAGTCGACCTGCTGGGCTAACCACAACAAGCAAAACCACTACAAAGGGGACAGGCCCCTTTGTAGTGGTTCGAACACTTGTTCTATACGTACACATGTTCTATAGTATGGGTGATTGCATCGGATCTAAATTGCAACTAGAATATAGTTGCAGAATGTGAGGCGGGATGACTCGAGCCGATAAACTCATCGCCCAACTGTTTAGCTGCCCTTCGACGTATCGGTATGCCGATTTTTTAAAAGTCATGGCCTCATATGGCTTTGAAATGGACAGCAAAGGCAAGACATCCGGATCGCGCATTCGCTTCTACAGGCCCTCAGATGGCAGGATGTTCGTGATGCACGCGCCTCATCCATCTGACGAATTGACAGCGGGGACAATTCGAAACATCGTTCGATTTCTGCAGGATGTCGGAGGCAGTCATGAGTAACGTTTTGGCATACAAGGGCTATTTCGCCCCAGTCGAGTTCGATGCCGAGCAGCATGTACTAACAGGTATGGTCGCCGGCATTAGGGACGCAATCGTATTTGAAGGCTCCACGGCTGAAGAAGTGGAGCAATGCTTCCACGACGCCGTCGACGATTACCTTGAGTTTTGTGCCGAAAAGGGCAAGGAACCAGAGCGGGCTTTTAAGGGCTCGTTCAATGTGAGAACAGGCTCCGAGCTTCACAAGCAGGCAGCACTGGCGGCGGCAAAGAAGGGCGAGTCACTCAATAAGTTTGTGACCGAAGCAATCGCCGCGGCGTTATAGCGTTAACGCATGGGCCAAAACCACCACAAAGGGGACAGGCACCTTTGTGGTGGTTTCGACATTTGCCCAGATAAAACCTGCCAAAATAAACCTGTCCCTTTTTGGTAGGTTTGGGAGAGGAAGCCGGGATGGACAAGGCTGAGTTGCGGCGGGCGGTGATTGCTCGGCGCGATGCTCTTGATTTGGACTTGCGGGCGGCGAAGTCTGCTGATATCTGTGCGCGGCTGGTTGAGCTGCTGGGCCGCTTGGATGCCGCGGCGCCGCACACCGTTGCCGTCTATGCCGCGATGGGTTCCGAAGTCGACTCAGCCGCGTTTGCCGCAGCTGCCTCCAAACGTGGCTGGCGCGTGGCCTATCCGTGCATGCTCTCGGCAACAGACGCCGCAGCTTGTGGCCAGCGCATGTGTATGCGGGCAGTTGCTGCCGGCGACGCGGACGCGGCTACGTTTATCGCCCACCCCACGCGGGCCTTTGCGGCCACGGACATCGACAGCAGCCGCTTCCCTATCGTGCCTGCCGAAGCTCTCGACATGATCGTCGTGCCGCTCGTAGCATTCGACCGCACCGGCACGCGCCTAGGCTACGGCGGCGGCTGCTATGACCGCTACCTGCCCATGCTCTCGCCCGTATGTCAAATCGTCGGCATCGCCTTTGACGAACAGCGCATCGACCACGTCCCCACCGACGTCCACGACCTGCCGCTGCCCAACATCGTCAGCGCCTAAATGTCGTTGTATCGCACCCGCAAGATAAGCGTGGAAAAACTCCCACTTTGGGACTGTTCGGGGGCAAAAAACGGGAGATTATCCACGCTCATTATTCAAACGTCCGATAATCCACGCTCGTGTGTCCGAAAATCCACGCTCAACCAAATCGCGTCTAAATTCCCACGCTCATCCGTCCGGATTTCCACGCTCGTGCAGCCTAACGCCCTGTAACCGTCTCAGCAGGCACGCGGCACGCCGGCAACCTTGAGCTTGCGATCGAGCTTTGTCGGATCCCTTAGGTCATCCCAGCACAAGCGCACAATCTTGCAGTTATCGAGCATCGAAAGCCTCGACTCGCGCTGGCGCTCGTCAAATTGCGCCTTTGCGAGCTTGCCCTCCTCCGCCGCCTTCTCGCTTTTAACGAATCCGTCGAACTCCCCAATAATCAACCGGTCACCCACGCGCCACAAATAGTCAACGCGATACGGCCTTCCCGGCTCAACCGGATCGAACAGCTCAACTTGCAGCTCCGGAACCTGCCAGCCGCGCTCGATCATCAGCGCACGCGCCTTGGACTCGCCGCCGTTTTCCGACAAGCCGTCGGCACACCGCGCGACCCTGCGCGCCGTCACAATACCGCGACGATTCAAGCCAAGCCTGTCGACCGTCTCAACAAGATGCTCCTTCGACAAAAGCTGCTCATGGAGCGCCGAGTCCGCAATGATCAGCCCTTCGACAAACGATGCATCGACCAGGCAATCCGCAATCGTTTGATCGATATCGGTCACGGCAATATCCATCTCGCTGGCCCGTGTCCGATAAGCATACCGATGGCGAACGACTTGAGAGCCTGGCGTCGTCGATTGCGCCGGCATCGCGGCGATATGGATGTGCGTCAAATTGGCATGCGAAACCGAAAGGCCATAGACAACGGCCGCCGTATAGGAGCAAAACGTCCAGTCGGGGTGCTTTTGCGCAAGCGCCCGCACCCGATGCAGATAACGCTGCCGAAACTTGAGCTCGGACCAGTATTCCGGACGCGCATACAGTCCCGGCATGACCACCTTGAGACTTCCCGCCGCCACCCGCCGTTCAATCTGCTTTGCCTCCGCCGTCGTGCGCGCGTACACGCAGCTCGTCTGCTGCTCGCATGCTTCAATGTGACTTGTGAGTCTTTGATTCGCCGTTATGTTTGCCATGTCGCCCCCAAACTCTTGGAACGGCGCAAACGTACCAGACGGTTTCATGCGAAGTCTGACCAAATGCTGTCCAGATGCTGACCAAATGCCTGACGGTTTTGGATGTTTTAGGCCAATGGCTTATATCTGCAGGTAGAACGGTTGTCGAGAGGTCCCTGTCTCCACATTTTGAGCCTCAAAAGCCACCGACTTCATTGAAAGAAAATATGCTGTGGCTCGAAACTACCTAGTTTGCGATGTAGTCCGCATGTACTCAACGTGTGATGATGCCGACGGTACGGCAGCTGCAGAAAAAATGAGCGTGGAAAATCTCCCGCTTTGAGACCCCTTGTGAGCCAAAAACGGGAGATTATCCACGCTCACGTTGCAAACGTCCGATTATCCACGCTCGTGTGTCCGGATTTCCACGCTCGTCACGCGGCGGCCACGGCGGCAGTCACGGCCACGGCCGCGACCTAGTGCTCCTCGCCGGCGCGTGCTAGGTCGTAGGGCGTGGTTTGATAGACGTAGTAGTTGAGCCAGTTGGTGTAGAGCAGCTGAGCCTGGCTGCGCCAGACGTTACGCGGCTCGGCGGCGGGATCGTCGCCCGGGAAGTAATGCGCCGGCACCTGAGGGTTGAGGCCGCGCTTAACGTCGCGCTCGTACTCCAGACGCAACGTGTCGGTATCGTACTCGGGATGGCCAAAGACAAAGAAGCGACGGCTGTCGGTCGACTTGACAATATACAGGCCCACCTCGTCGGACACGGCCACGACTTCAAGCTGCGGCTCGGCCTCCACGTCCTCGCGACGCACATCGGTGTTGCGCGAATGCACGGCATAGAAACGGTCATCGAAGCCGCGGACCAGCGGGCTTTGCGGCTTCACCAGATAATGCTCGAACACGCCGCTCGCCTTTGCCGGCAGGTCGTGCTTCTGGATACCGTAGTGATGGTAGAGCCCCGCCTGTGCGCCCCAACAAATATGCAACGTAGAGTGCACGTGCGTGGTGGACCAATCCATGATCTGGCAGAGCTCGGGCCAGTAGTCGACCTCCTCGAACGGCATCTGCTCCACCGGCGCGCCCGTGATGATCAGGCCGTCGTAGTGGATGTCGCGGATGTCGTCGAACGTGCGGTAAAACGTCTCCAGGTGGCCGGCACTCACGTGCGTGGCCTCGTGCGTTTTGGTGCGCAGCAGGTCCACCTCCACCTGCAGCGGCGTGTTGGAGAGCTTGCGCATGATCTGCGTCTCGGTGGCGATCTTGGTGGGCATGAGGTTGAGGATGAGCACGCGCAGCGGACGGATGTCCTGGTGCAGCGCGCGGTACTCGGTCATGACAAAGATGTTCTCGCTCTCGAGCTGCGCGGCGGCAGGGAGGGCGTCGGGGATGCGAATGGGCATGGATGCTCCTTACGAGTCAGTTGCAGCTATGGTACAACGAGCGGCCCCATCCGCGCGAGTACATCGCTCCGAGACACCGCCAGCGGCCCAAATCACTCCAAAAGTAGAGATTACGGCATGTCCCAAAAATCTATGGCGCTTTAGTCTGGCAAAGTGATAGCAGGAGGCTACAATGGTTCGACGCGAAAAACTCGGCCGAAAGGATACATATATGTACCAGACGCGTAAGATCGGTGTGGTCGGCCAGGGCCACGTAGGAGCACATGTCGCCAACAGCCTGCTCATGCAGGGCATTGCCGATGAGCTGTACCTGTGCGATATCAACGAGACCAAGGTGACATCCGAGGTCCAGGACCTGCGCGACTCCCTTTCGTTTGTCCCGTACAACACCAAGATCGTCAACTGCTACGACCACTACGAGGAGCTGGCCTGCTGCGACGTCATCGTCAACGCCGCCGGCAAGGTCGCGCTGGCCGCCGGTAACCGCGACGGCGAGCTGTTCTTTACCACCGACGCCGCCCGCACCTTTGCCAAGCGCATCGTCGACGCCGGCTTTGACGGCATCTTCGTGAGCATCTCCAACCCCTGCGACGTCGTGTGCACCGAGCTGTGGCACCTGACCGGCTACGATCCCAAGAAGATCATCGGCTCGGGCTGCGGCCTAGATTCGGCCCGCCTGCGCACCGAGATCTCCAAGAAGGTCGGCGTGAGCCCCAAGTCCATCGACGCCTACATGATCGGCGAGCATGGCTTTAGCCAGCTGGCCGCCTTTAAGGCCGCAACCATCGCCGGCAAGAGCCTCAACGAGCTTCAGGCCGAAAACCCCGACAAGTACGCCTTTGACCACATGGAGGTCGAGGAGCTCGCGCGCAAGGGCGGCTATGTGACCTACCAGGGCAAGCAGTGCACCGAGTACGCCGTCGCCAACTCCGCTGCGCGTGTCTGCGCCGCCGTGCTGCACAACGAGCATGCCGTGCTTTCGGCCTCCACGCTCATGACCGGCCAGTATGGCGAGGAGGGCATCTTCACCTCCCTGCCGTGCGTGATCGGCGCCGAGGGCGTCGAGGAGGTCTACACGCTCGACCTTTCCGAGCACGAGCTCGAGGGCTTCCACAAGAGCTGCCAGCACATTCGCGACAACATCGCCCAGCTCGACTGGTGGGATGCCGAGGCCTACGACGCCAAGTAAGCGTCGGTTGCCGCGACACCTCGCGAATCTAAGCGCGATACCAAGCGGGCCGCGCCGGAAATCCCCGGCGCGGCCCGCTTTTTTGACTCGCGCTGCGCCCTTGCGAATCGAAGGTGAATGGTTTTCCCGTTACTTAGTACTGCTCGATGCCCATGTAGCGACGAACCTCGGGGCTGTGGTCGAACACCTTGCCGCGGGCGGCGCGCAGCTCGCAGCTCATCGCGTAGAAGAAGATCGGCTCCAAGAACGAACGCACGCTGGCGGGCACGTCGC
>UQYE01000032.1:0-24111 GCA_900545145.1 uncultured Collinsella sp. | reverse complement strand
AAGGGGTGGGGAAAGGTGTTGAAAAATGGGGCGGTTCCCCATATTATTAATGACGTCGACAGGCGGGGTGGTTCCCCGCGTACGTGCCATCTGAGTAACCGAGGGGAGGGCGCACATGGGAATGACTGGTGCATACGAGCGCAATCTCGATGCAAAAGGTCGTCTGTCCCTGCCTGCACCCCTTCGCGAGGAGCTTGGAGAGCACGTTCGCGTGTTCAAAGCCCTGGATGTCGATGCTCTGTACGTGTTCTCTGCCGAGGCCTTCGATAAGTGGGTCGAAGGACTCTTCGCGGGTCGTGAGGGCCACGAGGGTTTTAACCCGCGTGACATTAACGACCAGAAGCTCATGAGGGCGATCAACAAGCGCACTACGTCGATGGACGTGGATAGCGCCGGTCGTATCGGTCTTTCCGAGTCTCTCCGCAAGCAGGCGAACCTCGACCGCGAGGTCACGGTTGTGGGCAACTACGACCACCTTGAGGTTTGGGATCGCGCCGCGGCCGATGAGGACGATGACGATGAGGCCCTGCTGGACCTCTTCTTCTCGTAAGGGCAAGGCACGGGTAACGGATGGAGCGTGGGATCTTGACACAAGAATATCGGCATGAACCTGTCATGCTCGGCGAAGTGCTTGAGTCGCTGCGGCTAAAGAGCGGCTCCGTTGTCTGCGATTGCACCCTTGGCGGTGCCGGCCATTCGGTAAAGATGGCCGCGCAGGTGGGGGAGACGGGCCTTTTGCTCGGCGTCGATCAGGACGACATGGCCCTCGAGGCCGCTGGCGCCCGTCTGGACCGCGAGGTTCCCGGCGTTCCGCACCAGCTGCTGAAGGGCAACTTCGGCGACTTGGACGAGCTGCTTTGCTCGGCCGAGGTGCCCGGGGTCGATGGCTTCCTGTTCGATTTGGGCGTTTCGTCACCGCAACTCGATATCCCTGGCAGGGGCTTTTCGTATAACGAGGACGCCCCATTGGACATGCGGATGGATCCGGGTAATAACACCTTAAACGCAGCTGAGGTCATCAACACCTATAACGAACACGACCTCGCCCGGATTCTACGCGTCTACGGCGAAGAGAAGTTCGCCTCGCAGATCGCGCGCGAGATCGTGCGCCGCCGCGAGCAAGAACCGATCGAAACCACCGGCCAATTTGTCGAGATCATCAAGGCGGGTATCCCGGCTGCCGCTCGTCGGCATGGCGGACACCCGGCCAAGAAAAGTTTCCAGGCCATTCGCATCGAGGTCAATCACGAGCTCGATGTGCTCGAACGAGGGCTTGATGCCGCCACCAGGTGGCTCAACCCGGGCGGACGTATCTGCGTCATCTCGTATCACTCGCTCGAGGACCGTATCGTAAAGAACCACTTTAAGGAGATGAGCCAGGGGTGCACGTGTCCGCCGGAGATTCCGGTGTGCGTGTGCGGCAACGTGCCGATACTCAAGGTCATCACCCGCAAACCCTTGGTTGCCCAGCCTGATGAGGTTGAGCGCAACCCTCGGGCGAGATCAGCCAAAATCCGCGTGGCGCAGCGTCTGTAGGCACGACCGCGCGATATTGGACCTCCCGCTCGCACCATAAACGAAGCTTAAACACACTACCAACGTACTCGGGATGGGAGGCGGCATATCATGGGCTACAACACTTCAAGCGCAGCACTCGCCTATGATATGAACGCCATGCCCGCCTATCGTGAGACGCCGCAGGCCCCCGTTGCTCCCCGTGAGCAGCGCACGCCGCGCTTTGATGTCTACACGGGCGCGGGCCGTCAGGCAAACCAGGCGGTAAGCCCGGTTTTCATGAGCGTTCTTAAAACGTTTTGCATCATTGCGGCCATCTTCATGACGATCGGCGTCGCCCGCGTGGCGCTCGCCGGCGTTACGGCCCAGGTGCTCAACAGCAACGCCGAGCTTACCAACACGCTCGAAAAGGCGACCGATGAGAGCTCCGACCTGGAGGTCATGCATTCGGTCTATGGCGCCGACACGCGCATTCGCGACCTTGCGGGCGCTTACGGCATGGTGGAGCCCAGCGAGAGCGTTACACTTGACTTTTCGCAGGATGCAGCCGCGGGCGCCAACGCGACCGCGACCGCTCAGTAGCAAGACGGTAGCTGAGTATGACAAATGACTATCGCCGCGGTTCCGATGGGGGCCGCGGTTCTGGACGTCCCTCGTCGCGGGGGCGTTCTGGTTATCAAGGAACGGGTCGGCAATCTTACAACGCCGGGCAGTCCCGTGGCAACGACCCGGCGTCGCGACTTTGCGGCTCGGGCGGCCCCCAAGTGCATAACACCAGGTCGCGCAAGAGTTCGTCGACCGAATGGCTCACAGGCACGCCTCTGCCTCGCCGCAAAGCCGTCATGGGCTTCATTGGGCTTGGCTTGGGCTTGGGCGTCTTTCGCCTTGCCGACTATCAAATTGTCGAAGCCGATAAACTGCGCGAGCGTGCCGATGCGCGCCGACTGCTTGCGCAGACCCTCTATGCCAAACGCGGTACCATCTACGACCGCAACGGTAACGTGCTGGCGTCGTCGGTCGAATGTCGCAACATCGCCGTGAACCCGCAGCTTGTCGAGGATGTTGACAAGACGGTGTCGGCGCTGGTCAAGGCAACTGGAATCGATAAAAAGACCTGCCGCAAGCTCGTTGAGTCCGATGGAACCTGGGTGTATATCAAGCGCCAGGTGGACGAAGACGATGCTGCGGCGCTGGAGAAGAAGAACCTGCCCGGCGTGCTTTTTGAGCAGGCTATGAAGCGCGTATATCCATACGGCAATCTGGCATCGCAGGTGCTGGGTGTAGTGAATGTAGACAACGACGGCTTGACGGGTCTCGAAAAGCAATACAACAAGCTTCTGACCGGTACGAACGGTTCTCTCGTACGCGAACGCGCGAGGGACGGCAGCTATATCGCGGGCGGTGCCTATAAAAAGGTGGCTGCGGTCGACGGCGTTGATATCGTGACGACGCTCGACGTCAATATCCAGCGTGCGGCCGAGGATGCCCTGGCAGAGGCTGTCGAGAAGACTAAGGCCAAGAACGGCTCGGCTTTGGTCACCGACCCCACGACCGGTGAAATTCTCGCTGCTTGCTCGTACCCGACTTACGACCAGACCGATCTGGAAAACGCCAAGACCGAGGATATGAACCTGCGCCTGGTCACCGACGCCTACGAGCCCGGCTCGGTCTTTAAGACGCTCGTGGCGGGCGCCGGCTTCGACTTGGGTGTCGTGCGGTCGAGTACGTCGTTTGAGGTGCCGGCGAGCATCAAGGTGGGCGACGATACCGTCACCGATGCCGACAAGCGCGACTATGCCATGACCATGGATGTGCGCGAGATGATGCGCCGTTCGTCCAACGTAGGCTTTGTCCTGGTGGGGCGCAAAATCGGTGCCGACGACTTTGCCGCCTATGTGGACAAGTGGGGCATCGGTCACAGCTCTGGTGTCGATTTTCCGGGCGAGAGCCTGGGCATCGTCAAGGAGCGTGACCAGTATGACGGCGCCACGCTGGGCTCGATGAGCTTTGGACAGGCGCTGTCTGTCTCGCCGATTGAGATCGCACGTGCCGTGGGCGGCATCGCCAACGGCGGCGTGATGATGACCCCGCACTTCTATAAGTCCAGCAAAGGTGACGAGAAGGACTGGGGCGAAGGCGAGCGCGCGATTTCGGAGGATGCCGCATCCCAGGTGACATCGTGCATGCAGACGGTCGTGTCGGAGGGAACGGGCGTTGGCGGCGCGGTTGACGGCTATGACGTGGCGGGTAAGACCGGTACGGCCGAACGTGCCGACGAGAACGGCGGCTACCTCAAGGAGAACTACATGTCGTCCTTTATGGGCTTTGCACCGGCACAATCGCCCAAGGTGCTGTGCTATATCACGCTCGACGGAACGCCGAGCGGCTCAGATGCCGCTGCGGTTCCGTTCCAGTTCATTATGGCCAACGCGCTCGACGTGCTGGGTATCCCGCACACGAAGTAGGGGGTTACAATCTTTGGGGCGTGGTTTGTTGTCCCATATGAGGGGTGTTCACATGCCCTGCACCACGCATACGCGGCGCTGGGATACAATACGCCGATAGCATTATTAGGTTTACAGGGGAGCTGCAATGATAGAGATCGCCGTCAACAACCTCGCGGCCGCAACAGGGGCCCGAACCGTGACGGGAGAAGCCGATCGGGTATGCCGCGGGTGCGTTATCGACTCGCGCCAGGTCGAGGAAGGGACGATTTTCGTCGCCTTTCCCGGTGAAAACGTCGACGGCAATGATTTTGCTTCCCGTGCCGTCCAGTCGGGTGCCGGCGCCGTCGTGATGACGCGTGAGCCCGAGGCCGAGCTGGTCTCGCTGGCGCAGGACAAGGGCTGTGCCATCTTGCTGACCGATGATCCCGAGGAGTTTCTGCTGCGTTTGGCGCATGCGTATCGCCTGGAGCTTGGCTGCCTGGTCGTTGGCATTACCGGTTCCATCGGCAAGACGACGACCAAGGACGTGCTCGCCGCTGTGCTCGCCAAGCGCTATCGTGTCTGGGCCACCAAGGGCAATTTCAATAACCTGATCGGCATGCCGCTCACGGTGCTTTCCGCTCCGGCCGATACCGAGGTCTTGGTGCTCGAGATGGGCATGAACCATTTCCACGAGATCGAGCGCCTGTCTCAGTCTGCCAATCCCAACCTTGCCATCGTGAGCAAGATCGGCACCTCTCATATCGGCATTTTGGGCAGCCGCGAGAACATCGCCCGCGCTAAGGCCGAGATCGTTCAGGGCATGTGCGCCGCTGGCGACTATTTGCCGCTGCTGGTTTTGGGCGGTGAGGACGACTTTACGCCGTTCATTCGCGACACGTTCGCCCAACCTGCTGGTATCGACGTGATGCTGGCCGGCGTCTCGGACGATGATGAGGTCCGTGCCCGCGACGTTCGCATTGATGACGAAGGCCGTCCGGTCTTTACGCTCGATTTTGGCCAGGGTGAGACGATCGATACCATGCTTGCCATCCCCGGCGTGCAGTCCGTTCCTAATGCCGTTAAGGCCGCCGCGGTTGCCTATCGCCTGGGCGTGACGCCCGAGCAGATCGATGCTGCCTTTAGGGGTCTCACGATCACCGGACACCGCCAGGAGATCAAGCGCGCCAAGAGCGGTGCACGCGTCATCGATGACTCCTATAACGCCAGTGCCGAATCCATGGCTGCTGGCCTCGATCTGCTGTGCTCGCTTTCGTGCACGGGGTCTCGCATGGCGATCCTGGGCGAGATGGGCGAGATGGGCGATGAGGCTCCTCGCATGCATGAGCTCGTGGGCGCCTATGCCGCCGCCAAGAAGCTCGACATGCTGGCGTGCGTGGGTGGTGAGCTGGCCCAGCTTATGGCCGATGCCGCACGCATGATGGGCATGGACGAGGACCGCATCCAGGTGTTCTCCGATTATCAGCAGGTGCTCGACCGCATGGGCGGCGCGCTTGAAAAACATGATGTTGTACTGGTCAAGGGTTCCCGCTTTGTTGAGCTCGACCGCTTTGTGGAAGGTGTGTGCTAGCCCATGTTCGGCAATCCCTCGTATCCAACGTATCAGGCTTTTTTGGGGCTTGGCATCGCCGCAGCCATTGCGCTGCTGCTCATGCCGTGGTGGATCAAGCTGCTCAAGGTCGAGGGTATCGGCCAGCAGGTTCGTGCCGACGGCCCCAAGCGTCATTTGGTTAAGCAGGGAACGCCCACCATGGGTGGCGTTGTCATCCTCGTCGCGATCTCGCTGACCTGCCTGCTGATGGGCAAGCTCACCACCGAGCTCGTACTCGTACTGCTCGCCACGCTGGCGACCGGCGTGCTGGGCCTGATCGACGACCTGACCTCCGTTACGCATGGGCGCTCGCTCGGTCTGACGCCTCATGCCAAGATGATCGGCCTAACCATTATCTGTGTCACCTTTACGGTACTTGCCGTCAACTGGTGCGGCGTCGCCCCCGAGATTCGTTTTCCCGGTGGGTTGACGATCGACCTTGGCGTGCTTTCGACCACCATCTGCGGCTATTCGTTCCCGTGGCTCTATATTGTCTTTTGCTGGCTGATGATTGCCGGTCTTTCTAATGCCGTGAACCTGACCGATGGCCTTGACGGTCTTGCTGGCGGCACCTCCATGATCGCCATGCTCGCCATGGCTGCCATGGCGTTTTTGCACGGAGACGTGAACCTGTCCATCTTCTGTACCGCGTGTGCCGGTGCCTGCTTGGGCTTTCTGTGGTTCAACTGCTATCCGGCGAGCATCTTTATGGGCGATACCGGCTCGCTTGCTCTGGGCGCCGCGTTTGCCTGCACGTCCATCATGACCAACACCGAGGTCGTCTCCCTCATCATCGGCGGCCTGTTTATCGTTGAGACCCTGTCGGTCATGATTCAGGTTGTCTACTTCCATTTTACGCACAAGCGCGTCTTCCTTATGGCGCCCATCCATCATCATTTCGAAAAGAAGGGCTGGGCCGAGACCAAGGTCGTCATCCGTTTTTGGATTATCGCTGCGGCCTTTGGTGCCGTTGGCCTTGCTCTGTTCTTCCAGTTGGGATAGTGGTCTTTCATGCCTCTTGCTGATGTCTTTAGCCTGCTCGTTTTGGGTCAGGGCAAATCCGGTCTCGATGTCGCCCGCTGGGCGCTGGCACATCCCGAGCGCGTAAGCGCCGTTACCGTGTATGGCGGCGGCACCTCTGAGCCCAATGACGCCACGCGTGCGCTCGAGGCTGCTGGTGCGTCGTTTGTCTATGGGACCGAACAGGTCGAGGGCGCCTATGACGTATGCGTGACGTGCCCGGGCATCTCGGAGTTCTCGGGCTTCTTTAAGGCCGGGCGCGAACATGCCGCTCAGATTATGGGTGAGCCAGAGTTTGCCTATCGCCTGTCGCCCGATAACTGGATTGCCATCACGGGCACCAACGGTAAGACGACCACCACGTCGCTGACTGATTATCTGCTCAAGGCTGCCGGCGAGGCCAGCGTAGCTGTCGGCAACATCGGCGAGCCGCCGGTCAACGAGATTGACGGCCGAGCCCACAACGAGTGGTTTGTGGCTGAGCTCTCGAGCTATCAGATTGCTACGACCACCGAGCTCCACCCTCGCGTGGCAGTGCTGCTCAACATCACTCCCGACCACTTGGGCTGGCATAAGAGCCATAAGAACTATGCGCTTGCCAAGATCAAGCTGTTTGACAATATGGTCGATGACGATCTGGTGGTTGTCGACGTCGAAGACGCCGGCATTCACGAGTTCGATGAGTACATCTATACGCCGGGTCGCCGAATCTGCAAGGTCGCTTTTGACGAGCCCGAGGGTGCAGACGCCGCCTTTGTGCGCGACGGCAAAATGGTCGTGCGCCTGAAGGGCGTCGAGACCCAGCTTGTCGCCACGTCCGAGCTCAAGATCTCGGGCCATCACAATGTCATCAATGCCTTATGTGCCGCCACGGCTGCTCTGGCCGTCGGTGCCGATGTCGATGGTGTCCGCCGCGGTCTGGCCTCGTTCCAGCCGCTCGAGCATCGCGTGGAGCCGTGCGGCGAGATTGACGGTGTGCGCTACGTCAACGATTCCAAGGCGACCAACACCGACGCGGTCGAGAAGGCACTGACGGCATTTCCCGATGACGACGTGATCTTGCTGCTCGGCGGCCACGATAAGGGCACGCCGCTCACGGACTTCGCGCGCGTTGTTATGGATAACGTGCGCTCGGTCGTCTGCTTTGGCGATGCGCGCGAGCGCTTCACCGCCGCTATGGACGAGGCCGATGTCGATGGCGATGTGGATATCGCCCAGGCGGATGACCTACGCGATGCCGTGGACGTTGCCCGTTCGCTGTCGAGCCGTGGCGACGTGATCTTACTTTCTCCTGCCTGCTCTTCGTTCGATGAGTTCTCGGGCTATGAGGAGCGCGGCCGCGTGTTTAAGGACTATGTGGCCCAGCTTGCCGCTGCAGCGAAATCGCAAATGGAATAGGGGTTGCCGGTGAGAGAGGAGAGCCCCCGACAAGGTATGAGGAGGCCCGACTCGGACCGTGCTTCCTCGCGGCGTAGCACACCGCGTTCCGGTCGCGGCGGGCGGTCGTTTAGCGAACGCTATATTGCCGGCGTTCCCGCCCGCATCATGCGCCCCCGTCTGATATTCATGGCCTGTCTGTTTATCTTGGTGTGTTTTGGCCTGCTGATGGTGTACTCGGCGTCTTCGGTCGAGGCGCTGCACGAGAATGGCTCAGCGACGTTTTTTCTGGGTCGACAGGCTGCGTTTGCCGTGGTCGGTGTTCTGGCGCTGATTGCCATCGTGCGCGTTTTGCCGGACAGCTGGTTTGGGGAGGATGTGCTCAGGATCTTCCTCATAGGCATGATAGGGCTACTGTTTCTGGTGTTCTTGGTGGGCAGCGGCAGCCGTGGCGCCACGCGCTGGCTCAACATCGCCGGCATTCAGTTCCAGCCTTCCGAGTTTTTAAAGCCATTTGCCATTGCGTATTCGGCCATCATGCTCGATCGCTTCTTTTCGCCCGGTGGCAACATCAACGAATTCCTTCGCAAGATGGGCATCTACCTGGGCATTTCGCTCTTTCTGATCTTTATCCAGCCCGATTTCGGTACCGTCCTGATCATCCTGTTGACCCTCATGTGCATGGCGTTGTTTGCGGGTCTCGACCCCAGATTTATCATCGGCGTGCTAATCTTCGGCATTCTCGTGATCGTGATTGCGCTTGTCGCAGAGCCATACCGTATGGTGCGTATTCAGGTTGCCTTGAACCCTTGGGCCGACGAGTATGGTGACGGCTATCAGGCCACGCTTGCCATCATGGCCTTTGCCTCGGGCGGTCTGTTCGGCCGTGGCATCGGCAACTCAACCATGAAGTACTCGTATCTGCCCGAGGCGCACAATGACTACATCCTGGCCATCATTGGCGAGGAAGTCGGTTTTGTCGGAACCGTCCTGTTCTTGTTGGTGTTTGCGATGCTGATCTACTCGGCGTTTCGCATTGCCGAGCAGGCGACCGATCGTCGGGGCGCGCTCATGGCGTCTGGCTCTGCGGTCATTCTCGCGGTGCAGTTTTTGATCAATGCGCTGGGCATCCTCAACGTGTTTCCCATGACGGGCAAACCGTTGCCGTTTATTAGCTATGGCGGTTCGTCGATTATTGTGTCGCTTATGCTTGCCGGTCTGATCCTACGCGTTTCGTACGAGAGCGCCCGTCGCGATGAGTACGACCGTCGCCGCGAGAGCTTTGCCGTTATGGATGAGAGTACCGCCGGCGTGCCCCACGTGCGCGGCGAGCGGTCTTCGCGTAACGGCTTTACCGTTCTGGATGGCTCTGCGACCGAGCCGGCAGCCCGTCCGCGTCAGCGAACGGCGCCGCAAGGTCGTCCGCAGCGCCCAACTCCTCGCAATGCGGGCGGCGGATATAATCGAATCGATTTGAACTCGGACCCGTCGGCGCGTTTGCGCACCGACGACCAGGGACCGCGTGTACGAAGGGACTACCATGACCGATAAGATGACCGTTGCTATTGCAGCCGGCGGCACGGCAGGGCATATCAACCCCGCGCTCGCCTTGGCCGAAGAGCTGCGTGACCGTGGCCACCACGTTGTGTTCGTGGGCCAGTCGCGCAAGCTCGAGGGTCGTCTGGTCCCCGAGGCCGGGTTTGATTTTGTGCCCATTACGGTTACGGGCTTCGACCGCTCCCGTCCTTGGACGGCGCTGACCTCGCTGTGGCGTGTCAACAAGGCCAAGCGTGCGCTCGCCAGTCATTTCTCAAAGGTCGGCAAGCCTGATGCCGCCATCGGTTTTGGTGCCTATGTCGAGGTTCCGTTGCTGGGGTGGTGCAAGGGCGCAGGCGTTCCGTATCTGCTGCATGAGCAGAACTCTGTTCCGGGCCTGGCCAACAAGATGATGAACTCCCACGCCGCTCGCGTGTGCATCTCGGTGCCGGCAGCGCGTTCGGTCTTTGAGCGCGAAGGTGACCCTGACCACGTGCTCATGACCGGCAACCCCGTACGTCGCTCGGTGATCGAGGGCGATCGCGCTCGCGGCCGCAAGGCACTTGGCGTTCCCGAGGACGCTACGCTGCTGCTCGTCTTTGGCGGTTCACTTGGCGCCCAGCACCTCAACGAGCGCGTGGCTTCGCTCAAAAACGAGCTGCTTTCGCGCAAGAACCTCTATGTGTTGCATTCGACGGGTGCCGACGGCTTTGAGGAAACCGAGCGCGCTTTGGCGCTGACGCCCGAGGAGGCGAAGCGTTACCGCGTCCAGCCTTACATCGACAACATGGGCGACATGCTGGCTGCTGCCGATTTGGTGCTATCGCGTTCGGGCGCATCGAGCGTGGCCGAGATCGCTGCGCTCGCCGTGCCCTCGGTGCTCGTGCCGTACCCGCATGCGACGGCCGACCACCAAACCACCAATGCCCGTTATCTGGTCGACGCCGGGGCCGGCGTGCTCTGTGCCGATGCCGATATCGACGGTTCTGCCTTTGCCGATGAGCTGCTGCACCTGGTCGATGACGCGGCGGCACGCGACGCCATGCGTCAGGCGGCGCGTGGTCTGGCTCAGGATAGGGCCGCCGCTCTTCTGGCGGATGCGGTAGAGGGTTTGCGTTAGTTAGACGGGATATCGTCGGTCGCCCTCGCGCTGATGCGGTAGGTGCGGTACAGTTAACGGGTTACAGGCAGTGTTTACGCAAGGAGTACACGAGCACATGGCTGATTCCCAGACTGCAACCTCCGCGCCCGAGTTTAAGAGCGCCCACTTTATCGGTATCGGCGGCGCCGGCATGAGCGGCATCGCCCTCGTTCTGCACGAGCGCGGTTATGCCGTTACCGGCTCCGACCTTAAGACGTCACGTTATATCCGCCAGCTTACCCGCGCTGGTGTGAAGGTGCATGTGGGCCATGAGGCCGCCACGATCGACGAGGTCAAGCCCGACGTGGTTGTTGTGTCCACCGCTATTCCGGAGTCCAACCCTGAACTCGTGCGCGCTCGCGAGCTGGGTATTCCCGTGTGGCCCCGTGCCAAGATGCTCTCTGCTTTGGGCCACGGCTACACCACCGTCGCTGTTGCCGGCACGCATGGCAAGACCACCACGTCTTCGATGTGCGCCACCATGCTCGACCGCATGGGTCTGGATCCGAGCTTCTTGATCGGCGGCATCGTCGAGGGCTATGACACGAACGGCAAGAACGGCTCGGGCGACTACTTTGTCGCCGAGGCCGACGAGTCCGACAGCTCCTTCCTGTTCCTGAACCCCAACGTGGTCATTGTGACCAACGTCGAGGCCGACCACCTCGATCACTACTCGGGTATCGAGGAGATCGAGGCAACTTTCGCCAAATTCATGAGCCTGGTGGGCGAGGACGGCACCGTCATCGTCTGCGGCGAGGACCCGCATCTGGTCGAGCTCGCCAAGTCGACGGGCCGTCACGTGCTTTCCTACGGCTTTGCCGAGAGCAACGACATCGTCTGCGTGCACCCGGATGTCAAGGGCATCCAGAGTGACTTTATCGTTCGCTTTGAGGACGGCACTGAGCACGCTGTGGAGATCAAGAGCAACCCCGGTCGCCACAACATGCTCAACGCCACGGCGGTGCTCACCGTCGCCCATGTCCTGGGCCTTGACATCGACGCCGCCGCCAAGGCGCTCTCGAGCTTTGAGGGCGTCCGCCGTCGCTTTACCCACGTGGGCGATATCGATGGCATCACCGTGGTCGATGATTACGGCCATCACCCCACCGAGATCAAGGCGACGCTTGCTGCCGCTTCCTCGCTGGGCTACAAGCACGTCGATGTCGTGTTCCAGCCGCACCGCTATTCGCGCCTGCAGGCCCTGTGCGACGACTTTGCCGATGCATTTGCCAATGCCGATAAACTGCTGCTGATTGATGTGTTCTCGGCTGGCGAGATGCCCATTCCGGGTGTCACCTCTAAGATGCTCGCCGATACCGTGCGCGCCAAGCATCCTGGCAAGGAGGTCGTGTACTGCTCCAGCCGTCTTGAGCTCAATCAGGAGCTCGAGCAGATGGTGGGCGAGGGCGACCTGCTGCTCACCATGGGTGCCGGCGACGTTACGACCGTCGGTCCCGAGTTCATTGAGTATCTGACTGCCAAGAAAGACGCTTAAGTCTAATGGGTCTGTTTAACGCCGTCATGGCGCTCTCGGGCATGATCGACACGGATGTGATCGAGGACGAGCGCCTTGCGCGTCATACGAGCTATCGTATCGGCGGCAAGGCCGACCTCTTTGTGACGTGCCATAGCTATCATGCCCTCCGCCGCGCCGTGGCGGTGCTCGATCGCGAGCAGGTGCCGTGGGTCATCATCGGCAAGGGCTCCAATCTGCTGGTTGCCGATGGCGGTTATCGCGGTGCCGTCATTTCGCTCGGACGTGAGTTTCAGCGCACGGTTGTTGCCGATGACGGTTGTACGCTGACGGTCGGTGCGGGCGTGATGTTTGCGCGCCTGGTCAACGATGCCCTGTCGCGTAGCCTCTCGGGCCTTGAGTTTGCCGTTGGCATTCCTGGTTCGGTCGGCGGTGCGATATCCATGAATGCCGGCACACGGACCGAGTGGATTGGCTCGCTGGTTGAGGATGTCGTAACGTTTGACCCGGCATCCGGTATCAAGCATTATGCGGGGTCCGAGATCTCTTGGGGCTACCGCGAATGTAGCCTTCCCCGCAATGAGATCATCCTCGAGTGCGTGTTCAGGCTTAAACCGGCGCCCAAGGCCGACATTCGCGAGCGCATGGAGCGGTACCTTACAAGGCGCAAGCGTACGCAGCCCATGGGTCGCGCATCCTGCGGGTCTGTCTTTCGCAACCCGCCCGATGCGAGTGTGGGCAAGCTTATCGAGGATTGTGGATTAAAGGGTTTTTCGATTGGCGGCGCGGAAGTTTCGCCCGTTCACGCTAATTTTATCGTTAATAACGGAACTGCCTCGGCCGATGACGTTGCCGCGGTTATTAGACATGTGCACGGAAAGGTGAGGGAGGCGTATGGCATCGAGCTCAGACCGGAAGTTAAATTCCTCGGCTTCTAGAGCATCGAAACCCACCTTCCGCCGCGCCGGAGGGCGTTCCGGCGCGCCTGCCAAACCTCAACGCAATACCGTCGCGCACTCTAAGTCTGTCGGGTATGCTCGACAGACCAGTCGTCCGGTCGTCGGCTCGCAGCTCGGTAATCGTCCGGCCGCAAAAAAGTCCTCGCGTCCCTCGATGACGTCAAAGCCTGTTATGGGCGCCAAGCCTGCCCGTCCCATGGCGGCTCCCAAGCCCTCGACGGGAACTAAAGCGGCGCGTCCAGGTCGCACGCTGGGCGCATCGAAACCGCGCTCGCTGACATCGGTGCCGGCTACCGCCAAGAAGCCTTCGAGTAAAAAAGGTTTCAACCCGTTATCTTCACTTGGAGCGATGGCAAATAAAACATCAGACGCCGCTTCTGTCGTTACAGGCAAAGGCAAAATCGTGGGCGGCGTTCTGGCCGTCTTGGCCGTGCTCGTCGTCGTTGCCATCGTGGTGATCAACTCTGGACTGTTTACTGCCACTGATATTCAGATTCAAGGCAGCGAGCATGTGACGAAGCACGATGCTATCCAGCTGATCGACTTGCCCGAGGGAACGTCGCTTTTTAACGTCGATCCCGACCAGATTACCGAGGATCTCAAGCAGAACCCGTGGGTTTCGGGCGTGGATGTCCAGCGCCAGTTTCCCCATACGCTTATCATCACGCCGACGGAGCGTAAAGTTATCGCCATTGCGTATATCAGCTCCGACGACCTTGCCTGGGCTATCGGAGACGATGACACCTGGATCGCCCCGCTGTCGACGTCGGTCGAAGTGGACGACCAGGGCAACGTCATCACGACAGGGCAGGGCTCAAATACCTTGACCGGAATCGATGCCGCGCTGGCGCTCGCCAAGCATTATGGCGCGGTGTTGTTGACTGATGTCTCGGCGGATGTCGCTCCGGTTTCCGGCCAGGCGGTGAACTCCAAAGCCGTTAAGGCCGGCCTGGATTATGTGCGTGGTTTTTCGAGCGAGTTCTTGGGACAAGTCAAGGATATTTCCACGCCTTCGGTCGAAGCCATCTCGGCAAACCTCAATAACGGCATTGAGGTGTCGCTGGGCGATTCGGGCGATATCGCCAAGAAGGAACGCGTAGTCACCAAGTTGCTTTCGCAGGTAGAGGGCGTAACGTATATCAATGTGCGCTCTCCGGGCAACTACACATTTAGGAATGCTCCGACCTCGTAGCGCTGGTTGATGCTTTGTTGAGGGGCCATACCACGCCGTTTATCTGGTTTGTTTGGTTTTCACGGTCAATTATTTGACTGATACGTTCATAATGTGCAAACATAATACGGTTTACCTTTGCATTTACTTTCAACCTGAAGGTTAATGTGCGCAGGGGTCGACCCATGCTATGGCTATAACCTTTGTTCGGAGGACCGACATGCACGAGACAGAGATCAACAACTACCTTGCCGTCATTAAGGTGGTCGGCGTCGGCGGCGGCGGTACCAACGCGGTCAATCGAATGATCGAAGAGGGCATCCGCGGCGTCGAGTTTGTTGCCATCAACACCGATGCTCAGGCACTCGCGATCTCTGATGCCGATATCAAGGTGCACATCGGCACCGACCTTACCCGCGGCCTGGGCGCCGGCGCCAATCCCGAGGTTGGCCGCAAGGCTGCCGATGAGTCCCGCGACGACATCGCCGAGGCGCTCGCTGGCGCCGACATGGTGTTTATCACCTGCGGCGAGGGCGGCGGCACCGGTACCGGCGCTGCTCCCATCGTTGCCGATATCGCGATGAACGAGGTCGGCGCACTGACCGTCGCCGTCGTGACCAAGCCCTTCACCTTCGAGGGCCGCAAGCGTAAGAAGAGCGCCGAGGAGGGCATCAAGACCCTCTCCGATTGCGTCGACACCATGATCGTCATTCCTAACGATAAGCTGCTCGACATCGCCGAGAAGAAGACCACCATGCTCGAGGCCTTCGCGATTGCCGATGGCGTCCTTTCCCAGGGCACCCAGGGCATCACCGACCTCATCACCGTCCCCGGTATCATCAACCTGGACTTCGCCGATGTTAAGACCATCATGAAGCAGGCCGGTACCGCCATGATGGGTATCGGTACCTCTTCTGGGGATACTCGTGCCGTCGACGCTGCCCAGCAGGCCATCTCCAGCCCGCTGCTCGAGAGCTCCATCGATGGTGCCACGCGCGTGCTGCTCTCCATCGCCGGTTCCAAGGACCTGGGCATCCAGGAGATCAGCGACGCCGCCGACGTTGTCGCCAACGCCGTCGACCCCGAGGCCAACATCATCTTCGGTACCGTTGTCGACGAGTCCCTGGGCGATCAGGTGCGTATCACCGTCATCGCTACGGGCTTCTCCGACTCCAACGTCAACCGTCAGGATGAGCTCTTTGCTGCTCAGCAGTCTCAGAGCAAGGCCGCTGCCTCCGCTGAGCCGCAGCGCACCGCTCCGGCTGCCAGCCCGGCTCAGGCCGCTCCGACCCGCAACGTCGGTGGTACCGAGCTGCCCAACTTTGGCAACGACCAGTTCGAGCTTCCCGACTTCCTGAAGCGCGGTAGCTTCTAGTTCGTTTTTCTCAACGACCTGCACGGGGTGTCTCCATTTGGATGCACCCCGTTTTGTTTCTCGTTTGTAAACGAAAGCCTCCAATCTCCTTACGTTCCCTTTACGTTTGGTCCCTACCGCTGCGGGTATCCTTTTAAGGAAGTATGACAGCCGTATAAACGCGGACTGCGCGGCGACGCCGCGGTACTTGTGTTATTAGGAGGCTTTAGTATGGCAGCACGTGCGGACAACGTTTCGCGTGTCGACCATGATGGAGTTACGTTGGTGGAGGGCGCGACATCCGATGTCCGCTTTGCCTTTACCGAGCGCACCGGTGGCGTTTCTGAAGATGCGTACTCCTCGCTCAACCTGGGCTCGCATGTAGGCGATGACCCCTTTGCTGTTCAAGAAAATCGTCGTCGAGCGCTCGAAGCTATGGGCGCCACTGAGTGCGAGCATAATCTGCTCGTGCCCAATCAGGTACATGGTGACCATATCGTTACGGTGACTTCGAACGGCGCCGACGATCTTGAGGCTGTTCGCGAGCAGATTGCCGAGGGCTGCGATGCCATCGTCTGTACGGCCCATGACGTGCCCGTGCTGCTCTGCTTTGCCGACTGCGCTCCCGTGGTGCTGGTGGCCCCTGGCGGATTTGCCGTGGTGCACTCCGGTTGGAAGGGCACGATTGCACGTATTTCTGCCAAGGCGTGCCAGGCGCTTTGCGATGCTGCCGGCTGCGATGCGAGCGACGTTTCCGCCTATATCGGCCCCCATATCTTGGCTGACGAATATGAGGTATCCCAGGAACTCATGGATCGCTTTGCCGTCGAGTTCTCTTGCATCGATGCGAGTGCCTCTCGTATGCTCGATCTTTCCGCTGCCATTTGTGAGGCGCTGGTAGATGCCGGTGTGGACGCGGATAATATCGTGGATACCCAGCTTTCGACTGTGCGTCAGAACGACCGCTTTTATTCCTACCGTAACGAGGACGGCACCTGTGGGCGCCATGCTGCGATCGGCGTGATGCTATGAGAAAGATCGTATCGGTCCTGAGCGCCGCTGTGCTTACGCTTACGCTGTGCGCCTGTTCTTCGGGATCTTCTACCTCTTCCATTACCGTGGCCGGCTCCACGACCTGCCTTCCTATCGCCGAAATTGCGGCAGAGGGCTTTAAGGAGGAGACCGGCATCGACGTGCTCGTTTCCGGTTTGGGCTCTTCCGCTGGCATCGAAGCCGTCAGCGCTGGCACGGCCGATATCGCCAGCTCCTCCCGTGGACTCAATGCCGACGAACAGGATCTGGGCCTGACTCCCATCGTCATTGCCCACGACGGTATCGCGGTCATCGTGAACGAAGACAACCCCGTCGATAACCTCTCGACCGAGCAGCTCCGCGATATCTATGCCGGCAAGATCACCAACTGGAAAGAAGTTGGTGGCGAGGACCTGAGGATTCAGGTTATCAACCGAGATGAGGCGTCTGGCACGCGTGAAGCCTTCCGCACCATCGTGATGGACGGCACCCCGTTCGATCGCCGCTCCGCCGTTCTTTCGGGCACGGGCCAGGTGCGCGACGTGGTATCTCGTTCGCGCGGGGCTATCGGCTACATTTCGCTGGGCTTCGTCGATAGCCTCAACGCCAAGACCTCGGTCAAGGCCGTCTCGGTCAATCATGTTGAGGCGTCCGAGAAGACGGTCGCGAGTGGCGGCTATCCCATCTCGCGCGACCTTTACTTCTTTGTGAAGGGTGCGCCTTCGCAGCAGGCGCAGGATTACATCGACTACGTGACGTCCGAAAAGATGGACAAGCAGATCCGCGAGGCGGGCTTTATTCCCGTCACCAATGACGAGAAGGGGAGTGAGTAGCATGGAAGCACAGGAAAACTCCCAGACTGAGCAGAATGCTCAGGCGCCCAAGAAGCGCGAGCTGGCGCTCGTATCGCGCAGCACCTATATCAAGGAGAAGGCGCTGCAGTGGATTTTCTTTGCCTGCGCGTTCTTGGCGGTTGTTACCGTCATCCTGATTTTTGTCTTTACCACGTACTCGGCGCTGCCCGTCTTTACCGACATCGGTCTGGCGGACTTCTTTAGCTTTACATGGGCGCCCTCTGAGGGCCACTACGGCATCGTGTCGCTGCTTGCCGGCTCGGGTCTGGTGACCGTCGGTGCGCTCGCCATGGGTGTGCCCCTAGGCGTGGGCACGGCCGTGTATCTGGTCGAGATCGCCAGCAAGCGCGTGCGCAAGCTCATCAGCCCTGCCGTTGACCTGTTGGCCGGCATCCCTTCTATCATCTATGGCTTCTTTGGCATGATCATCATCCGCCCGTTTATCGCGCAACTGACCGGTGGTCTTGGTTTTGGTGCGCTGACGGCGTGGTTCGTGCTTGCCATTATGATCGTCCCTACCATCACCACGCTCACCATCGATGCCCTCAATTCCATTCCCATGGGTATTCGCGAGGCATCGTATGCCATGGGTGCTACTAAGTGGCAGACCATCTATAAGGTCGTGCTACCTGCCGCCAAGCTGGGTATCGTGGATGCCATCGTGCTGGGTATGGGCCGTGCCATCGGCGAGACCATGGCCGTGCTCATGGTCGTGGGTAACGCCCCGGTTATTCCCGACAGCATTGCGAGTCCCATCTCGACGCTCACGAGCCAGATTGCGCTCGACATGAGCTATTCCTCGGGTCTGCATCGCTCGGCGCTGTTCGGCATGGGCGTGGTCCTGTTTATCATTTCCGCCACGCTGGTGGGCATCGTCCGCCTGGTTTCCAAGAAGAAGAGGGGGTAGGCTATGTCCGATTCCGTTGACACGACGGTCGATACGACCTCGTCGCGCGAGCGCATCAAGCGTGCCCTTTCCCACGGCAAGAAGGGCCGCATCAACAAGGACCTGTCCAACAAGATCATGCTTGGCGTGTTCCGTGCCGCGGCATACATCACCACGCTGGTGCTGGTCGCCATCATCGCCTACGTGGTCATTAACGGCCTGCCGCATATCTCACTCGACTTTATCTTCGGTTGGCCCCAGGGCGTCAACGCCGAGGGCGGAATTTGGCCCACAATCGTCTCGACCGTCTATGTGACGGCACTCGCCATGCTTATCTGCACGCCGATCGCTGTGCTGGCAGCCGTCTATCTGGCCGAGTACGCCAAGCAGGGCAAGGTCGTCGAGCTCATTCGCTACGCTGCTGACGCTTTGGCCTCGGTGCCCTCCATCGTTATGGGCCTGTTTGGCTACGCCTTGTTTGTCGAGGCTATGGGTCTGGGTCTTTCGATGGTCTCGGCCGCCCTGGCACTCGCGCTCTTGATGCTTCCCATCGTCATGCGCACCACCGAAGAGGCCATTCGCGCCGTTCCGCGCTATATCCGGTGGGGTGCGTACGGCCTGGGCGCCACCAAGTGGCAGGTCGTCTCCAAGATCGTGCTTCCTTCTGCCTTTGGCCGTATTGCCACGGGTATCGTCCTCGCCATCGGCCGTGCCATTGGCGAGACCGCGGTGGTGCTCTACACCATGGGCCAGGCCATCAATCTACCTATTTCGCCGCTCGATTCCGGCCGCCCCATGACGGTTCACCTGTACCTGCTTGCCAACGACGGCATCAACATGAACGCAGCCTATGGCACCGCGCTCTTGCTGATGGTGATCATTCTGGCCTTCAACCTGTTTGCGCGCTTCCTGTCGCGCAAGCGTCGCTAGTTAAGGAGTCCCATGTCCGTTTATCAGTCCGCTCCCACGCTGGAGCAAGCGGCCATTACGGCCAAGGATTTCAACTTTTGGTACGGTGACTTTCATGCGCTGACGGGGCTTGACCTCAACATCGCCAAAAACGCCATCACCTCCTTCATTGGCCCTTCGGGCTGCGGCAAGTCGACGTTTTTGCGCTGCATCAACCGCATGAATGATCTGATCGAGGGTACGCGCGTCGCGGGCACCATGACGCTCGACGGCAATGATATCTATGCCGAGGGTGTCGACCCGGTCGACCTCCGTCGTCGTGTGGGCATGATCTTTCAGCAGCCCAACCCGTTTCCCAAATCCATCTACGAGAATGTCGCCTTTGGCCCTCGTCTGCAGGGCGTGACTAGCAAAAGCGACCTCGATGACATCGTGGAAGAATCGCTCAAGCGCGCCAACCTCTGGAAAGAGGTATCCAATCAGCTCAACAAGGATGGTTTGGCGCTCTCGGGCGGTCAGCAGCAGCGTCTGTGCATCGCGCGCGTGCTTGCGGTGCAACCCGATGTTCTCCTGATGGACGAGCCCTGCTCCGCCATCGATCCCACGTCCGTCTCTAAGGTCGAGGATCTGATGGCCGAGCTGGCGCCCGAGATGACGATCATCATCGTCACGCATTCAATGCAGCAGGCAGCTCGTATCAGCGACTACACCGCATTCTTCTTGCAGGAAGTTGCCGGCGAGCCCGCCACGCTCATCGAGTATGGTCAAACCGACGCGATCTTCACCAGCCCGGTGGACTCGCGGACGGAAGACTATATCACCGGCCGCTTTGGCTGATCGGTGCGACTAGTCCCAAGCCGATCGGACCTAGTCCGGTGCGTATTCACTGTGCGGGCGGCATGACCGCACCCAACTGATTGGAGTGAACCATGCGCAAACTGTTTTCCCGTCAGCTCGTCGAGGCCCGTCACGAGATGCTGAGCATCTATGAGGCCGTCGATCTGGCCCTCCACGATGCCGTGAAGGCCTATGTGACCGACGACCGCAAGCTCGCCACCAAGACCAAGAAGCGCACGCTTTCGATTGACGCGCGCTGCGCCAACCTGGAGGCCGTCTGCTACAACCTGATCGCCACGCAGTCACCGGTTGCTTCCGACTTCCGCCTGCTTCAGACGATCATCTACGTCGACTTTAACCTGCAGCGCATGACCGATAAGGTTCGTCAGATCTGCCGTGCCACGCGTCATATGATCAAGGCCGACATCTCGCTGCCCCAGGAGCTTGTCGGCACGGTCGAGGCCGAGGCTGAGGCCGTGTACCAGGTGCTAGGCTCGTCGCTTTCTGCGCTCGTCACCAACGACATGTCCATCATTTGCAACCTGGCCGTCGAGGACGAGCCGGTGCATGCGGCATACGAGAAGTTCTTCCGCACCTTTAACCGTATGGATACGGGCGACTTTATGGACGATGACAGCAACTACGACGACCTGCGCCGCGCCATCATGGTTTCGCGCTACTTGGATCGCATTGCCTCGATCTCTATCGATGCCGCCTGCCGTCTGACCTTCCTTTTGACCGGACAGCGCATGACTGCCGGCGATATCGCCCGTGTGGACGAGGATGAGCTCGAGAGCATGCGCGTGCCTTCGGGCGAGGGTGTTATCATGAGGCCCGCCGTCGACGCGCGCTACGTTGCCAAGGTGCCCGCCAACGAGGTCAGCGAGGGTCTTCGCTACCTGCTCGATCATCTTGAGGACGAGGACGATGGCGAGGACGACGAGGAGTAAGTGACCCCGTTCGTCGAAAGATTGTAAATACCTAAGTGAGCGCGGCCTTGCACATGCGGGACCGCGCTCTTGCGTTAGCATGGGACTACTTGTTTGGCTGTCAGCGGAGGCGATTGGCAATGGATAACTATTTGGACTTGATGCGCGCTCGCCGCGAGCAGATTCTGGAACGTTTTTATGCGGCGCTCGATCGCGCGGGCCGCCCCCACGACGCCGCGCGCCTCATTGCCGTGTCCAAGACCGTTGGTGTCGATGAGACCGTTGCCGCCATCCAGGCGGGGTATCGCCATTTTGCCGAGAACCGCCCGCAGGAGCTGGTTCGCAAGCTCACGGGTCTGGCGGAGCATCCGGAGCTGCCCGAGGTGCGCTTCGATATGATCGGCAACCTGCAGACCAATAAGATCAATGCGGTGCTGGGCTCAGCCGAGCTGATTCACTCGGTGGGTTCGCTGCATCTGGCGCAGGCGATCTCGAGCCGTGCTGTCCGCAGGATTGAGGCAGGCGAGCTCGCCGGCCTCCAGCGTGTGCTCATTGAGGTCAATGTGAGTGGTGAGGAGTCGAAGGGAGGCTTTTCGCCCGATGAGATTCGCGCCGCCGCGGGTGAGCTTGCGGAGCTTGAGGGAATTTGCGTGCAGGGGCTTATGACTATGGCGCCCCGGGGGAATAAGGATGTGGCACGCCGCACCTTTGCGGGGCTTCGTGAGCTGAGGGATGAGCTGGAGGCGGCGCATCCCGATTTGAACCTGCCTGAGCTTTCCTGCGGCATGAGCGAGGACTTTGAGCCTGCCCTTGAGGAGGGCTCTACGCTCGTTCGCCTGGGCAGGGTAGTATTTAGCCCGGAGTTTGCAGTAAAATAAGGCTCTGAAGTGCGCACTGATTATCGGGGCGCCTGCACTAAACCGCGAGAGGACACAACCATGGGCTTCCTTGACGAGATTAAAAATAAGATGCACCTGGGCGGCCAGCAGGGTTACGACCAGGGTTATGGCCAGGACGACGACTACGGCTACGATGACGGCTATGACGATGGTTATCAGGGCAACGGCTACAGCGGTGCTTCGGGCGAGGGCTTCTACACCCAAGACGAGCCGAGCAACGGCCTGCTTGGTCAGACGCGCCGCGGTGAAGCTGAGTCGGTTGCCGTGTATACGCGCTCCGGTCAGCTGGTCGGCGATGACTCCCGCCATGCCACGACGTATAACCCGCCTTCGCGCTCGCAGGACAGCGTTGCGAGCGGTTATCGTCCTGGTGCCTATGACACGCCGTCGAGCTACGCCGAGAACACCCGCGCCCGTGCCGCCGCTGCGCCCGCGCCTGCGCCGAGCGATGCCTCGGCCTATGCGAGCAATATCATCAACGCCACGCCGCAGCTGCCGGCCTATGTCCTGCGCCCCGAGAGCTATGACGACGTGGAGACCGTGGTGCGCCGCGTTCGCACCAAGCAGCCTGTCGCACTGATTTTTGTGGGCGTACGCACCGAAGTTGCCAAGCGCGTCTTGGACTTCTCTTACGGCTTTGCCTGCGGTCTGGGCGCCACGGTCAAGGAGGTAGGCGACCGCGTGTTCATGGTGCTGCCCGCCGGTTGCGAGGTCAAAGATTCCGATCTCAAGAAGCTTCGTGCCGACGGCTACCTTAAGTAAAGACAAGACGAGGAGATTCCCATCAACATCTACACTATCGTCCAGCTGGTCAACACGCTGTTCAACTTCTATTCCACGCTCATTGTCGTCTACTGCTTTATGACGTGGATTCCCATGAAGCAGGGTGGTTTACTTCAGGATATTGCTGCGGTGCTCGATAGCGTGTGCGGTCCGTGGCTCAACCTGTTCCGTCGTTTCATTCCGCCGATGGGCGGTATCGATTTTTCGCCGGTCGTTGCGATTATTGCGTTGCAGTTGGTGCAGAGGCTGGTTCTGCAGCTTCTTATAGGTATACTTGTGTAGAACTGACTTAGTAACTTACGTCGGGCGTGTAGCGCCGAGGCGATGAAAAAGGAGACTTGTTATGGCTATTACCCCTGCAGACATCCAGGCTCAGACTTTCTCTGAGGCCAAGCGTGGCTACGATCCTGCCGAGGTCGACGTCTTCTTGGAGACACTGTCCTCCGAGGTTGACGCTATGCTCGCTAAGATCGTCGACCTTAAGGGTCGTCTGACTGCTACCGAGCAGCAGCTTGCCGATGCGCAGGCTCAGCTTGCCCAGGCTCAGGATGCCACCGCCCAAGCCGTTCCTGCCGCCCCCGTGGCTGCTCCCGCCCCTGACTTCTCCGCTCAGGAGCGCCAGATTTCCGCTGCCCTGATCGCTGCCCAGCAGACCGCTGAGACCATCGTCAACGATGCCAACGAGAATGCTGAGCGTATCCGCAACGAGGCTGACGCCAAGGCCCGCGAGGTTATCCGCCAGGCTCTGACCGAAAAGCAGGCCGAGCTCGAGGAAATCGATCGTCTCAAGGCTTCCCGTGAGGAGTTCAAGGCCGAGTATCTCAAGCTCATCCAGCACTTCATGGACGATGCCCAGAACTCCTTCCCGGCCGACCTCATGGCCTCCACGCCGGTCGGTTCTGCCGCTTCTCCTGCGGTGACTGTTCCCGCCGAGCCGCTGCCCGTCGCTGACCCGGTTGTCCCCGTGGCCGATCCCTTTGCCCCGATCGACAACTTTGCTGCCGACGACCTGGACTAGCATCAGAGCTACAATCTAGTGTCCTTAAGAGGAGCTCGCACCTGCGGGCTCCTTTTTTGTGGCTGTATACGGGTTGGGAAACAAAACGCCGAGCTCTGCATGCGATAGGACAGAACTCGGCGAAGGGCGCGTGGTAAAAGGTAGATTTTAAGGTATGTCTAAAAACTACTTGAGGAGGAAGTTGGAGAGGGGAATAGTGCGGGCCTCGCGATGCTCGGGATCGGCGATGTGGTCGGCGGGATAGCCACAGACGAGCATGTGATAGGGATAGACGCCCTTGGGCAGATTGAACTGCTCCTGTGCCACCTCAGGCTTAAAATGGCATACCCAGCACGTTCCCAGGCCCTGCTCGGTGGCCTCCGTCATCATCGGTCGCACA
>UQYE01000031.1:0-24183 GCA_900545145.1 uncultured Collinsella sp. | reverse complement strand
CATCGGCCCTCCCAAAGTCAAAAAAAGCGCACAGGGCACCGGGGATGGGCGAGAACAGGGCGCAGCCCAGAGGCTCCAGCACGCTGCGTAAGTAGGACAGCGTCTCCGGCAGGTCCCGGTCCAGCTCCGGGATGCGGTGCAGCGCCCGGCGGTATTCGATCACTTGCATAACAATCACCTCAATAAAAATCGCTTGCGGCAGAAGAAAAAAGGTGTTATAGTACACCCATGTATTAGGAGAAATCGACCCCCAAAGGAGGACCTGAACCCATGAACGCCCAGGAGATCATCGAACGCATCCGCACCGCCGAGAAGAAGACCCCGGTCAAGGTCTATCTGACCGAGAAAGCCCCCATCGACTTCCCCAACGCCACCGTTTTCCCCTGCGGGGAGACGAAGCTCGTCTTCGGGGACTGGAAGGACATCCAGCCCATCTTAGATGCGAACAAGGACAACATCGCCCAGCTGGTCATTGAGAACGACAGCCGCAACTCTGCCATCCCCCTGCTGGACAAGAAGAACATCAACGCCCGCATCGAGCCGGGTGCCATCCTCCGTGAGCAGGTGGAGATCGGCGACAACGCCGTCATCATGATGGGTGCCGTCATCAACATCGGCGCGGTCATCGGGGCCGGGTCCATGATCGACATGGGCGCCGTGCTGGGCGGCCGCGCCACCGTGGGTAAGAACTGCCACATCGGCGCCGGCACCGTGCTGGCAGGCGTTGTGGAGCCCGCCAGCGCCACGCCCGTCATCATCGAGGACGATGTCATGATCGGCGCCAACGCCGTGGTCTTGGAGGGCGTGCACGTAGGCAAGGGCGCTGTCGTTGCCGCCGGCGCCGTGTGCGTCGAGGATGTCCCCGCCGGTGCCGTCGTGGCCGGCGTCCCCGCCCGCGTCATCAAGATGCGCGACGAGAAGACCGACAGCAAGACCGGCCTCGAAGAGGGACTACGTCAGCTTTAATAGTTACGGCGTTTTACCAAACGCCGTAACGACTCGACGCTGCAAACGCCCCTAGGCGGCAATCTGACGTTCAATCGTCGGTCGCGTACCGAAGTACGCTTCCCTCCTCTTTCACGTCACCTTGCTCGCCTAGGGGCGTTTTCGCTGGCTTGTGTTCAACCAGCGACGCAATTCAGCCCCAAGCAAAAAGGCCGAAGTCCCGAAGGGCTTCGACCTTTGTTTTTCTGCAGCGTCCAAGCGCAGTTTATCGATTTTCAATTGACCCGATATTCTTGAGCTCGATGGAGATGAGGCCGTTGGGTTCGTTGACGAACTCGATGTACTCGGAGTTCGAGCCCATCTCGGCCGGAAAGCTGATCTCGATGCCCGTATCGGTACGAATCTTGTGGTTGCGCACGGCCGCGCGTTCGACCTGCTTGCGCTCCACGGGCACACGCTCAGGCACCTTCTCCTCAGTCAGTGCCGCGCGCACGCTCTCCTTGATAACCGGTTCGTCCTCAAAGACCTCATCGACGATATCCCAGGGCGGCAGCTCCTCGTCATCCTCGACTTTCTCGGCGACGGCAGCCTTAACCTTGGCGAGCGCCACGGCCGTATTGGCACCGTGCTCCTCGGCGACTTCCTCGACCACACGCGTCACGGTGTCGATGACCTCCTTGCCCGACACGCCCGTATCGCACTGCAGCAGACCGTCGGGAATGAGCATGCGGTCTTCGCCGGCAATCTTGCGCTTCTTGTCCACATAGCCGATCTCCATGGTGCTCGCGCGCACGATGGCATAGCTTGGCACCTTTTGGGAAGGATTCGGCAGGATAGCATAGTGGCGCGCGATGTCGTTGCGTACCTCGCCCTCCTCGCGGCCCACCTCGTGCATAAAGGCCTGTTTGGAGCCCAGCAGCATCACGGCAAACCAGCGGGCATCCTCGTCGTCGTCAAAGTCGGCCACGAGCACATCGGTGGACTCGGCTTTCTCGGCTTTGGTGAGCTCGGAGGAGATAAACTCCGCAATCTGCTGCGACAGGTCCACGAACTCGCGCTCGCCAAAGAAATAGCCCTTGAGCTCGCCGCCAAACGCAGAGTTCTCGGCAAACGTGGCGCGTTTATTGTCGGCCGAGGTACGTGCGCGGCGCAGATGCGTGGTCACGAAGTTGCGCACGGTACGGCTCTCGATATCGAGCTCGCGCTGGCTCATAACGTTGACGGCAGAGTCAAAGTCCAGGATATGCAGAATCGCGTGATTGATTTTCATATACGGCATTCCGTTCTAGATCGATTTCGGCACGAACCAGTATAGCGGTCGAGCCCGCCCCAGGCGCATCGAAGCTTGGTGCATCGGGGACAGGTTGCTTTGCACCAATGGTTAGCGCAGGAGCTCGGATTGCCAAGCCTCGAGCTGTTCTGCCAAACTCTTGCCGGCAGCGGGCATGTCGATCTGGGGTCGTTTGGGCAGCAGTGCGCATTTAAGGATTGCCACGATAGTCTGCGAGACAAAGCGTCGCGTATCCTCGTCAAAGCCTTGCGCAGCCTGGAGCATCACGGGCAGGCTCTCGCGCAGATTCCCGGCGATATCCGCAAACCGCTCAGCACCCGTAGCCTCAAACACGGAGAACAACGCATCTACAAAACGCTCGCGCTCGCTAGGCGACACTGCAAGCAGCATCTCGCGAATGGAGCCATCAACGTATCGAGCACCGGCGGACAGGCGCTCACAGTACACGAAGTCGCGACCATCAACCACCCAGCTAAAGGGATTGTGCTGCAGCAGGCTGAACTCGGTGCTCTCAACGATGGCATAGTCCTCCTGTGTCTCGAACATCATGCCAAAGATCGACGACCGAGGTAGCGTCTTGTCGATTCGACCGCAAAGATCGGCAAAGGCGTTGCCGTTCAGAAACTCCTCGACGAAGCCCGGACCATCATGGGAATACACCCGTTCGATTCGCTCGCGGGCGACATCGGAGCACATCGCCGCACCGTACACCGCAAGGTTTCCACCCTTGGAATGACCTCCGCACAAAAGCGGCCCGTCAATCGCATCCGCCGCCTCGTCCACATAACGTACCGCGGATTCCTGGGCCGGCACAGGACACCGAAACGCCATGTTAAAGTCCTCTTTCCAGCCCACAATCGTGCTGTCGGTCCCCCGGAAGGAAAGATAACTAAACCCCGCCGGAAACCGGAACGCCATGGCTGCAAACTGCTCTGTCGCTACCACATCGCTCACGGCACGATAGCCGCAAACGTGCACGCCACGGTAACGAGGGTTTGCTGCCACGGCCTCCAACAAGGCCCTGCTCCCCTCTGGATCCCACAAGTCGTCAATCATGTCCCGGTAGCACTCGGCACGCAGCAGTTCGCGTACGTCTAGGCCCTGCCAGTTCGTCAGCTCCGCCATATCACCCGGCAAACGCAAATAGGACAACCACGCAAAGACCAGGCTATCCACCGCGCAGAACGGCCTCTCCTCAAACGGATCAAACGCCGTCTGGGCATAGGTTAAAAAATTAGGCGAATCCGACATGGCCCTCCCATCAACTATGGTGCATTGGGGTCAGGTTACTTTGCACCAAAAAGGCGCCCGGGCCGTGTGGACCCGGACGCCTTCATTGTAGCTTTTCGCTCTAGCGAGCTTGATTTAGCAGGAGAAGTCGACGCTGTCGATGATGTCCTTGAGGGCCTTGGCGGAGGCGGTAAGCTCATGCTGCTCGTCATCGTTCAGCGGCACGGGGACGCGACAGACGACGCCGTCGCGGCCAACGACCGTCGGCATGGAGATGGCAAGATCGGACAGGCCATACTCGCCCACCATGAGCGAGGAGACGGGCAGAACGGTCTGCTCATCGCGCATGACGGCGGTGCAGATGCGCTTGACGGCCATGGCAACGCCATAGTAGGTGGCGTGCTTCTTCTCGATGATGGTGTAGGCGGAGTTCTTGACGTCCTCGGCGATGCGCTTCTCGGCAGCCTCATGCTCCAGATGACCGTGAAGCTCGCAGAAAGTGTTCAGCGGCACGCCGGCAACCTGGGCGCTGGACCAAGCGACAAACTCAGAGTCGCCGTGCTCACCCATGACATAGGCCTGGACATCGCGCGGGTCGACCTCGACATGGGCACCAAGCATCTGCTGCAGACGGCCGGTGTCGAGCACGGTACCGGAACCGATGACGTGGCCCTCGGGCAGGCCGGACATCTTGATGGCGGCATAGGTCAGAACATCGACCGGGTTGGAGACAATGAGCAGAATGCCGTCGAAGCCAGACTTCTTAATTTCGGGAATGATGGACTTAAAGATGTTGACGTTCTTGTTGACCAGGTCCAGACGGGTCTCACCGGGCTTCTGGGCAGCGCCAGCGGTGACGACGATCATGGCGGCGTCGGCGACATCGGAATAATCGCCGGCGTAGATCTTCATCGGCTCGGCAAACGTCATGCCGTGCGCGATATCCAGGGCCTCACCCTCGGCGCGGTTCTTGTCCACGTCGATGAGGACCATCTCGGAGAACAGACCACTCTGCATCAGCGCGAACGCCGAAGACGAACCAACGAAACCGCAGCCGACAATAGCGACCTTCTTCTCGTTAACCATTAGAAACTCCCATCTCTCTCCACAAACAAGCCGCCCGGGAACGACCCGAGCGGCTTGCCGTAATCCCAATACATCCAATCGGGACTTTGATTATGCTCCTATTCGCAGCCAAAAATCGACCGTTTACCGAAATTGTTTGCAGGATTCGTAAAATAACTGCACGAAATCGGTTTCGAGCTATTGACGAGCGGAATAGCTTTCTAATACAGGCCCGCCTCGCGAATGGCCTCGACAGCCAAAGCGATCTGATCGGGCGGCAGGACCAGCGCCATGCGCACATGCCCCTCACCCGAAGGACCAAAGCTCGCGCCCGGCGTCACCACAACGCCGGCCTTCTCCATAAGCTCCTCGCAAAACGCCATGGAATCGGTGCGACCACCGGGAAGCTTGGCCCACACAAACATAGAGCCATGCGCGTTGGGACGCTCCCAGCCCAAGCCCTCAAGACCGTCGCACAGGGCATCGCGGCGCTCCTGGTACTTCAGACGCTGCGCCTCGACCTCATCGCGCGGACCGTTCAGGCAGGCGATAGCAGCCTTCTGGATCGGGAAGAACATACCAAAGTCGATCTGGCCGCGCAGCTTGGCAAAGGCAGAGACCACGTCCTCGCGGCCGACCAAAAAGCCGATACGCGCACCGGTGACGTTAAACGACTTGGAGAGCGAGAAGAACTCAACGCCCACCTCGAGCGCACCGGGATACTGCAAGAAGCTGCCGCCGGGCTCGCCGTCAAACACGATGTCGGAGTACGCGTTGTCATGGACGATGAGCAGGTCGTGCTCGCGGGCGAAAGCGATGATCTCCTCGTAGACCTCGGGCGTGCCCACCGAGCCGACCGGGTTGGCGGGCAACGACACGATCATATACTTGGCACGATCGGCCACCTCGGGATCGATGCCCGCCACATAGGGCAGGTAATTATGCTCGGCGACCAACGGATAGTACTCGAGCTTGGCATCGGCAATCTTGGCGCCCGCCTCAAAGACCGGGTAGCACGGATCGGGAACCAAAATGGTGTCACCCGGATCGAGCAGGGCCAGGCCCAAATGGCCCACGCCCTCCTGCGTGCCGTTGCACGACTGCACCATAGACGGCGTAATGCCCGAAACGCCAAAGCGGCGCTCATAGTAATCGCACACGGCTTGCTTGAGTTCGGGCAGGTCGCGCAGGGCATACTTCCACATCTCGGGGTCCTGGGCCGCTTGCGTGAGCGCCTCGACCACGTGGTCGTACGGCTTAAAGTCGGGCGTGCCCACGCTCATGTTGTAAATGGTCTTGCCCTGAGCCTTCAGCGCGAGAAGCTTGTTGTTGAGCGAGGCGAAGACCTCCGCGCCAAAGCGGTCGAGACGCTGCGATGCCTGCATGGTGCCACCTTTCGATATGAAAAACGCGGCGCTCCGACAAGAGCGCCGCGCGATACGGGCCATCAGATTGCAAAAGTGTAACGCTTGTACCCGCTGTTTTGGTTCAATTTGGCAACCTTAGTCCATCGGATTGAGCGCGTCAATCTGGGCGAGCCACAGGCGCGAGCTGGCGTCACTCGGCATGCGCCAATCGCCGCGCGGGCTGAGCGTGACCGAGCCCACCTTGGGGCCATCGGGCAGGCAGCTGCGCTTAAACTGCTGGGCAAAGAAGCGACGGTAGAACGTACGTAGCCACGTGTGGACGGTCTTGGCGTCGTAGACGCCCTCGAAGCTCTTGAGCGCCATGCGGTAGATCTTGCCCGGCTCAAAGCCAAAACGCAGCAGGTAGTAGAGGAAGTAGTCGTGCAGCTCGTACGGGCCCACCAGGTCCTCAGTCTTCTGCGCAATCTCGCCGTCGCCCGTGGGCGGCAGGAGCTCGGGGGACACCGGCGTATCGAGGATATCGAGCAAGACCTCGGCAATACGCCCGCCAAAGACATCGGCCGCATAGCGCACCAGATGGCGCACAAGCGTCTTGGGCACGCTCGCGTTGACGGCGTACATGCTCATGTGGTCGCCGTTATAGGTAGCCCAGCCGAGCGCCAGCTCCGACAGGTCGCCCGTGCCGATGACAAAACCGCCAGCCTGGTTGGCCAGATCCATCAGAATCTGCGTACGCTCGCGGGCCTGGCTGTTCTCGTAGGTCACGTCCTGCACGGTCGGATCGTGCTCAATGTCCTTGAAGTGCTGCTCCACAGCCGCGTGGATCGAAACCTCGCGGAAGCTCACGCCCAGGTCGCGAGCGAGCGACTCGGCATTCGACTTAGTGCGATGCGTCGTGCCAAAGCCAGGCATGGAAACCGCCGTGATACCCGTGCGCGGCAGCCCCAGCGCATCGAAGGCACGCACGGTCACAAGCAGCGCCAGCGTGGAGTCCAGACCGCCTGAAAGACCGATGACAGCCGCCTTGGTACCCGTATGGGCAAGACGGGTCTTGAGGCCCGCGGTCTGCAGGTCGAGGATGGTCTCGCAGCGCTCAGCCAGGTCACCATGGTCGGCAGGCACGAAGGGCGCGCGGGGGAAGACGCGGTCGATATCGCAGGCATCGCGCAGGACAGGTTCTTCGGCCAGCACGCCCTCAAACGAAAACTCAACGGTCGTGGCCTCCGGCGCATCGTCCGCGCGCGTCCACGTCGTCGAGCGACGGCGCTCGGCAACCAGACGGTCAAGGTCAACGTCGACGATGGCCATATCGCAGGTAAGCAGTTTAGTGGCGGCGAGCTTGGATCCGTTTTCGTAGATAAGGTTCTCGCCCGCAAAGACCATGTCGGTCGTGGACTCGCCCTCACTCGCATCCGCGTAGGCATAGGCACAGTACAGGCGCGCGCTTTGGTTAGAGATAAGGCTGCGGCGGTAATCTGCCTTACCGATGATTTCGTCAGAAGCCGACGGGTTGAGAATCACCGTCGCACCGGCAAGCGCCATCTCGGTCGAAGGGGGCGCCGGCACCCACAGGTCCTCACAGACCTCAACGCCCAGCACCAGGTCCTCGGCGCCCTCATCACAGCAGCGGTAGACAAGCCCCGAGCCAAGCGGCACCGGACCCTGACCGGCAAATTCAACCCACACGGGATCGGCAGGCGCCGGGGCAAACCAGCGGCGCTCGTAGAACTCGCCATAGTTGGGCAGATACTTCTTAGCCGTAAGGCCCAAAAGCTCGCCCGCACAGCACACGGCCGCGCAGTTGTAGATGTTTTCGGCCACCGCAACGGGCAAGCCAACAGTAAAGACGATCGGCAACTCGCGCGTTTCATCGAGGATGCGCACCAGCGCCGCCTCGCAGGCGTGCAGCAGCGTGCGGTTATGGAACAGATCAGCCGCGGTATAACCAGTCAGGTTAAGCTCGGGCAGCACGAGCGCACGAACGCCGCGCTCGGTAGCCTCGCGAACAGCCGCCAGCGCAACCTCGGCATTGCCCTCAACATCGGCCACGCGAATCTTGGGCGAGGCCGCTGCCACGCGCAAAAAACCGTCGTTCTCAACTTGACCGTTTAGAAAATCGTTCATGCGAGCTCCAGCACATCCGTTAGCCGCAACGAGCGGCGGCGATATAGTCCGCCTCCATTGTACTGTCAAGTTCAATCAGCACAGATGGGACAAGCTCATGATTAAAATTGGAAAAGAGAAGCCGGGATGACGTTTAGCAGTAGAACGAGATCTCGTCCACAAGGAAAAATGCCTTCCATTTAGAGCAAATCAATTCATGCTGAGCGGCGATGATTTCACAGAGGTCATCAAGCGTGCTCCGGGGGATCTTCGCTTTGTTATTAGCGACAATGCAGCCACCTCTTCGAGTCAGCCAGATTTTGGCCGAGTTATCTGAAGGCGCCCCCTTGCAAACATGGACATGGATTGGCTCGCCCGCTTCATTGGACCAAAAGAAGACCCGATAGCCGCCAATAAGAAAAAGGCTAGGCAACTTTAGCTCCTCCGTTTGCGGCGTAGCGATACAGCAGATGGGCGTTATTGCTCAGAAAAGTCTCAAAACCTCGCTTCTCCTCGTCGGTAAAACGCCCCTCCCACATGGTCCAATTGTAAGAAGGCAGCTCGCAACGAGCGGAGTCGAAACCCTCTGCCGTCGGTCGTTCAAAATGCACGATGACCTTTTCGATATCGCCATCTGTGATCAGGTCAGAATGAATGACCTCGGTACCATCTTCGAATGTCATATACGGGTACATCACGTAAACCACCTCGCAATCATTAATTCAGTTTAGCATCAAGCTAGTGCACCAATGATAGCAAGCCCCCTTGATGAGTTGATGGCATCTGTTGCCAGCACGATCGACGGCGGTCCGGATTGTTGGGCCCCGGCCATAATCGACCGCCACGAAGCGTTCATCCGCAGGTGCGTGGCATAGCGCCTAGAACACTAGCTGAGACAAGGACACTATCGCTGGCATAGTGAACATAGACAGAAGGGTGGTAACACAGACTGTTCCACATGCATATCGATAGTCCTTATTATGCTGCTGGGCAAAGATAGCTACATTCGCGCCGGTGGGGGTCGCAGCCGCAATCAGCAGCGCCATCTTAATTGACCTATCACATGGAAAGAGACATAGGAACAGGAGCGAAAGAATCGGAATGACAAGCAGCCTGACCGATGAGACGGCAAACAAGCTTTTCGCCCTCAGGAGCGCCATCAAATCAGACTGAGCAAGATAGATACCGAGAGTCATCATTGCTAGCGGAGTGTTGAGCCCCGAGATATACGAAAGCACTGACTGTGCCAGAGGGACCGTTGGGACACGAAGGATAAAAATCAAGAAACCGCCCAATAAAGCCATGACCATTGGACTTGTCAGGATCGCTTTAGGACTCATACATTTTTTAGACCCCGACAGCAGATACTGCCCGTATGTCCATTGCATGGCATTGAGAAGAGCGATCATGCACGTGATGAAAAACACGGCATCTTTTCCAAGCGCCGCTTCAACAAGGGGTATTCCCACAAATCCAGCATTCGAGAATGCCGCAGCAAAAATGTCGATGGGACGGCCCCTGAACAACAGGCGGGCAACAACGCAAGCGAGCAACAACATCGCCGCCGACAGCATTAAGGTCATTCCCAACTCATACATCCTCTGAAACGAATACTCGATCCAAAATGATTTGAGAATGATTGCGGGAATCACAAGGTTGATGAGCAACTTTCCGAATTCTATTGCAGCCTGCTCGCTCAATATGCCCAAGCGGTTTAGAGCGTAGCCCATTCCCATGAGCAAAAACATGATAAGGACTTGTTGGATGAGAGGTTCAATGATTGACACAATACATGCTCCGTATAATCCTGACCGGTTCATCTACCACGATGGTCTATAGCGCCTGCTATAGCGCGGCACCGACCGCCTGAATGATTCGCGCAACGAACGCATCGGCAACCCCGCGCGGCGTTCGCGAGTTGTAGGTTTCAAAATACTTGCCGTAGTCTTCCTGAGGCACAAGGTAGTTGCAGTACGTGTTCGCATAGCCGATAACAAAGACGTTGTATTGGCTAAACGCCCTCTTAAAATCCAAGCCTAATGTGCTACACGTATCGCATGGCATCGTGATAAAAATGCAGTTACCAATTACCGCAAACTGGCTCGGAAGCTCAAGCTCGATTTTCCCCATCGAGAGCTTAAGCTGTTGCCGCTTAAGGAGAAAGTCTCGCATCGGGCTCGCATCCATAGCCTCTATCCGATTGGTCATCTCGATCCAATCCGGATCTGTTTTTGCATCGTAGACACTCTTCATGCTGATAGAGCCCCAACGCGGAGTATCAACTCTGAGTGCCGCGCGCTCACGCTTGGATTCAATTTGAGCGCAAAGTTCGTTAGCCGTACGCTCGAGTTCGGCAACTCCCTCCCCTTGCCGATAGAAACGCGTCGACACATCCCCGCACGTTCCGTTGACGCAAAGTACAGGACAGCCATATTTCCTCTCCAAACGCTGCCTGACATGCCCAATCAAATCAGCAGAGAGGACGGCGCTTTTCCCATTAAGGATGGTAGGATGAGCGGACATGAACAGCATTTTTCCAATTGGGCGACCACCTTGAGCGTCCTCAAACGAGAAAATACTTACCTGTTTATCGGCCGGACCGCCCTGAACATTTCGATTCCCGTACAGTCCCTCGATGCCTAACATCTCCATCGATACGGTCGCCTTCGACCTGGACGCCCATGCAGATACCGCCGCCTCGGTAGCCAAGCCAATCAAATCACTCGTCAATTCGGTTTCAGGTAACGTGTCCTCGTAGGCAAGCTTAAAATAGCATGGTGCAGAATGGGTATGAATGCATGCGACGACGATATTGCTCGAATCGATGCCCGTTTTTGACGATACGGCGTTCTTGACCGAAAGGGAAAAATCTTTCGACACCATTATTGAATCGAGCTCGATAAGAATAAACGGGACAAGATCAACACAGACAGCGCTAGCGTTGACCTCAATAGGATCAAGAACATCCGTCCAGGCACCTTTTCTGTTGTAGCCGCCCATGCGGCAAGGAGACTGGGGTGTTACGTCAATCTTCGAGATTCCAAACTCTATGTTCATTCCAACTCCAACTCTTCGCGGCACACGCCGCCCAAACATCGGAAATAGAAATACAAAAAGAGAAGGGCGTCATGGACGCCCTTCCAATGCGTCCTGCCACACGCAGGCCGTAGAAAACTTAACGCTCGGAAACGGGACCATTCTCGAGCTCATCCGCCGTAAAGCCCAGGAAATACGTGCCCAAGGCGCTCACAAGGAAGCCTGCACCAGCAGCGATTCCAAAGTTGATGAGATTCTGAGTCCCGCCGCCCGCAAACGCGAGGAACTCCAAGAAGTTAGATGCCGCGCCGGCAGTATAAACCGTGGCTCCGAGAGCGATTGCAAGCGCACCGGCAACAAAGGATCCGATAATCTTCCAGACAAACACGCGGCGATAGCGCAGCATCATGCCGTAGATGAAAGGCTCGCCGACGCCTCCGACAATGTTTGCGACCAAATAGCCGAATGCCATGCTCTTCTCGTCTTTATCGCACAGCTTGAGCCAGGTCGCCACCTCGCAGCCGAAGGTCGCCCAAAGGCTAACGCCCGTCGCAACCAAAACAAAGCTGTCGGTTCCCACAGTCATATAGTTAGCGATGGCAATCATCGCAACCGCCACATGCATGCCGGTAATAATCATTGGGCACCAAAGACCCGCCAGAATACCTCCTCCGAGGATGGCGGCGATACCACCGGAAGTACCAAGGAACTCAAAACCGGCGGCGAGGGCATTACCGGCCCATGAACCAACAGGGGCGAGAGCGCAGAGAGACACAGGAACAGCGACGACCATGGTAAGGAAAGGCGCGAAAACCGTTGAAAGGGTATCTGGCACATATTTGCGGAAGAAGCGCTCGATATAACTCATCGCCCACACGGACAGAAGAATGGGAAGGACCGTCTTTGTGTAGTTTGCGGCGACGCAGGGAATGCCATAAACGGAGAACTGAGCTCCATCGGTCGCAAGCTGAATCATGGTCGGGTCGATAAGAATGCCGCCCATAAAGGCACCGAGGACAGGCGTTACGCCAATGTTCTTAGCCGCATTATAGCCAAGGTAGATGGGGATAAAATAGAACGCTGCGTCATAAACCATGTTCATCAGAACATAAAGGTCGCTTGTGTCGGACAGCACGCCCGCCATCGTAGGTCCCAGCACCACCGCTACGGTCTTGAACAGGCCAGCACACATTAGGACGGGGATCATAGGCACCATGGAGCTTGACAGGTAGTTGAGGATGTTATTGCCAATAACCTTAGGTGTGAGCTTCTGCTTAGGAGCATCAAGGTTCTCGTCGATGGCGTCCTGCTTGGCAAAGCCGCCGATCTTGCAGAGCTCGTCATAAACCTTGGGCACGTTTTGGCCCACGATTACCTGGAACTGCCCTCCGGAGATTTGAGCACCCAACACACCGCCAATCTTCTTCACTTCTTTGATATCGGGGGCATCGATATCTTTGAGGTTAAAACGCAGGCGCGTCATACAGTGCGCAACAAACGTCACGTTCTCCTTGCCACCGACGGCCTCGAGCACGTCCGCGGCGATTTTCTTATTGTCAGTCATAGCTGAACTCCCTTGCTTTTCTGTCTTCCCGTTTGCGCACACGCGAAGAACCGATTACGGCAGGCCTGACACGAGGCAAATCGAGAAAAGCAAGAAGAAGACAAAAACAGAAGAGCCCCAAAGCACAAAGCGGACAGGGAACTGTCTACGTCATGCTTCGAGGCTCTTCTCGAATAACACCTTATGTGACTATGAAACTACATCCAACAGTTGCTTTTACGAAAGTCGAAACCGGCCAACGGTCAAACTTCAGCGGCGAGCGGTCGATTAGGACCTAGATCCCGCGCAGACGCGATTGACGTGGAGCATCAGGTAGACCTTCTCTTCATCTGCGAGCCCGGCGTCAAAGCGCTCTTCGATAAGCGCGGCCATGCGGTCGACGCACACGGCCACATCACCGGCGGTCTGGCTTACGCACATCGGGATGCTGCTCGCAGAGCGGTCCGTAAAGCGCGCCGTTCTCCGTGTTGAGGGGCTCTCCTGTCCGCACGCGTTCTAACAGGTAGCGCACGTGCGTGGCATAACGGCAAAAGTCAAAGCCGTCGCGGTCCACGCAAACCCCCAGCTCGGATTCGATAATCTTGGTGAAGCTCTCGAGCATCACCTCGTCCTTACGCACCGTATTGGATTTGGCCTTTGAAGACGAGGCGACCACGCTGTTGACGATACAGAGCGCGATACCGCTCGCCTCCCCCCGCGGCATCTTGACGTTGAAGCCGCGATTGATGCCCTCGATCGCGAACTTGGCGATCTTGTACTCAATGGGGTACATCTGCTGCACATCATAGGAGAGCGGCATCTGCACAAACATATGCTCGCGGCAGCGTTTGATGGCAAAGGCGATATGGTCAGCCATGGTAAAGGGAAGGTTTGCCGAGAGCTCGCGCGAGATGTTGGAGCGAGCGATATCGGCAATCTGGGCGGAGAACTCCATCACCTGAGGATCGATCTCGTCGAGCAGCGCTAGGTAGCGCGAGTCGACACCGTAGAAGGTTCGCTCGATCTTATCGAGTGTGACCTCATCGGGGCCATTGGGAAACCCGATACCGCGGCCAATTGCCACGAGTTCACGGCCCTTGGCGTTTACGCAGATAACCGTATTGTTGTTGATCCGCTTAAGGATTTTCATGACGCTCCCTACCCGGCGCAAGCAACAGCGCCGCAGGCCCGATTATTCCACGGGATTTCAAATCCGGTCAACCTTCCTTTCGACATCCGAACGATTCGCCCCGTCTTCATTCGATCAGCCTGAGAAGAAGTTTCGCGCTTTGGTGAGTTGATGGTGTTGCGGGCGAATCCATCTCCGGTTCACACCGACTGGGTACCCTGAGGGCTGAACAACCTGTCGCAGCACTAAACGAACCGGGAGGACCCCGTATGACGACTGAATATACCGACGCGCCGCGCACGCGCGTCATGACGCCGGCATCGCTCAACAACGGCGTGCACGAGAACCATTCCATCGGACAGACCATGGCCATCGCACCCAAAAAGGGCCTGTTTGACGACATTTCCATTCCCCAGATCATCGCCGGCGCCGCAGCTGCCGCCACGAGCGTCGCGCTTGCCTCCAAGATTGGTATCGCTGGTTCAGTAATTGGCGCCGCCGTGAGCTCGGTCATCACCGTTGTGTCCTCGCAGGTCTACCGCCACTTTATCTCTGCCAGCGCCGAAGCAATCAAGGGCACGCATGCCGCTGTCGACTACCCTGCCGGCGCCTACGAGCCCGTTGAACCCGATGTCGAGGAGCACCTAGGTGGCGCCGCGACCACGCAGGAAATGCGCCAGGTTGCGGGACGCGCGACCACGGCGCGCGTCGCCCCTAACAGTCTGCGCGCCAAGGCGGCGGCAGAGCGCAGCCAGACGCAAAAGAAGGTCATCGTCTTCTCGATCGCCATCGCCATCGTCGCAGTCATCGCCTGTACCGGCGCCATCCTTATTACCACCGCCGGTGAGGGTCTGGGCGAGCGCCCCGAGTCAATCCTTTCGTCGCGCACGACCGAGAGCGATGCAAATGGCACCACCCAGTCGCAGGATCAGCAGGCACAGACGGACGACACGCAAGACAGTTCTACCTCTGCCGATTCGTCCGCGAACACCCAAAACCAATCGCAGGGTACCGATTCCTCTACGGCCAACAGTGGCACGCCGTCCGGCACGACCGACTCAAGCCAAACGACTGACGGTTCGCAGCCGAGCACGGGCGGTCAGACGAGCGACACCACTTCGGGAACGGGCACAGCAGACAGCAGCAACACCAACAGCTCGAACAGCTCGAGCGGAACCGCGTCCGGCACGGCATCCGACAACTCGAGCCAAGGCACGGCATCGGGCAACTAAGCACATTTTCCTCTCATAGATAACCGGCCTGTATAACGGGCGCGAATCGACAGCGGTTCGCGCCCGTTTGCCTTGGGCGCCGCCATGGCGAACGCTATGCGATGGTAAGATGCTTTACATGTGTAAAGAGGAGATTTGCCATGAGCAAGACAATAGTTAGGCCCACGCTTTCGCTGGGCAACCACATCTATCTGTATCGCCTGCTACGCGATGCGATTGGATGCGGCAAGCAAACGTTTATGACGCAGGTCGAGGAGGCACTCGTCGCGGGCGATATGACGGCCTACGACCTGGGCTTTGAGTCCACGCGCGAGTTGCTCGAAGAGCTTGACGACTGCATTAAGCTGACCGTCTTTAAGGGCGGGCGTCTGTATGCCACCGTCATCGCCAACGAGGCTTGGGATGCCGCTCTCGCCAAGGGCGAGGACAAGCCCAAGGCAGCCAAGGGAGCCAAGCAGTCCTACAAAAAGAAAAAGCGCGGTGAGAAGGACCTGAAGGCTGTGCGCCCCAAGCACGTTAAGCGTCCCGAGCCCGAAGCCATGGCTGAAGCCGCGCCGGAACCCGAGCCCGAGACAGAGATCGAAGTCGCTATTGAGGTAACAGCAGAAGCCGAAACCGAAATCGCCGCCACGACCGATCCCGAAGTCATATCCGAGCAGGAAGCAACTGTGGAGCTCAACGAAGCGCCCAAGTCGACAACCGAAGAAGCCGCTGACCAACCCGAGACGCCTGCGTTCCAAAACAGCGATGTCTTTGGCAACGAGGCCGAGGACGATCAGCCCGAAGAACTCGCAGAACAGGACGCTACCGAGGCGGCATCGGAGCCCGAGGCACCGCAGCCCGCCATCTCGCTCACGGTCGTCTATGACCCCGAGAACGCCAACGCCGGCATCACCACCATGGCGTCCACGCCCATCGAGGCAAAGTCGAGCGTCGAGAACGAGAACGCGGCGCAGGTTGAGGTTGAAACTGCAGCTGCAGACGCGCCCGCCATCGTGAAGCCCGCAGATTCCACGACCAGGCCGGAAGCGACGCCGGAGCCCGCACCCGTCATCGAGTCCGTGCCCGCCGCTGCTTGCGACCAAATTCCCGCACCGGCACCGGCTTCGGCACCCGCAGCGGCCCCAGCCCCCGCACCTGCAGCACCGACCATCCCCGAGAACTTCCCCGTCGATTTCGCAACCGAGGTCTTCTGCCCCGGCCCGTTGCTACACCAGCTGTCGACCTATCTCCCCTACGGCGCCGACACCCTCGGCATTGTCGGCGAGTACTACTGGATCGCCCGCGAGCGCGGTACCATCGAGGCCGCGCGAAACCGCGCAAGCTTCCCCCTGCGCTACACGCAGGCCGGCGAGCGCCGCGAGGTTACCGTGCGCATCCGCCGCAACACCACCGGCGGTCTCGGAGCCACCTGGGCCATCGATAAAGTCGAACCTTCTACCAAGTAACAAAAAGGGACGATAACCCTCAAGGTTATCGTCCCTTTCTCATTAGGTCACCTGAGCTCGACTAATCGCGCGTCAGCTTGCGGTGAATACGATGCGGCTGGGCTGCGTCCTCGCCCAGGCGCTCGATGCGGTTGGCCTGATAGGCCTCGAAGTTGCCCTCGAACCAATACCAGTTGCCCGGATTCTCGTCGGTGCCCTCCCACGCCAGAATGTGCGTGGCGACGCGGTCCAGGAACATACGGTCGTGGCTAATAACCACCGAGCAGCCCGGGAACTCGAGCAGCGCCGCCTCGAGTGAGGACAGCGTCTCGACGTCGAGATCGTTCGTGGGCTCGTCGAGGAGCAGCAGGTTGCCGCCCTGCTTGAGCGTGAGCGCCAGGTTCAGACGGTTGCGCTCGCCACCGGAGAGTACGCCAGCGCGCTTCTGCTGGTCCTGGCCCTTAAAGCCAAAGCTCGCCACATAAGCACGGCTCGGAACCTCGGTCTCGCCGACCATCATGTGGTCCAGGCCGTCCGAGACGACCTCCCACAGGTTCTTATCGGGGTCGATGCCAGAACGGTTCTGATCGACATAGGAGATCTTGACGGTCTCGCCCACCTCGAGCTCGCCCGAAGTCAGCGGCTCCAGGCCCACGATGGTCTTGAACAGCGTGGTCTTACCGACACCGTTGGGGCCGATGACGCCCACGATGCCGTTGCGCGGCAGGGTGAACGAAAGGTCGTCGATGAGCACGCGACCGTCGAATTCCTTGTGCAGGTGATGGGCCTCGAGCACCTTGTTACCCAAACGCGGTCCAACGGGAATGCGGATATCGGTCCAGTCGAGCTTCTGGCTTGCGCGGGCCTCGGCCTCCATCTCCTCGTAGCGAGCCAGACGAGCCTTGTTCTTGGCCTGGCGAGCCTTGGGCGAGCTGCGTACCCACTCGAGCTCGGCCTCCATGCGCTTGGCGAGCTTGGCGTCACGGTTGCCCTGGGCCTCAATACGCGCGGCCTTGGTCTCCAGATACGTGGAGTAGTTGCCCTTGTAGGGATAAAGGTGGCCGCGGTCGACCTCGCAGATCCACTCGGCAACGTTATCCAGGAAGTAGCGATCGTGCGTGACGGCAAGCACCGCGCCCTGGTAGTTGTGCAGGAAGTGCTCGAGCCACAGGATCGACTCGGCGTCCAAGTGGTTGGTGGGCTCGTCGAGCAGCAGCAGGTCCGGGGCCTCAAGCAGCAGCTTGCACAGGGCCACACGGCGGCGCTCGCCACCGGAGCACACGTTGACCGGGGTATCCGGGTCCGGGCACTGCAGGGCGTCCATGGCCTGGCCGAGCTTGGAATCGATATCCCAGCCGTCGGCGGCATCGATCTCGTCCTGGAGCTTGCCCATCTCGGCCATAAGGGCGTCCATGTCGCAATCCGGGTCGCACATCTCCTCGCCGATCTTATTGAAGCGATCGACCTTGGCGATCATATCGCCAAACGCCATGCGCACGTTCTCGATGACAGTCTTGTCGTCGTCGAGCGGCGGCTCCTGCTGCAGGATACCCACGGTGTAGCCGGGGGTGAGCCTGGCATCGCCGTTGGAGACCTCCTCAATGCCGGCCATGATCTTGAGCAGGGTCGACTTGCCCATGCCGTTGGGACCCACGACGCCGATCTTGGCACCGGGGTAGAAGCTCAGGGTCACGTCGTCAAGGATTACCTTGTCGCCATGGGCCTTGCGAGCCTGATACATCTGGTAGATAAACTCCGCCATATGTCTGTCCTATCCTTTCTACCTGCTGTTTCCCTATTCTTGATTCGCTTTAGTGGAAACGAAATGAGAAAACCAGCTCTGAAACTTAACGAAAAAGGGGCATGGTTGCCCACACCCCCTAATACTACCTGGGAAAAGTCCCCCGGAACATACTATGAACTGCGTACGCTAGTTTTCCGCAACCTTAGCGAACGGCTCGCTGCGATTTACGCCACAGCAGATACGAATAGGCGTAGGCAGCTCCGGCCGAACCAAACGCCAGAGCCGCAATCACCGCGGCGACGACTTCACTCGAAAGCACGCTGCCCGCCACGCCCATCACAATCAGGCCAACACCCAGCACCATAAAGCAGGCACCGCCAAAGCGCTGCGTACGGCGCCAGTTCTCGGGATCGGCAAGCGCCCAGGGCGTCTTGATACCGAGCGTATAGTTCTGCTTCACACGCGGCAAGTAGTTGCCTACGCCGATGAACAGCAAACCGACAGCACCGGAAATCAGCACGTTGACCGAACCGACCGCCGGCACCACGCCCCAGACCGTAAGCTCTCCCAGCCAGCTTATGGCGCACATGAACAAGGTGAAGGCAATTACGAAGCCCTGATAGAACTTACCCGAGGTTCGATATGCCTCACCTTTGGGATCGATGCGCGGCACCACGCAGAACATTGCGAGAAGCGCCAGAGGCAGCACGCCGAGCGCGGAGGCCATCCAGCTAGGACCCCAACCGTCGACAGCGCCGTTCGCGCCCCAGTGCGTGGGAATCTGCGCAGGCAAGCTCGGCATCACCATGAGGTGCGCTACGACATTGGCGACGCACAGAGCGACCAGCGCAATCCACACGCGCGACGATACCCCTGTGGGGTGAATGCCCTTGTTTTCGTTATTCATCCTTATCACCTTCATTGTTTGTAAAACCCATAAACCAGCCAATTAAATCCTGCATGACGGTGGTGTTTAAGCTGTATACGATGTTTTGGCCATGGCGCTCGTCGGTCACCAACCCGGCGTTTTTAAGCGTCGCCAAGTGATGGCTCAGCGACGGCTTACTGATATCGAAATGCTTGGCAAGCTCCCCCGCCGTGCAATTGCCCTCGCGCAGCAGTTCCAAAATGCGCCGCCGCGTAGGATCGGCCAGCGCCTTAAAACCCTCTCCCGGCATAAGACCTCCTCTCAGCACCCCTCATGACGCGCACACTATACTCGATATTTAGATGTTTGTCTAACTATCTAATCGAAATGCTTCAAACCACATCAAAGTAAGCGCCATCGCAACCTATGGGCGATTACCTATAATGGCGATAGCCAAAACACGATTCGCTTCCCCATCGGAGGATGTCTATGACCGAAACCACAGCCGCAACTCCCAACGAGACACGCGACACCAAGCTCGAGATCATCATGGGCCGCGAGGCACTCGACAAGCTCGCCAACGCCACGGTGCTGATACTCGGCTGCGGAGGCGTGGGCTCCAACTGCTGCGAGGCACTTGCCCGCGGCGGCATCGGTCATTTTGTGATTCTGGACAAGGATATCGTCGCGCCCAGCAATATCAATCGACAGGCCATCGCCTTTCATAGCACCATCGGCAAGCGCAAGGTGGACGTGATGGAAGCCATGATCAACGACATCAATCCCGCTGCCACCGTTATCAAGCGCACCGAATACCTGCTGAGCGACAACATCGATGATTTCTTCGCGAGCGTTTTGGAGCAGACGGGTGGCAAGCTCGACTACGTCGTCGACGCCATCGACACCATCTCGGCCAAGCTCACCATTGCCAAATATGCTCAGGACCACGGCATTCGTTTGGTTAGCTCCATGGGCGGGGCCAACAAGCTCCATCCCGAGTGTCTCCGCTTTGCCGACATCTTCGATACGGTACGTGACCCCATGAGCCGCATTATGCGCAAAGAATGTAAGAAGCGCGGAATCAAGAGCCTACACGTACTGTTTAGCTGCGAGGAATCGGTTAAGACCCAGCCCCGCGACCCCTCCAACATCCACGAGCGCACCGAGCTGGGAACCGCGAGCTTTATGCCGCCCATCATGGGCCAGATGATCGCTGGCGAGGTTATCCGCCAGATCAGCGGGCGCGGGTGCGAACGCGTGCGCGCCGATGGCCAGCGCCTAAATTAACGAGACGCACCGCGATGACACCGCAATTATTTGATGCGCATTGCCATCTTGATTTAATGGCCCGCCCGGACGCCGTTGCCGATGAGGCAACGGCGCTGGGCCTGGTCCTATTTGACTGCGGCGTCGATCCTCGCGACCTCGCACGCGCAGACGAGCGCACCCGTAGCCGTTCAAACATCTTTGTTGGAATCGGTCTCCATCCCTGGTGGCTCGCCGACGGGCGATGCGGAATCGCTGAAATCAATCTACTATGCGAAGTCGCTGCGCAAGAGCGATTTATCGGAGAGGTCGGACTCGACTTTTCCGCGCGTTTTGCCGGAAGCGAACCGCTTCAAATACAGGCACTTGACCGGCTCTGCGATGCGCTCGTGCAGAGCCCTCTTGCCGGGCGTGTGATATCAATTCACGCCGTTCGTTCGGCAGGAACCGTGCTAGACATCCTCGAGTCGCATGGATTACTCACGCCAAGCCCCGACTCCCCCGCTATCATTTTCCACTGGTTTAGCGACACTTCGAACGAGTTCGTCCGCGCACGAAGCGCAGGCTGCTATTTTTCCGTGAACGAGCGGATGCTCGCCACCAAGCGCGGTCGCGAATACGTACGACAGATTCCACTCGACCGCCTGCTGCTCGAGACTGATGCGCCAGCCCAGCCGCAAGCAGATACAAGCGCGCGGCAGCTCATCACATCGCTAAAAAGCGTCTCCCGGCGCATCGCCGAACTTAAAAACTGCGCCGAGGAGAGCGTCGAATCGACCGTTTTAGGAAATTCGCGCTCCATATTTGACTTCCGCTGATCCCGGTGGGCAAAAAATGCCAAATATGAGTACTGTTGCAAAGCTAGTCACATTATTTTGCGACAAAACAACACCCTGATAATGCACAGCCGTTCATTATCAGGGTGTTTTAGCATGGCTAAAGCCGCCTATAACAGGCTTTTATCGCTCTCGGACATTCAACTAGGGCCTCAAAAGCTTAATTTCGCTGTTACTAAAATAGTGACAGTACTCATATTTGGCATTTTTTGCCCACAGGGTCCCGAGAAGACAACAATTCGACTTCCCGGGACTGCTCACCTATTCGGAAATCGGCGCTCCATGGCCCCAGGAGCCTTCCATGCCGCATACAGTCGAGGCAAACCCCGCCGCAAAGTCGAGCGCGCGCTCGATGGCCTCAGCGCCATCCTCGCCACGCTTGGCAGAATCGAGATAGCACATCAGGAACGAGGTCAGGAACGAGTCGCCCGCCCCCATGGTGTCCTTCATATCTGCCACAGGCTTGGCATGCTGCCGATAGTAACGCTCGCCGTCGTAGGCAATGCAGCCCTCAGCGCCAGCCGTGGCCGATACAAAACGCGGACCCAAGCCCTGCACCCATGCCAGACGCTCGCGAATCTCGTCCTCACCCGCGGCATCCGCCGCACTAAAGAAAGCAAAATCGACGTAGGGCGCAATTTGCTCGTAGTACTCGTCGGTGGAGTCGTCCGAAAAGTCAAAAGAGACCGTGACGCCCGCTGCCTTCAACTTGGGCAGCTCGCGCTCGGTAAAGCAATAGTTGCCCGAATGAACCACGTCGAACTGCTTCATATACGCAAGGTCAAAGCGATCGAGCACATAGCGCGCATCACCACGGATGCCGCCCTCGTTCGACCCCAGAAACACGCGGTCACCATCGACCACGGTAACACGAGCCGCACCGTTCTCGCCGATGAGTTGTTTACATTTGGCGAGCTCGACGCTCTCGTCCTCAAGGCTCGCGATGATATGCTCAGCCGCGGCGTCGTTTCCAAAGATGCCCATATACGCGGAGCGCGCGGCTCCGCATTTCCTGGCATACACGGCAAAGTTCACCGCATTGCCACCCGGATACATAGTGTGGATATGCTCGTAACGATCGACGACGTTATCGCCAAACCCAAGAGCGCTAACGTTGAATGTCATAGTGCCGCTCCCCTCTCGTCCCAACGAGATCGCTGTAATAGCCGCCGTACCACCCCGGCCCTACGCGAATTCCAGCAAATCCGGCAGCTGGTCGATAATCTTATCCGCAGCATCTTGGCTAAATCCAAAGCGCTCCTCGCGCTTGGCAATCACCGTCAGGCCGGCTCGCTTACCCGCGGTAATGCCCGGAACGGAATCCTCAACGCAGCAGCAGCGATTCGCGGGCAGCCCCAGCAGGTCCAGCGCATGCAGGTAGATGTCGGGCTCGGGCTTACTCTCCTTAAACTGCTCGCCGCTCACCACGTACTCAAAGGCGTCCGACAGTCCGCATGCATGGAGCACCTCTTCGATGCTGACCATGGGAGACGAACTCGCCAGCGCCACACGGACGCCACGGCGCGGCAGCTCTCGAATCGTATCAACGGCACCCGGGTTGATCAAAGCCTGATAGTCGCGCGGGCGCTTATGCGCCCACTCGTCCCAACGGGCCAACGCTTCCTCGCCAGTGAAATGCCCCCTACCGGCGCGCTCAAACCAATCGACCAGCATATGCAGGAAGAACTGATGTGAGGTGCCAACCTGCCCGTTTAGCTCCTCTTGGGTTAGATTCAGCCCAAGCTCCTTGGCAAACGCGGCGGTCTCCCCCAGGTAGTAATACTCGGTATCGACGATGACGCCATCCATGTCAAAGATAACGGCGTCGAACGGAAATGCAGACACGGCACCCTCCCTAACAAAAGGGCGCCCGCAAGCGGACGCCCGAACCATACACTATCGGCGATTCTAACCCAGCAGTTGGTCAAGTGCTACCGCGATACCGTCTTCGTTGTTGTTGGCGGTCACCATCTGGGCCACGGCCTTAACCTCATCGACGGCGTTGCCCATGGCAACACCGGTGCCGGCCCACTCAATCATGGACTTGTCGTTCTGGCCGTCGCCAAACGATACGACCTCACTGGCATCGATGCCGAGCTTGGGCAGGGCACCCTCGAGCGCACGGGCCTTATCGATACCGGGCGCCGTGTACTCAAAGTACCAGTCGGCCGTAAACATGCCCGAAAGCGTCTGGGTAAAGGGCGCATACATTTCCTCGTAATGCGCCTGCAGGTAGGTCGGATCGCCCGCCGTCAGCAGCTTGTCCACGGGATAAGTATCCACGACCTCATGCAAGCTCTCGACCTCGCGGATCTTAAGGTCGCACGCATCGCGCTCGTATTTGACGATGTTTTTCTGCGAACCGTCCGGCAGTGTAATCATGCAGCGATACGAGTCCACGACGTGCAGGTCCCGACCGAGCGAAATCATAGGGATCACGTCAAAATTGCGCAGATGATCAATCAGACGGTGCAGCTCGTCAGCCGGCATGGCTTGGTCAAAAAGGACCTCATCGGTCTGAGCGTCGACCACATGCGCGCCATTAAAGGCAACTAACAGACCGTCATGGTTTTGAAGGTCGAGCTCCTGCGCCAAGGCGTGAAGACCCCAGGCGGGACGACCCGAAGCCAAGATGAGCTTAATACCCGATTCCTGTGCCGCGAGCAGCTTCTCGCGCGTACGCGGGCCGATGACCTTTTGGTCGTTGGTGAGCGTACCGTCGATATCCATTGCGATGGCTTTGATTGCCATATATGCCTCCCTGTCATTGAACAACCTTGTCTGAGCCATCATACAGAACACCCACGGCGGCGCTGTTTGCAACGGGAAAAATGTCATATTGTCCCAAACATGAACGGCGCGCCTTCGACGATTGCGATGCCCGTCGAGGCGCCTCCCGATACATTCCATCCTATCCAAATAGCAAGGGGCCCGTATCCCAACGGATACGGGCCCCTTTCAGCCATAAGCCAACTCAGCCGTAAAGACTACTTGCGATGAGCGCGATAGAACTCGATGAGCGCCTGGGTCGAAGCGTCCTGCTCGGCCTTGGCGGCGTCGTCGTGGAAGGCCGGGGTGATCTGCTTGGCAAGCTGCTTGCC